>NZ_JBTVPY010000020.1:0-115241 GCF_054720805.1 Pseudomonas sp. MT3
GCTTGCTCGCGAACGGATTCACCGACGGCGCCGGAGCCGATGCGGGGTTCGCGAGCAAGCTCGCTCCTACAGTCGAGGTCCCGGCAAGTTCCAGGCGCTAGGCCCACCCCTTGATCAGTCGCCCAAGGCCATCCAGCAAACGCTCCAGCGCGCCCTGGTTGGCCTTCATCACGCCCAGCCCGGCCTCCGCCATGTGCCCAGCAATAGCCGGCTCGTCCCACAGCGCCGCCACGGCCACCGCCAGCGACGGCGCATCGACCACTTCGCGCAACGCACCGACCTCGCGCAGTTGCGCGGCGATTTCCAGGAAGTTGAACAGGTGTGGGCCGGACAACACCGGCTTGCCCAGCGCCGCCGGCTCCAGCAGGTTGTGCCCGCCGTTGGGCACCAGGCTGCCGCCGACGAAGGCGACGTCCACCAGCGCATAGAGGAACAGCAGCTCGCCCATCGTGTCGCCGAGCAGCACCTGGGTCTCCGCCACGACCCGCTCGCCCGTGGAACGGCGCTGGGTGCGGAAGCCTTCGCGGCGGCACAGCTCGAACATCGGGTTGAAGCGCTCGGGATGGCGCGGCACCAGGATCAACAGCGCGTCGGGATGCTTCTCCAGCAACTGGCGATGGGCGGTCAGGACAATCTCGTCCTCGCCGGCATGGGTGCTGGCGGCGATCCACACCGGCCGCTGCTGCGCCTGCCACTGCCCGCGAAGATCATCGGCGCGCGCCAGCAGTTCGGGATCAATGCTCAGGTCGAACTTGATCGAACCGGTCACGCTCACGCAATCCGGACGCGCGCCAAGCTGGCGGAAGCGTTCGGCCTCGGCCTCGGTCTGCACGGCGATCCAGCTCATCTCTTCGAGCATCGGCCGGGTCAGCCCGGCAAAACGCGCGTAGCCTCGCGCCGAGCGTTCGGACAACCGCGCATTGGCCAGCGCCACCGGAATGCCGCGTTTGGCGCACTGATGGATATGGTTCGGCCATAGCTCGGTTTCCATGATCACGCCCAGCACCGGCCGCGCGCGCTCGAGGAAGCGCGCCGCCGCCCAGGGCAGGTCGTAGGGCAGGTAGCAGTGTTGCACCTGGTCGCCGAACAGCGCGCGGATGCGCTCGGAGCCGGTGGGCGTCATGCAGGTGACGGTGATCGGCAGGCCGGGGTGGCGCTGCATCAGCGCGCGGATCATCGGCGCGGCGGCGATGCTCTCGCCCACCGACACCGCGTGCACCCAGATGCCGCCGGGCTTGAGCGCCGGCAGGTCGAGGGCGAAGCGCTCGCCGACGCGCCGGGCATACGCCGGCGCCTTGCGCGAACGCAGGAACAGGCGCAGCGCGACCAGCGGCAGGCCCAGGTGGAACAGCAGGGTATAGAGGGTCCGGTTCATGGCGGCGGAGAGTAGCAAATTAGCACCCCTGGACGCCGCACAATCCTGATGGGGTAGCGTTCTGTAGGAGCGAGCTTGCTCGCGAACCGCTTGACGCTGGAGCGGCTGGAAAATTCTGTTCGCGAGCAAGCTCGCTCCTACGAAAAGCAGATCGGCGCGAGAGCAGGCGATGTCACACCGGCGAAGCGAGATGCTCCGCAAAGCACTCGCCCAGCCACTGCGCCGCCGGCCCCAGCGGCTCGTCGCGGCGCCAGACCAGTTCCACCACCAAGGGCGGCGGCGTCCAGTCGCTGGCCAGTTCCACCAGCAGCGGCTGATACGCCGGGTACTGCGCCACGTGGGTCGGCAGCCAGGCCCAGCCGAGGTCGCGCATCAGCAACTCGGCCATCGCGTAGAAGCTGTCGGCGCGCCACACCAGCGGGCTAATCTGCTCACCACCGGGGTAATGGCTGTCCTGCGGCGCCATCAGCAACTGGCGGTGCCGCGCCAGCTCGCGGCGATCGGCGTAGTCGAGCTTCGCCAGCTCATGCCCGGCGCCGCACACGGTGACCATCTCGATGGTGCCCAGGCGCTGCCGCTCCAACTGCTCCGGCATGCCCTCGTGATGGAACAGCAGCCCGAGATCGGCCCGGCGCTCCAGCAGCTTGCGCGCCACGTCGCCCTGGGCGCCGCTGGCCAACTGCACTTCCAGCGAGGGGAACTCCTGCGCCAGCGCCTGCAACCCCGAGAGCACCGGCTGATAGGGCATCGCCTCATCCTGCGCCAGCCGCAGCAACGGCTCGGTGCCGCGCACCAGTGCCAGCGCGCGGCTTTCCAGGCGCTCGCACTGGCGCAGCACCTCGCGGGCCTCATCCAGCAGCGCCCTGCCCTCGGCGGTCAGCACCGGCTGGCGGCCGCTGCTGCGCTCGAACAGGGTCACGCCCAGGTCGCTTTCCAGCAGCGCGATGGACGAACTCACCGCCGACTGCACGCGCTTGAGCTGGCGCGCCGCCGCCGAGAAGGACGCTTGATCGGCGACGCTGACGAAGAGGCGCAACTGATCCAGGTTCCACTGCATGAGCTATCTCCGCAACCTATCTCGAAACCAGATAGGCAATGACTTTATCCCATCACCCGGATGACTAGAATGGCCGCCAGACCGAATGCAACCCACTCGCCGCGCCATGCGGTGCGTCGTTATCGGGAGGACCGAACATGCCCGGCTATCTCTACCTCGCCATTGCCATCGTCGCCGAAGTGATCGCCACCGCGTCGCTGAAGTCGGTCAAGGGCCTCTCCACGCCCCTGCCGCTGGGACTGGTGATCGTCGGCTACGCGATCTCCTTCTGGATGCTCACCCTGGTGGTGCGCAGCATCCCGGTGGGCATCGCCTACGCCATCTGGGCCGGCCTGGGCATCGTGCTGGTCAGCGTCGCGGCACTGGTGCTCTACCAGCAGAAGCTCGACACCCCCGCCCTGCTGGGCATGGGCCTGATCGTCAGCGGGGTGGTGGTGATCCAGCTGTTCTCCGGCACCGCCGGACACTGATGCGGCGCCCTCGGCATTCTGTAGGAGTAAGCTTGCTCGCGAACCTTCCTCCTCCGCGCAAGGCGTTCGCGAGCAAGCTCGCTCCTACAAAAGCAGCCTGAGCCAACGGGCGTTTGCCGCCGCCCTCAAGCGTTATACTGCGCCCTTCGTTTTTCCCTCGAGGCGCTTTCATGTCCGAATCCCTGAGCACCGACATCCTCATCGTCGGCGGCGGCATCGCCGGTCTCTGGCTCAATGCCCGCCTGCGGCAGGCCGGTTTTTCCACCGTGCTGGTGGAAAACACCGCGCTGGGCGGCGTGCAGAGCATGCGCTCGCAAGGGATCATCCACGGCGGCACCAAATACGCCCTGCACGGTGCGCTGAGCGGCGCCTCGGAAGCCATCGCCGACATGCCCGCGCTGTGGCGCGACTGCCTGGCCGGCACCGGCGAAGTGGACCTCCGCGGCGTACGCGTGCTCTCCGACGCGCACTACCTGTGGTCGCCCGGCGGTCTGGCCGGCAACCTCACCAGCTTCTTCGCCAGCAAGGCGGTGCGCAGCCGGGTCGCCCAGGTGAAAGGTGCCGACCTGCCGCCAGCCTTGCAGGACAAGGCCTTCAAGGGCAAGGCCTACCGCCTCACCGAACTGGTGCTGGACGTACCCAGCCTGATCGCCCGCCTCGCCGAACTGGCCGGCGGCAGCCTGCTGGCCGGCGAGCGCATCGAAGCGCTGCGCGAAGGCGATAAGTTGGTCGGCCTGCGCGTGGACGGCCGCGAAATCCGCGCCCAGCGCGTGGTGCTCAGCGCCGGCGCCGGCAACCAGGCGCTGCTGCGCGAACTGGGGCTGGAGCGCCCGGAAATGCAGCGTCGTCCCCTGCACATGGTGCTGGTCACCGCGCCGACCCTGAAGCCGCTGTACGCCCACTGCCTGGGCGGCGGCCCGAAGCCGCGCGTCACCGTCACCACCCACCCGCTGAGCAACGGCGACTGGGTCTGGTACCTGGGCGGCGACATCGCCGAGGCCGGCGGCGTGGCCCGCGACGAGGCCGAGCAGATCGCCGAGGCGCAGCGCGAACTGCACAAGCTGGTGCCCTGGGTCGACCTCTCCGCCGCTCGCTGGGCAACCCTGCGCGTGGACCGCGCCGAACCTGCGCAAAGCAACCTGCTGCGCCCGGACAGCGCCTTCCTCGCCGAAGACGGCGCGCTGCTGGCGGGCTGGCCAACCAAGCTGGCCCTGGCGCCGAACTTCGCCGATCGCGTGCTGGAGTCCCTGGAAAAGAACGGCATCCGCCCACAAGCGAGCGCCGCCCTGCCCGAACTGCCGCGCCCGGCCCTGGCCCGCCCGGTCTGGGAGGAACTGCTCGGATGAAGACCCTGCATCACCTGCACCGCCCGCTGGGCAGCACCGGCCTGAACATCTCGCCGTTGGGCCTGGGCACCGTGAAACTGGGCCGCGACCAGGGCGTGAAATACCCCGAAGGCTTCCGCATTCCCAACGACCGCGAAGCCGCCGACCTGATCGCGCTGGCCCGCGAACTGGGCATCAACCTGATCGACACCGCGCCGGCCTATGGCCACAGCGAGGAACGCCTCGGCCCGCTGCTGCGCGGCCAGCGCGATGCGTGGGTGATCGTCAGCAAGACCGGCGAGGAGTTCGTCGGCGGCCAGTCGCACTTCGACTTCAGCGCCGCGCACACCCGTCGCTCGGTGGAGCGCAGCCTCAAGCGCCTGGAGACCGACTACATCGACCTGGTGCTGGTGCACTCCGACGGCAACGACCTGGACATCCTGCGCGGCACCGAGGTCTACGCAACCCTGGAGCGCCTGAAGGAGGAAGGGCTGATCCGCGGCTTCGGCTTCTCCGGCAAGACCGTCGACGGCGGCCTGCTGGCCCTGGAGCGCGGCGACTGCGCGATGGTCACCTACAACCTCCAGGAGCAGGCGGAAAAGGCCGTGATCGACCACGCCCAGGCCCACGGGCGGGGCATCCTGATCAAGAAGGCCCTGGCCAGCGGCCATGCCACCCTCGCCCCCGGTGTCGATCCGCTGCGCGCCAGCTTCGAGCTGGTGCTGGGGCATCCGGGTGTGGCCGGCGCCATCGTCGGCACCATCAATCCGCTGCACCTCGCGCACAATGTGAGCATCGCCGCCGAGGTCCTCGACCGCTGATCGGCGGTCATGTGGATTACCTATTCCTGTGCCATGCTCAGACTCCGCGGTGAAAATCGCGGTCAGAGAAAATGTCGCCAGCCGGTGATTCCCACGCAAAAACCTCGGAATCGCCCAGCCTTTCAGGGAAAAATTCGGAAATCCTTTTGATTTTCGATGACATCAGGATCGGTGTCAGGCTGTCCGGGCTATAGCGACCCCCGAAATCGATCGGCCGGACCGTCTCCAGCAGACGGTCAGCGTTGGCGTCGGCGCCGCCCCGATGGGCACGCCCGGCGCAACCCGGCGCCCTGTACGAGAAGGAAGCCCCCATGCCCCGTACGCTCGCCCGCAAGGACCCGACCGCCTTCAAGACCCTGCCGTTGCTGGTGGAAGCCAGCCCGGAAGGTCTTGCCTACCAGACCCTCGGCAAGCCCCTGAACTTCGCCCAGGTGCTGGAGCGCCGCCGCCCCATCCAGATCGGCGAGAACGAACGTTTCGTCACCGAACTGGCCAACCTCGGCGTCTCGGTGCGCCTGACCCTGAACTTCCAGGGCCGCGACCACTGGATCCTGGTGCGCCAACGCCGCCTGGACCGCGGTGACACCGTGCTCAAGCTGATCTCCGGCTACGTGCCGGCCCACGAACTGAACCTGCCGCTGCTCACCGCGATCCAGGAAGTCGCCGAGGAGTGCCTGGTGGAAACCGCCGACGGCTGGCTCGGCGGGCGCTTCGGCGACACCTGGCTGCCGACGCCCTACGAGGGCTGCCTGCGCTACCGAGAGAGCAGCCACTTCTCCCTCACCCCGCTGTCCGGCGCCTCGCGCCCGGTGCAGGCCGGTGCGCTGCGCCTGCTGGAGCGCCCGCAGGCCTACGTGCACCTGCCGACGGCCTCGCTGCAACTGGTCTACGACCTGCGCATGGAGCTGCCCAAGGACGCCCGTGACGTCAGCCTGTTCCACGTCGACGAAAAACTCGAAAGCGGCCCGCTGGTGGCTCGCCTGGACCGCCGCCGCCCGGACCTCTACCTGTTGCCGCTGGACCACGGCCAGCCCAGCGGCGAGCTCTACACCCTGAGCAAGGGCGAACTGCGCAAGGCCGCTACGCGCGGCGTGTGGCTGTCGGAGGGTTTTGCCGAACAGGATGGCTGGCTGGTGCGTGAGGAACGCATCCGCTTCCGCGACTGGATGGAGCAGTGGCCGCCCGCCGCCGGCAATGCCGGCAGCGGGCGGCGCACAGCCTGATTCCGCCGACCTGAACCGGCCACGCTGATGGTCGGATCAACCCTATAGGAGCGAGCTTGCTCGCGAACCAGATCAACCGGCCACGCTGGCGCTGGGCGGTTCGTGAGCAATAACCAGGCGTCCCCCTCGCTCCTACAAAAAAGTGCTCCGTCTTACTTGAGCTGACTGGAACTCTTGCCCAGCAGCCGCCGCGCCACGATCAGCAGCTGGATCTGCTGGGTGCCTTCGAAGATGTCGAGGATCTTCGAATCCCGCGCCCACTTCTCCAGCAACTCCTCTTCCCCGTAGCCCAGCGCACCGGCCAGCTCGACGCATTTCAGCGTTACCTCGTTGGCCATCCGCCCGGCCTTGGCCTTGGCGATGGAGGCCTCCTTGGAGTTCGGCAGACGGTTGTCGGCCATCCACGCCGCCTTCAGGGTCAGCAGACGCGCCGCTTCCCATTCGGCCTCCAGGCGATACAGCGTGGCTTCGGCGTGGCTGGCGCTGAGCAGCGGCTGGCGATAGTCGAAGCGACAGCCGGCCTTCTTCAACAGCTCGCGGGTACGATCCAGCGACGCCCTGGCCACGCCGATGGCCATTGCGGCCACCAGTGGGCGGGTGTTGTCGAAGGTTTCCATCACCCCGGCAAAGCCCTTCTGCACGTCGATCTCGGCATTGCCCAGCAGGTTGGCGGCCGGCACACGGCAGTCGCTGAAGCTGATGGACGCGGTGTCCGAGGCCTTGATGCCGAGCTTCTTCTCCAGACGGGTGACGGTCATCCCCGGCGTGCCTTTCTCCACCACGAAGGACTTGATCGCCGCACGCCCCAGGCTCTTGTCCAGGGTCGCCCAGACCACCACCGCGTCGGCGCGGGCGCCGGAGGTGACGAAGATCTTCTCGCCGTTGAGCACGTAGTGATCGCCATCGCGGGTGGCGGTGGTGCGGATCGCCGCCGAGTCCGAGCCGCAGCCCGGCTCGGTGATGGCCATCGCCGCCCAGGTACCGGAGAAGCGCTTGAGCTGCTCCTCGTTGGCCACCGCGGCGATGGCGGCATTGCCCAACCCCTGGCGCGGCATGGCCAGCAGCAGGCCGGTGTCGCCCCAGCACATTTCCATCACGCCCAGGCAGGCGGACAGGTTGCCGCCGTTCTTCACGCCCTCCTCCGCGCCAGCCTTGCGCTTGCTGGCCGAGGTAGCGCCCACGGCGTCCGGCGAGCCGGCGTTCATGCCGTCCAGCAGCGCGGCAAGCAGGTCCAGTTCCTTGGGGTAGGCGTGCTCGGCCTTGTCGTACTTGCGCGAAATCGGCCGCAGGTAGTTCTCCGCCACCTGGCGGGCCTGGTTCTGCAGGGTGCGGAATTTTTTCGGCGTCTCGAGGTACATGGAAAACTCCTTACAGGTGCAGCCCACCAGCCATCAGGCCGACGGCGCGCAGGTCGCGGTACCAGCGCTCGGCCGGGTGTTCCTGGGTGAAACCGTGGCCGCCGAGCAGTTGCACCGCGTCGGTACCGATCTTCATCGCCTTCTCGGCGCAGAGCAGCTTCGCCAGATAAGCCTCGCGGTGGAACGCCTGGCCACGCTCGGCCAGCGCGCAGGCGCGCCAGACCATCAGGCGCATGGCATCCAGCTCGACCGCGATGTCCGCGACCATGAAGGCCACGCCCTGGCGATGGCTGATCGGCTCGCCGAAGGCCTCGCGCTCGTTGCAGTAGGTGATCACGTAGTCCAGCGCAGCCTGTCCGGTGCCCACGGCCAGTGCACACCAGGCCAGCACGGTGTAATCGAGGAAGGTCTGATAATCGAAGCGTTCCGCCGCCAGCCGCTGTTCCGCCGGAACCTTCACGCCCTTGAAGCGGATCCGCGCCGTGCCCGTGGCCTTCAGGCCCATTGCCGGCTCGGCGTGGACTTCGACGCCCTTGGCGCGGGTGTCCACCAGGAACAACGCCGGACCATCGCCGGCATCCGCCGCAACGATCAGCTTCTGCGCATCCACGCCCCGCACCACGAGGCACTTCTCGCCGGACAGCGTGTAACCCGTACCGCGCTTGCGGGCTTTGGTGGACAAGCGCTGCGGGTCGGCCAACAGCTGCGGCTCGTTCACGGCGATGGCGATCACGGGTGCCGCGTCCTCGCCGACGAACGCCGGCAGCCAGCGCGACTGCTGCTCGGAGGAGGCCCAGCGGCGGATGCAGTTGGCCGCCGACAGCGGCACCAGCAGCGCGGCCGCGAGGCCCAGGTCGCCACGGGCCAGGGATTCGGCGATCAGCGCGTTGCTCACCACGGTGCGCTCGCCGGCCATGCCGCCGTGCACTTCGCTGACGCCGTAGTGGGTCAGGCCCAGCTCCTGCGCCTGGGCCAATAGCTCCAGGCTCAGGTTGGCCTTGGCATCGGCCTCGTGGGCGGCCGGGCGCAGCACCTCGGCGGCAAAGCCTTCGAGCATCTCCACCAGCATCTGCTGCTCGTCGGACAGGGACAGGTCGAACAGCCCGTCCGGGTCGGCCTTGCGCGGCGTCTTGGGTTGCTTGGCCGCACGCTCGCTGGCCAGCCGGAAGCCGGTGCGACTGCCGCTGTAGAGCAGTCGTTCGAAGGGTTTGCGCAGCTTGAGTCGGTCCGGCCAGTCGGCCTGGGCGACACGGTTCAGCACGGCCAGGGCGCGGCCCTGCACGTCGGTGGTCATGGCATCTCGCTCCGCGGAGGGTGGATGCCCCGATCATGCGCTGCAAAATGTTGCAGGGACCATGACCGCTTTGCCGCCGGTGATTGGCAGAGCGGTCAGTGAGGGCAGCGGAGGCAACCGGAGAGAGTGTGCCTGGGCTTCCCCCTCACCCCAGCCCTCTCCCTCAGGGAGAGGGGGCAGATTGTGCCGGCTGACGTCATGGTTTCATCCTGCACCGAACGGTCCCCTCTCCCCCTGGGAGAGGGTTAGGGTGAGGGGAGTCCGCAGGAACGAAGAGTCAGCCCTGGTGGCGGATCTTCTCGACGATGGCGGTGGTGGAGCTGTTTTCCACCAGGCCCAGCACGCGGACTTCGCCGCCGTAGGCCTTGACGATGTCCGCGCCAACCACCTGCTCGACGCCATAGTCACCGCCCTTCACCAGCACGTCCGGGCGGACTTCGCTGAGCAGGCGTTCGGGGGTGTCTTCGGCGAAGCTGACGACCCAGTCCACCGCGCCGAGGCCGGCGAGCACGGCCATGCGGCGGTCGACGCTGTTGATCGGGCGGCCCGGGCCTTTCAGACGGGTCACCGAGCCGTCGTCGTTGACCCCGACGATCAGGCGGTCGCCCTGGGCGCGCGCCTGTTCCAGGTAGGTCACGTGGCCGGCGTGGAGGATGTCGAAGCAGCCGTTGGTGAAGACGATCTTCTCGCCGTGGGCGCGGGCGTCCTCGATGGCCAGCAGCAGTTGGTCTAGGCTCAGCACGCCACGCTCGGAGCCCTGCTCGCGCTGCACGGCGCGACGCAGTTCCGGGGCGCTGATGGCGGCGGTGCCGAGCTTGCCGACGACGATGCCGGCGGCGAGGTTGGCCAGGGCCACGGCTTGCGGCAGGTCCTCACCGGCGGCGATCGCCCCGGCCAGGGTGGAAATCACCGTGTCGCCGGCGCCGGTGACGTCGAACACTTCGCGGGCGCGGGCCGGCAGGTGCAGGGCGTTGTGGCCGGGACGCAGCAGGGTCATGCCGTGCTCGCCACGGGTGACCAGCAGGGCGCCGAGTTCCAGCTCGGTCATCAGTTGCTGGCCCTTGGCGACCAGCTCGGCCTCATCAAGGCAGCGGCCGACGATGGCTTCGAATTCGGAGAGGTTCGGGGTGATCAGGCTGGCGCCACGGTAGATGGCGAAGTCCTTGCCCTTGGGATCGGCCAGCACCGGGATGCCGCGCTGGCGGGCGGCCTGGATCAGTTGCTGGTGGTTCTTCAGCGCGCCCTTGCCGTAGTCGGACAGCACCAGCACGCGGACCTGCTCCAGCAGTGCCTCGACGTCGGCGGACAGGGCCACGGCGTCGGTGCGGAAGGCTTCCTCGAAGTCCACGCGCAGCAGTTGCTGGTGGCGGCTCATGACCCGCAGCTTGACGATGGTCGGCTGGCCGGCGATACGCTGAAAGCGGGTGGTCACCCCGACGGCCTGCAGGCTGTCGCTCAGACTGTCGGCAGCTTCGTCGACACCGGTGACGCCGACCAGGAAGGCCGGGGCGCCGAGGGCGGCAAGGTTCAGCGCGACGTTGGCGGCGCCACCGGGGCGATCCTCATGCTGCTCGACCCGCACCACGGGCACCGGCGCCTCGGGCGAGATGCGCGAGGTCGCGCCGTGCCAGTAGCGGTCGAGCATCACGTCGCCTACCACCAGCACGGGGGCCTGATCGAATCGGGGCATGGTCAATTTCATGGGAACTCCGCAGGTCGAAATCGCCGCGGATAATACCATAGCCGCCCAGTGCGACTTGCGCCGGGCACCGAGCGGTCACGGCAATCTCTACGGGACTTTGCGCACCCAGAACAGCTCATGGCGACGCACCGCCTTGCGGAAGAATTCGTCGTCGCCGGTGACCGGCCACTGACGCCCGGCGAGCACGCGCTGGATCAGCCGGCGCAGGCGTTTCTTGCCGGACAGCGGGGTCTGCAGGTCGTGCTGCAGGGCCAGGGCCTGGGCCTTGTCGATGCGGGTCGCGGCATCCAGCACCGGGCTCCACAGCGGGTCGGCCGGCAATGCCTCGATACAGGGTGGCAGGGCGATGCCGCCATCGGCCGGGCCCATCGGCCAGCGGTCGTTGTCGTGCAGGTGGTTGGCGTAGAGCAGCAGGGTTTGCGGCTTCCAGCTGCTGTGTGCGATGGCCTCCAGCGTCGCGCGGGTGGCGTGGACATGGTCGGCGTGGGGGTCCAGTTCCGGGTGGGCGGTGAGGATCACCTCCGGACGGATGTGCTCGATCAGGGTGGTCAGGTCAGCCACCAGGTTGAGCCAGGTCGCTGCGCCGTCGCGATCGCCGGGCAACGGCAGCGGGTTGAAGCCGCGTACGCTGCGGATATCGCTTTCGCCGGACTCGCGCGAAGCAAAGGCCTGGCTCGGCTCGGCGGCCATCGCCGGCAATTGCAGGCAGTAGTAGCCCAGTTGCACGCAGCACTCGGCCGGTACTCCGCCCCAGAGCGGCGCGGCGAGGCTGTCCCAGGTGCGCAGACGGCCCTTCAGGCGAGCGGCGGCGGCCTTGTCCAGGCCCAGGCGCTGGTAGTGCTCGGCCTCGATCTCGCCCTGAGTCAGGGTGACGATCCAGGCATCACGGCAACGACTGTACTGGCCGAAGGCGGCCAGCTCGGCGTCATCGGCGTGGGGCGCGACGATCAGCAGGCGCTGCTGCGCGTAGTCCGGGTTGCGGAAGGCGTGCAACACGCCTTGCCGCGCCAGCCGGCAATGACGGCTACGAATGCGCAGGCAACCGCTACGCAGGGCTTCACCCTGGCCGGACAGGTTGATGTAGCGCTTGCCGCTGACACCGCGCTCGAAGTCCTGGCGGTCCTCCTCGACGCCCGCGATCAGTACCTGCGGGTCGAGCCAGCGTCCCAGCAGCGAGGCCTTGATCTCGATTTCCAGCACCAGGGTTTCCTCGTTCTCCGGCAGCGCGCCTTCAGCGACGTGCAGGCCATGCGCGCCAAGGGACACCGGCAGGGCAATGGAACCCGCGGGGAAGTCATAGCGATAGTCGTCGCGTGGCGAGTAGAACAGGTGGTCGGCGAACCAGGCCTCGTGGGCCACCCAGCCGAGGACTACGGCCAGCGGCAGGCTCCACCAGGGCGCGAAGATGCCGAGCAGGACCAGCGCCAGCAAGGCGATGAGCAGGACCGCGCGCTTCTTGCGGCGGTGCTGTTTGAGCAGGTGCTGTTTGCGGGCGCTCATGGTCGATCTCCGTTAGAGCCAATCGCGGACGGAGTCCGCTCCTGCGCACAGACCAAGACGCCGTGCGCGAACTGTAGGAGCGAGCTTGCTCGCGAACAACCTCCGCAGCGGGATTGGTTCGCGAGCAAGAACGATGGCGTCCCCCTCGCTCCTACGAAGAGCCTGAAGTCAGACCTGGAACACCGGCACGCGGTGGCACCAGCGATCCTTGTATTCACGGTCGGCGCGACCAAAGGAGTAGCGCAGCGGCTTGCCCAGCGCTTCGGCCTCGGCCCAGGCTTCCTGCGTATTGACGAAGCTGAGCACGCTGCCGGGGCTGAACTCGCGGTTCTCCGGGGCCACGCCGCCGTTGATGTATTCGACGCTGATCCACTTTGGCGCTTCGGCCCGGTAGAGAATCTGGATCGCCACCGGCTCGCCGTCCAGGCGCACCAGGGACCCGCGCATGAATTCGCGCATCAGGGTGAAGACTTCCGTCAGGCGCGCCTTGCCCGGCACTTCGAACTCCCAGCGGCGCTGGAACAGGTCGGCATAGATGCGCGCCTGCTCCTCGGGGCTCAGCTCGCTCATGGGCTGCAGCACGCCGCCCGCCTCTTCCAGCAGGCGCTGCTCGCGGCGCTGGTTGTAGCGGAACTTCTTCGAGAAGTCGGCCGGCGCGCGGTTCATCGCCAGTTGCTCGGGCTGCTCGCGGGCGTCGCTGACCTGCTCGCGGTTCAGTTCGGAGAGGTAGCGCACCTTGTGCCGCAGCTCGATGCGGGCGCCCTCGGCGATGGGCAGGATGATCTCGGCGTTGCCCAGGTCGAACAGGGCCTTCTTGCCCTCGCGCTTGAGCACGTCCTTGGACAGCGCCAGGTTATGTCCCCAGGTCGGCACGGCAGCGCGCAGCTCATCGCCCTCGAACCAGCCGAGGTAGCGCACCGGAATGCCGGCCAGGCCGGCCAGGCGTTCGACCACGTCCGGGTGGGTGGCGACGCTGCCGCCGAAGGTCTGCCAGGCGGCGGCATAGTCAGCCGCCGCGATGGGCGTCCAGCCACGTTCGCGGAAAAGGCGCAGGCGGTTCAGCATGTCGGGACGTTCCGCACAGGCCTCATACCGACTGCTCGGCGTGGGATGCGGCCTCGGCCGGGTCGTCGGCGAACTGCCGTGCGTGCAGGCGAGCGTAGTAGCCGTTCTGGGCGATCAGCTCGTCGTGGCTGCCACGCTCGACGATGTGACCCTGGTCCATCACCAGGATCAGGTCCGCCGCCTCGATGGTGCTCAGGCGGTGGGCGATGACCAGGGTGGTGCGGCCTTCCATCACCTTCTCCAGGGCCGCCTGAATGTGCCGCTCGGACTCGGTATCCAGCGCCGAGGTGGCCTCGTCGAGGATCAGTACCGGGGCGTCCTTGAGCAGCGCGCGGGCAATCGCCAGGCGCTGGCGCTGGCCGCCGGAGAGCATCACGCCGTTCTCGCCGACCTCGGTCTCGAAGCCTTCGGGCAGACGATCGATGAATTCGCGGGCGAAGGCATCATCAGCCGCCTTCTCCACCGCCTCGCGCGGTTTGCTGGCGAGATCGCCATAGGCGATGTTGTTCAGCACGCTGTCGTTGAACAGGTTGACCTGCTGGGTCACCAGCGAGATGTGCTTGCGCAGGTTGCTCAGCTTGTAGTCTTCGACGTCCACGCCATCGAGCAGGATCTGCCCGTCGCTGTGGTCGTAGAAGCGCGGGATCAGGTTGGCCAGGGTCGACTTGCCGCTGCCGGAGCGGCCGACCAGCGCCACCATCTGGCCCGGCTCGACGCTGAAATTCAGGTCCTTGAGCACCTGTTTCCCGGTGCCCGGGTAGGTGAAGCTGAGGTTCTTCACGTCCAGCCGGCCGTTCACCCGCTCGCGCTCGACGGTGCCGTTGTCCACCTCGGGCTTCTCGTCGAGCTGCTCGAAGATGCTTTCAGCGCCCGCCACGCCCTTCTGGATGGTCGAGCTGACTTCGGAGAGCTGGCGGATCGGCTTGGGCAGCAGGCCGGCCATTGAGATGTACGCCACCAGGTCGCCGACGGTGGCGTCGCCGCGCAGCAGCAGCACCAGGTACAGCAGCACCGCCATCGCGCTGTAGATCACCAGTTGCAGCATCGGCGTGTAGATCGCCGAGGTCTTGTTCATGCGCAGGTTCTTGTTGGTGTTTTCGCTGCTGACGTGCAGGAAGCGGGCCCGCTCGTAGGGTTCGCCGCCGAAGCTGCGGACCACGCGGTAGCCCTGGATGGTCTCGGAGGACACATGGGTGACATCGCCCATCGCCACCTGGATCTTCTTGCTCTGCTTGCGGAACTTGCGGCTGGCGCTGGTCACCATCAGCGCGATGACCGGCAGGATCGCCAGCATCACCAGGGTGAGTTTCCAGTTCATGTACAGCAGCGAAATGAACAGGAAGACCACGGTCATGCCTTCGCGGATCACCACCTTGATCGCATCGGTGGCGGCACCGGTTACCATCGTCACGTTGAAGGTGATGCGCGAGATCAGATGGCCGGAGTTGTTACTGTCGAAATAGCGGTTGGGCAGGGTCAGCAGGTTATTGAACAGCGCGATACGCAGGTCATGTACCAGCCCCAGGGAAACCTTGGCGATGAAGTAGTTGCCGAGGAACGAACCGATCCCCTGCCAGACCGCGATCAGCACCACCAGCAGCGGCACGGCATACAGCAGCGACAAGTCGCGCAGCCAGGGCCACGGCGCACTGGGGAACAGCTTGGCGTCCGGATGGGCCAGGCCGTCGACGAAATACTTGAGGATGCCCGCCAGCATCGGCTGGGTCGCCGCGAAGATCAGGAAGCCGATGATGCTGAGCAGGAACATCCCGATGTACGGGCGCACATAGGAGAGCAGTCGGAGGTAGATCTTCAGGCTCGAAGGTGCCTGGGGTTCTTTACCGGACATGTAGGAGTCGCACGCTTAAAAGGTCGGCGATTATAACACAGCGCTCTCGTTTACCCGGCGGCTGGGCTACTATAGCCGGCTCTCGAACAGGACCTCGTTATGCAAGACCTCGCCCTCCCCGCCTACGAATCGCTGCGCGCTGGCGCCCAGGTGCTGGAAGCCGACAAACACGGCGACAAGGTCCTGCGACTGGCCGATGGCAACTTCCTGAAACTGTTTCGTCGCAAGCGGCTGATTTCCTCGGCGGCGTTCTATCCGTATGCCCAGCGCTTTGCCGATAACACCGAGACACTGCAACGCCTGGCGGTCCCCTGTCCAAAGATCATCGCGGTCTATCGCATTCCCGAAATCGCCCGCGATGCGGTGCACTATCGGCCACTGCCGGGCGACACCCTGCGCCAGGTCATCGCCGCCGGCGAAGGTGATGTGCGACTGGCGGCCCAGTTGGGCACGCTGATCGCTGAGCTGCACGACCAGGGCGTGTACTTCCGCTCATTGCACCTGGGCAATGTGGTGAAAACGCCCCAAGGCACGCTCGGCCTGATCGATGTGGCGGACATGAAGAAACAGCGCCGTGCCCTGTCCCGTCCGCAGCGCAAGCGCAACTTCGCCCATATGCTGCGCTACGCCAACGATCGTCGCTGGCTGCTGGAAGGCAACACCGACAGCCTGTCGCAGGCCTACCTCGCACGCAGCCAGGTACGCTGGAGCTTGCCGGAACTCAAGCGGATCCTCAGTTCGGCTCCATGACCGCCGGCCGCACCTGCGGCCAGCGCTCCAGGCACAGACCCAACAGGATGACGACCCAGGGCATCAGCCACATGGCGCGCGTGCGCTCCCAGAGGCTGAAGACATCGAACTGCATGGCCACGCTGGAGAACACCCAGAGCAGCATCACCGACACCCCCAGCGCCCGCGCCCGGCAACGCCAGGCGTGGAGACCGATCATCCCCCACAGCAGCAGGAAGACCAACAGCGCCGGTACGCCATACTGGAGGGCGGTATGTACCAGGAAATTATGCGCCCCGTTGCGGAAGCTAATGCGGCCAATGAGCACCGAATAGTCGCCCCCCAAACCAACCCCCGCCCAGAAGTGCTCCTGAATCAACGGCCAGGCACTGCGCAGCAGTTCAAAGCGATGGGAATCGCCCCGCGCTATCAGTTCTGGCTTGACGACGAACAGGGTCGCACCGCCCAGCAGCAGCAAGAGTGGCAGCAACTTGGCGACCCGACCGGGCACCAGGATCAGGCTGCAGATCGCCGTGACCATCAGGGCCAGCAGGGCGCCCCGGCTACCGCACAGTGCCACGTAGGCCAGCGAGGCAGCCAGCAGGATGATCCAGGGTAGTTGTCGCCAACCCCGGCGCGGCAACAGCGGCACGCACATCACGGTGACGAAGGCGATCGAATAGGCCGCCGCATTGGGGTTGTCGAGGAACCCGCCAAAGCCGCTCAGCCGCCCGCCACCGTACTCCGGGGTCAGTATCAGGGCGGTAATGCTGTAGAGACCGCTCACCAGCGCCAGCGAGAGCATGGCCAGGCGCAGCCGCCGCTCATCCGCGCGCCCCCAGAGCACCCAGCCCAGAATGAGCAGCATGAACAGAGCCACGCGCTTGAGCACGCCCAGCGGATGCCCGCCGCTCTTGGCCCAGAGCAGCGACAGGACCGCCCAGCCAAACAGCGCCAGCAGCAGCCACATTTCCTTGTGGGTCCGGAACAGATGCCCGATTTCCTGCCGGCGGGAGATGCACAGCCACAGGGCGGGCAGGTAGACGAACAGCAGGACCATATTGAAATAGAACTTCATGGTCGGCGTCAGCATCACGCCGCCAATGCTCCACAGCACCCCGACCCCGAGCATCGCCTCGGCGATCCTGCTACCCAGCCGCTGGCTGGTTCCGGTCGGAGTCCGACGCGGGCACCAGGCCCCCCATGCGTGCGCAATCACATCCTTCATCGGTAAAACGTCTTCCTAGCCGAACTTGAACAGCAAATGGCGAATCCGCCGTAAGGTGACACGGTTCCAGCGCCAGGGCGGCAGCCGCAGCAGCAGCGACCAGGCATAGCGCTTTTCACTGAGCACGGATTGCTTGAGCGCCTTGTTGACGATGCAGGTCATGCCCGCGGCATAGGCCGGATGGTCGCGGTAGGGGGCAACGGCCATGCGGTCGTATTCGAGCTGACCCTTGTAGGCCGTCTTCGACAGGTTGCCCTCGTGGCGACGGTAACCGCTGACCACCTCCGGCAGCACTTCGACCCGATAGCCCAGATAGGCGATCTTCAGGGTCATCTGGAAATCCTGGATACGAATCCGCGGGTCATAGCGGCCGACCCGCTCGATGGCCTCGCGGCGATACATCGCCACCGTGGCACCCACGGCAATGGCATGTCCCAGCAGCTCAGCGAAGTCGTAACCGCGAACCATCTGGCCCCGCTTACCCTTCAGCACCTTGCCATTGGCATCGATGTAGACAGCCCGCCCCCCCAGGCAACCGACCTCGGGATGCTCCCGCATGTAGCTCGCCTGCAGCATCAGGCGCCCCGGCATCATGATGTCATCGGAGTCCGGCGTCGCCACCAGCTCGCCACGGGCATGAATCAAGGCGGTATTGAGCGCGGCACTGACACCCTGGTTGGCCTGTCGATAGAACTGGAATCCATGACGCTGCTGCAGGGCCTGGATTTTCTCGACGCTGGCGTCCTGCGAACCGTCATCCACCACGATCAACTCGAAGTTCGGATAGTCCTGCTCGAGAATGCTCAGCAGTGTCTCTTCGATGTAGCATTCGCGGTTGTAACAAGGCACCAGCACGGAAATCAGCGGGTACTCCACAGCCCCGTCGGCAACGGCCATTGGACTGGACACGGTTCAGACTCCCAGGGCCAGGCGCAGGCGTTCCAGCATCCCCGGCTGCGGCCGCTCGCGCAGAGGCGGCGTCATGGCCTGGACGATCCGGGCGCCAATCTGCCCGAAGCCGAAGCCCTCCTGCGCCAGCGTCCGCCCCGCTTCGGCGATCCGCGCCACCCGTTGCGGGTCTTCTCGAAGCATCTGCAGCTTGCTGCGCAGCTGAGCGACATCGCGGTACAGCACCACGTTGTGCATATCCTGCAAGCCGAGCGCGCGGGTCTCCGCCTCACCCTGGTCGTAGGCCAGGAGCACACAGCCGCAGGCCATAGCCTCGAAATTCTTGATCATGTACTCCTCCATGCCGACATCCGCGCTGACGAAGAAGCGAATGCGGTTGAGGGTATTCAGGTAGTCCTCCCCCGAGTTGGTCTTGGTGACCAACAGGTTCTCCACCTTGCCCAGCTCATCCAGCAGCGCCTTGCGGCCGCTGTAGGCGACGCTACCGGTACTGCCGACGAAGGCCAGTTCGATATCGCGCTCCCTGCCCAGGTCATGCAGCAGGTTCTGGTCGTAGCCCTTGGGCACGAAGACCGCGTCGAAGCCTTCCTGGCGCAGGCGCTCGCTGACCATGAAGCCGGAACTGATCACTCGCGCCCAGGGCAGACGGCGGTAGTGCGCGCTGAACTTCCCGGTGTACTTGCAGGGGATGTAGTTCTGGTAGGCATCGTGCTCGAGAATCACCAGGTTCGGCACGCTGCGGATGAAGGAGGCCTGGCGCATTTCCTTCTTGAAGCGCAGGAAGAACAGGATACGGTCGTACTTCGAGACATCCACGTGCTCACGGAAATACCGGCGCAGGTTGGCCTGCTCGTCGCTGGTCAGCCAGCGCAGGTCGCACTCGCAATGCTCGGCGATGCCGTCATACAGGCGATCGAGGATGGCGCGTTGTTCTTTCTGGACCAGGAACAGGACCTTCATACCGGCTTGCCCACCTCTGGAGACAATGGTTGCGATGCCGCCGAGGTCATCAGTTCATGGACCTGAGCAAGGCTGACCTTGGGGATCAACTCGCCAGGGAGGCGGCTCTCGCGGGAAAGATTGAACACCTGGAAGCCGGAGTCGATGACCTGCCGCGCCAGCAGGTTGAAATTCGGCAGGATGTGCCCGTCGAAATCGTCGTCCAGACGGCTCTTAACCTGGGTACCGGTAGGATCATAGAACTGCCCGAGTGACGAATTCATATCCACGCCCACCAGGAACGCCTTGTCGAAGCCCAGGTAGTACGCCAGCTGGATGGCGACGTAGGCGATGGTGCGAGCGGAGAAGTAGCCCCGACCGAAGTTCCGGCTGAAACCCAGCCGATTGGCGGCCTGGCTCAGCAAGGACCAGTTCATGACGAAATCCGGGTCCTTCCGGGCCGACCAGGCGAAGGCGCGGTCGGAACGCTGGGGCACATCCACCCACCGATTGACCCGTTCCATCAGCAGAAGGTTCTCCGCCAGCAGCGCCTGCGGCTCCTTTGCGTACAACCGTTTCATGGCCTCCATCCCCAGCGCCGCCCATTGCGACAGATGAATGCCACTGGCAACGGCGGTGCTTTTCTTTTCGGCCACGCCGGCATCGTCGCAAAGGTAGAAGAACGGGCGCACGCCCTCCTGCTCGAAGCGGGCAATGGAGCCATTCATCGCGATCATTGGCACATGGGCGTAATCCTTCAGGGGAAACTCAGCCACCGAAGGTCCCGAGGCGATGATGAAGACTGCCCCGCCACGACTGCTGCGCAGCCCCGGCCAGGACGGCAGACGGCGCGCCTGCCCGCCAGGCAGGTGCAAGGTACGCTCGCCGGAAGGCCCTGCCTCCAGGGTCACAGCCGTCATGGGGTTCCTTCGCTGCCGAGCAATGCCTGGATATCGCGGCGCACCGCGACAGGCTTGTCGGCGAAGAAAACGGCCGCGTCGTGGAACTCGCTCCAACCGTCAAGGAAGACGAAATCCAGCCCGGCCTCATGGGCACACAGGTAATCGAAGCGGCTGTCTCCCAGGAACAGGGCCGGACCGGTGATATTGCCGCTGGCCAGTTCGCGGGCGAGGATGCTGTCCTTCGGTGTCGGGCTGCCGAAAATGCCACCATCGAACAGGCCGTCCAGACCGCGGACGGAGAACACGTCGCGCAGCTCGGCTTCATCACCCCCCGAAACGATCAGCCAGCGGCTCTCCGGCAGTTGCGCCCGCAACGCCTGCAGGCCCGGCGCCACGGCGCAGTCCAGCAGCCCCTGGCGCACGGCGGCGGCATACCGTTCGAGAAGTCCGGGAAGCAATGCCTGGGCATCCGCCGCCCCCGCGATGTCCCGCAGGAAGTACTCGAACTTGCGGTAACGGGATATGCCGCCATTGGCCTGGTGATAATCGACAAAGGCCTGCGCCGCGTCAGCGCCGAACGGCAGCGCGACCTCGTGGAACGCCCGCGTCTTCACCGCATTGGAGTCCAGCACGACGCCATCGCAATCGAACACCAGGCAGCGGTAGTCGGCGAGATCGCGCAGCATCACAGCCCCCGCGCCCGAATGGCTGCCTCGGCCGTCTCGACGTCTTCGGGGTTGTCCACGGCGATGGAGTCCTGCGACAGCTCGAGCATCCGGACTTCCCAGCCCAGTTCCAGGAAACGCAGGATCTCGATGTCCTCCAGACTTTCCAGCGGCGTCTTGCTCGTGCAGGCGGCAAAGGCTTCGAGCGCGGCACGCGGAAAGGCGTACAGGCAGACCTGGCGCCAGGCCTTGACGAACTCGTCCGCCTTGGTACCGGGAATGGTCGCACGGGACATATAGAGCAGACGGCCATCGGGACGCATGACCACCTTGGGCGTGCTCGTACTGCGGAACTGAGGTTCCTGCTCGATGGCGCAGAATCCGTTGAGCACCTCGCCCGGCCACTGGCCGCAGGCCTCGATCACGCGCAGCAGATCGTCCGGATTGAAGACCGGCTCGTCGCCCTGCACGTTGATGAACACGTCCGCCGCCAGTTGCTGCGCGCATTCGGCGAGTCGATCGGTACCGGTCAGGCAGTCCCCGGAAGTCATCAGCACGGCGATGGAATGCGCCTCGCATACCTGGCGAATCCGCTCATCGTCGGTCGCGACGTAGATCCGCTCGGCCGGACAGGCCTTCAGGCATTGTCGATAGGTGCGCACGATCATCGGCACGCCATCCAGCTCCACCAGCGGCTTGCCCGGCAAACGGCTGGACTGGTAGCGAGCAGGAATGATCACGGCGTAATCGGGCTGAACGGACATAGATGACTCAAAGGGCATAAATGGAAGAACAGGGAACCTGGTAGCGGGTCGGTGTTACCGCAAGTAGTTCGGGCACCGCGTGCTGGGCCTGATAAGCCTCCAGTACATCGTTGACCTCGACATTGCGCGGGTCCTCGCCGGGATAGCCGTCGAACCCCGCCAACAGGACCCGCCGGGCCCTGCCGCTGGCCGCGACCGCCAGGGCATAGGCCGCCACCAGCGACGTCGGCAATGTACAGTGCCGGGCCTGGAAACCAAAGCCCTGCCTGTCGATGGACAAACCAAAGTCCAGAAGCGCTTTGCCCTTCAAGGAATTCAACACATCCTCGGGCAACATGCTCGCCGGTGTGATCAGCGGCTGCGGTAACTGCACGTGTTCGGCGCCATCGGCCATCAACCGTAGCGGATGGCAGGCCGCCCGCAGGTGGATCAGCTCCGGTGAGATGTCGGTCTGCGTATTGAGCGCCAGCACCACGGGGTCGGCCTTGCGGATGTAATGCTCGATCGCATCGCGATGCCTGACCACGCCGGTCCCGCTGCCGAGCAGCAGTACCTCCCGGTCGGCCAGCCATTCCTGCGGGGCCCACTCTCCCCGAGGAGCACCGTGGTAGAAGTGCCGCGATGCCTCGAGGGTGTCCGGGTTGTACTTCTTGCCACCGCTGGTGCGCAACGCCTGGATCGCGACCAGCAGGTCCGAATCGCTGTAACGCGAGTCGGCCAGCATTTCCTGGACGTAGGTGGGGTGAATGCCATGCATTCCCGCCAGGTAGTAATACGGATTGGTGCCCCAGCCGTAGCGCTGCTGCATCGGCTGGAAGCGCCTCGAAACCAGTTGCAGGAGCGCCGAGAGATTGCGCTTGCCGTGCTGCATGGCGAGGTATTCGATGCGCGCATTGCCCGGGCCGCGCCCCATGCCCAGCACGGTGCCGTCGACCCAGGTCGCGCCAGCGGCGATGGCCTCGAGTGTGTTGGCATGGGCCAGCGCGCGATTATCATGCGCGTGGATCCCCAGCGGACCGTCCCATTCACGACGCAGCAGGGCGATGATCGCGCGCACGTCGACGGGCGACAGGCTGCCCATGCTGTCGGCGAAATAGAGCACGTCCAGCCCGAACTGCTGCGCTGATGCCGCCAATCGCAGGATGGTTTCGTCGGACTGTTCGGCGATCTGCATCAGGTTGATGCCGACCCGGTAACCCTGCTGCTTCAACCAGCGGCAAGCGGGCAATACCGCTTCGAACTCATGGGCATGGCTGGCAATGCGCACCAGGTCGACCGGGGACTCCTGCGCACAGGCAAACAGAAGCGCCACAGCGGCAAGCGGCCCTTCGGCATGCTGGACCAGCTCACTGGCATTGACCATCACGCCATAGCAGACACCCGGCACCAGCGGCAGGCTGGCGAGAAAGGCATCGCTGCTGTAGGCGTATCCGCCGCGGAAACCGTGACGGGGAAACCCTCGCAGGCCCAACTCGACATAGTCGATACCCGCGCTGGCAACAGCCTGCAGGTACTCGCGAACCAGATCCGCGTCGAAGTCCCAGTTGTTGTAGTAACCGCCGTCCCGCAATGTGCAATCCAGCAGGAAGACTTTCGAATCGCTCACGTCATATCCCTCCAACGCGATAAGGCGACGGTCAACGCCCGGCAATGAGCGCCTTCACCAGCGGCAGGCTCCAGAACTCCCGGCGCACGGCGTCATCGGAGAAGCGCGTCTGCAGGCGCTGCGCCATCTGCTGCACGCACGCCTCGCGCTGGCCACGGTCGAGCGCCGCCATGTGTCCCAGGCCTTCGGCCAGGGCTTTCTCGTCGCGCAGCGGGAACAGGATGCCGACGCCTTCGACCACTTCGCCGGCGCCGCCGCCCGCGGTTGCGATCAGCGGCACACCGGCGGCCATCGCTTCCAGCAGGACCATGCCGAAGGGCTCGTGATCGGAGCTCAGGGCGAACACGTCGAACGCCTTGAAATAGCGCTTGGCATCGGGAACCTGGCCAAGGAACAGCACGCGTTCGGCGATGCCCAGTTCACGGGCCAGGTCCTTGAGGTCTTCCTCCAGGCGGCCCTTGCCGAGGACCGCCAGCAGGCTGTTGTGCGGCAAGCGCGGCAGGGCCTGGGCGAAACCGCGCAGCAGGGTGGCCTGGTCCTTGTCCGGGTGCAGGCGGCCGACGTTGCCGACCACCCAGGCGTTGTCCGCCAGCCCCAGGTGCTGGCGCGCCGGGTAGCGGTCGACCTGCTCGGCCTGCAATGCGTCGACGTCGATACGGTTGTACAGCGTCTCGATACGCTCCTGCGGCCAGGCCGGCAGGCAGGCGCGGATTTCGTCGCGCACCGCGTTGGAGACGCCCAGCAGGCTCAGACGCTCGGCGAAGATGCGCGCGAACAGCTTGCGCCCCAGGCGCTGGAAATCGCCGAAACCGTGGTGCACGCCAATGATCGGCAGTTTCGTGCCGAGCATGGCGATCCAGGTCGGCTTGAAGCGGTGCGCGATGCAGAAGCGGAAGTCGCGGGAGCGGGCGATCTCGCGCAGGTCGCGGATCGCCTTGAGCTTCAGCCCGCGGATATCCCGCGAGCTGTAGTCGAGGAACAGCACCTCGTCGCTGGCGCAGCCGGAGGCTACTTCGGCATCGGGCGCCCCGGTGAGGAACACCGTGGTGACCCGGTACCCGGTGCCGGCGAACAGGCTGGCGTACTGACGGGCGCAGTCGAGGAACGGCCCGTCATAGCCGTGGCAGAACTGCAGGACGCGCGGTTCAGCCGAGCGAGTCATAGGCCGCCGCGCCATCCTTGACTACCAGGATGTCCTGCATGATCAGGTATTGCAGGTCCGAGCCGTAGAACATGTTCAGGGCGTCGGTCGGCGAGCAGATCATCGGCTCGCCACGGCGGTTCAGCGAGGTGTTGAGCGCCACGCCGTTGCCGGTGAGCTTCTCCAGCTCCTTCATCATGTCATAGTAGCGCGGGTTGAACTCGCGCTTGAGCACCTGGGCGCGGGAGGTGCCGTCTTCATGGACGACTTCCGGCACGCGGGTCTTCCACTCTTCGTTGACCTCGAAGGTGAAGGTCATGAACGGCGCCGGGTGGTCGATCTTGAACATCTGCGGGCCGACGGTATCCAGCATCGACGGGCAGAAGGGCCTCCAGCGCTCGCGGAACTTGATCTGCGCGTTGATGCGGTCGGCGACGCCGGGAACGCTCGGGCAGCCGATGATCGAGCGGCCGCCGAGGGCGCGCGGGCCGAACTCCATGCGGCCCTGGAACCAGGCCACCGGGTTGCCGTCCACCAGCACCTTGGCGATCAGTTCGGGCACATTGTCGATCTTGCGCCAGGCCGGCTTGGCCTCGTGGCGGGCGCAGGCGGCGATGACGTCTTCGTTGCTGTATTCCGGACCGAGGTAGACGTGCTCCATCTTCTCGACCGGCACGCCGCGCTCCCAGGATACATAGGCCGCCGCGCCAACCGCGGTGCCGGCGTCGCTGGACGCGGGCTGCACGTACAGCTCCTTGACCTCGGGACGGGCGATGATCTTCTGGTTGAGCTTGACGTTCAGCGCGCAACCGCCGGCGAAGGCGACCTTGCCGGTCTCGCGGATGATGTCGCCCAGGTAGTAATCCATCATCTCCAGCGCCAGCTTCTCGAACAGCGCCTGGATGCTGGCGGCATAGTGGATGTACGGATCGTCGGCGATGTCGCCTTCGCGCTTCGGACCGAGCCACTCGATCAGCTTGGGCGAGAAGTAGTAGCCCTTGCCCTTTTCCTTGTAGCGACGGAAGCCGATGACGTTGGCGTAGTCGGTGTTGATGATCAGCTCGCCATTCTCGAACTTGGCCAGACGGGAGAAATCGTACTTGCTGGCGTCACCGTAGGGCGCCATGCCCATGACCTTGAACTCGCCATCGAGCATGTCGAAGCCGAGGTATTCGGTGATCGCGCCGTACAGGCCGCCGAGGGAGTCCGGATCGTAGAACTCCTTGATCTTGTGGATCTTGCCGTTCTCGCCGTAGCCGAAGAAGGTAGTGGCGTACTCGCCCTTGCCGTCGATCCCGAGGATCGCCGTCTTCTCCTTGAAGCCCGAGCAGTGGTAGGCGCTGGAGGCGTGGGCCAGGTGGTGCTCGACCGGCTGGATCTTGGTCTTCTTCAGGTCGAAGCCGAGCTGCTGCAGGCACCACTGGATGCGCTTGTAGTAGCGGTGGTAACGGCGGTTGCCGAGCAGGATGGCGTCCAGCGCGCGGTCCGGCGCGTAGGCGTAGCGCTTGGCGTAGTGCCAGCGGGCCTTGTCGAAGATGCTGATGGGGGCGAAGGGAATGGCCACCACGTCAACGTCCGACGGCTTGATCCCGGCCTGCTCCAGGCAGAACTTGGCCGACTCGTAGGGCATGCGGTTCTTCGCGTGCTTGTCGCGGACGAAGCGCTCTTCTTCGACGGCCGCGACCAGCTTGCCGTCGATGTACAGGGCGGCGGAAGGGTCATGGCTTACGGCGCCGGACAGGCCGAGGATGGTCAATGCCACAGGGTCTAGCCTCTTTCATCTGGGCGGGTGCCAGGCACCCGCGGTAAACGTTCGTCGAGCAGCTGGTGCAGTGCGCTGCCCTCTGGCCAGTTGCGCAGGAAGCGCGCACGGTCGCGGGCATAGGCGCGGGCGAAGCTCGCTTCTCGCGAGTGGCGCTGCATGGCATCGAGGTCGATCAAGGACCACTGCCCGCCTTCGCCCTGCTCCTGCCAGAACAGGTTGTGCCCCTTGAGGTCGCCGTGGCTGATGCGTTCGCGCACCAGCGCCGCGAACAGTCTGTCCAGGGCTGCAAGGTCTGTTTCCGGCGGCAGGCCGCCCCCCTCCGGTTGGTCCAGGTAGGGTTTGAAACGGGCGATTATATCCTGACCCGCCAGGTAATCGGTAATCAGGAAGGCCGGGCCGCGCAACCACAGCCAGCGGCGCTCGATGACCGCCAATGGCTTGGGTGTGGCGATGCCGAGGAAGTCCAGGCGATTGCCCTCGCGCCACGAGGCCCAGGCGCGGCTGGGGCGCCAGAAGCGCTTGAACCAGTGCAGCAGGTTCTTGATGTTGTAGCGCTTGATGACCAGCGGGCGGCCATTGAGCTCGACGCGAGCGACAGTCGCGGCGCCGCCGGTCTTGTAGACATGTCCGCGATCTATGTAGGAGTCCGGATCGTCCAGCAGCGGCTGCAGGCCCTCCTCTTCCTCGCGACGCACCGCGCGCAGGCCGAACGGCCCCTTGAATACGCTGAACAGGCTGCAGTCGCGGGCGATCTTCTTCATCAGGTCGCCGACGCGCCAGCGTCGAACCCTGGCGATTTCCTTCTGCAAAGCCTCCAGCGGCAGCGCGTGTTCGCCGTTGGCCAGTAGATAGTGGATCAGCAGCTCTTCCAGATACGGATCGAGACTGGCTGGCAGCTGGGCGAAGAACACCCCGAGATTTTCCAGCACGTGCTTGCGCGACAGCGGCTGGCCGGGGGTTTCCGCGCGAATGCCGGCGCCGTCGATCAGGTACAGCGTGCCGGCGTGGCGCAGCAGGTTGTCCAGGTGCAGGTCCTCCTGCCACAGGCCCTTGGCGTGCATCCGGGCGATGGCGGTGAGGGCCTCGGCGATGACGGCGGCCTGCCCGTCGGACAGCAGCGGTTCGCCTTCCACGGCGCGCCAGGCGTCCCAGAGGCTCCGGGCATCGTCGAGGAACTCGAAGAGCAGCCAGCCACCCTCGCCGTCCTTCAGGCCGTCGGCCAGCAGCGCCGGCGTGGTCAGCCCCTGCTCGGCGAGCAGCCGCACGCCTTCGCGCTCACGCTGGAAGTGCCGCGCGGCCCTGCCGCCGACCAGCAGCTTGGCCAGCACCGGACGTCCGCGCCAATTGGCCGCACCGACGTAGCGCTGGCCGGGCAATACGCGCAACAGGCTGTCCAGGCGCAGCTCGGCGCTGCCGGCGCCGTCCTCCAGCTCGACACGCAGCGGCAGCGCGGGTGTGCGACCGGCGTCACGCAGGGCGGACAACCTCATGCGCGGCCTTCCTTCTTCTTGCGGCGGGCACCCAGGCGGCGGTACCAGTCATCCACCTCCGGCCCACTGGCCGAGGTACCGAGATAGGCCGCCAGCAGGTTGCGCACGTCGGTCTCGTTCCAGTCCGGCGCGCGGCGCAGCAGTGGCTCGAGGTCGCGCACGCGGTCGCGCTGGCCGAACCACAGCGGGCGGGTCTTCTCCAGGTCGATCAGGGTCGCTTCGAAGGCATCGTCGGTTTCGCGCAGAAAGATGTGCTTGGGGTAGAAGCAGCCATGCATCTGCCCGGCTTCGTGCAGGCGGCGGGCGAGCATGCCGCAGGCGCGCAGGATAGCCTGGCGCCGCTCCGACGCCAGCTTCGGCCAGCCTTGCAGGAAGCTGTCCAGGTCGCACCAGCCCTCCAGCGCGCGGGTCATCAGGATCGCCCGGCGCTCGCCGCCGACCTGCCGCGCGCCAAAGAAGGCCGCCTGCATCGACGGAATGCCGAGCTGGTGATAGCGCTGGATGTTGCGGAACTCGCGACTGAACGTCGGCTCGCCCAGCGGCCGTGTCAGGCTGCGGGTCAGGTGATTGCTCTGGCGCTTGAGGTAGTAGGCGGTGCCGTCCAGCTCGACGCGGTAGACGCTGCTCCAGCCGCCACGCTCGGTGTTGGGTTCGTCGACAGCTTCCAGTTGCAGGTTCCACAAGGCGTCGAAATCGGCCAGGGCGTTGCGTTCGAGCAGCGCCTGGTCATCGCTGGCAATGAAATCCTTCACTCGCGTCCCTCGAAGAAATGGACGATCTGCCGGACACGCTTCTTGTCCGAGGCGTTCAGTCGTTCGCGGCGCCGGTACAGCAGGTAGAACTGCAGGCGCTGCGTGTAGGAAAGGTGGTATTTGGCGACCTTGTCGAGGGTCGCCAGGTCCTTGGTGATGCGGTAGCGCAGCATGAAGCTGACCCAGAAATCACCGATCGGGCAATCGATGAAATACACCGTGCCCTCCCCGTCCACCAGGATGTTGCGCCACTTCAGGTCGTTGTGGGTGAAGTGCCGGTCGTGCATGGTCCGCGTGTAGCCGGCCAACTGGCGCATGACGTGCTCGACCCAGGCGCGATCCTTCAGGCGCGGATCGTCCTGCTTGGCCAGGGCATGCAGGTCCTCGGTGCCGACCAGCTCGCGGGTGATGATCGCGCCACGGGAGAAGCCGCCGTTGACGCGCTCCAGGCCGTAGGCCACCACCTGGGCGGTCGGGATGCCCCACTTGGCGAACTGCTTGAGGTTCTGCCATTCGGCCTTCACCCGCGGGCGCGGCAGGTAGCGGCGAAAGCCCTTGCCCGGCTTGCGGTAGCGTTTGACGTAATAGCGCACGCCATCGCGCTCGACGCGGATCACATCGGACATCGCGTCCTTGGTGATGCGCTCGCCGTCCAGCGAGAACACGGCATCCAGGCTGCCGAAATCGGCGGCCAGATGCTGGTAGTCGGCTTCGAGTACCCAGCCGGCCATCAGAGCAGGTCTCCATAACGTTGCTTGCGGTCGTACAGCTTGGCCGCCTTGCGTTCCATCCACGCCAGCAGCGCGGCCTCGTCGCGGAGGATGTCACGCAGACTCTTACCGAAGTAGTCACGCAGGAAGCGCAGCTTGTCGCGGCGCGTCAGGCCGATGTCCAGCGCGGAGAAATACAGCGCCGCCAGATCCTTGTTGCGCCAGCGGCGTGGCGTGGCGGCGCGGGTCTGAGCACGGTGCAGGTCGATCACCGACAGGCGCAGGTCGTCGGCGCTGATCGGGCGATCGGTGTGCAGCAGGAAGTGGCAGATATAGCAGTCGCGGTGGTTCACCCCGGCGCGGTGCATGGTGCCGACCATCTTCGCCACTTCGGCGATCAGCGCGCGCTTGAGGCGTGGCTCGGGTGGCGCTTTCAGCCAGTCGAGAGAAAAGACTTCGAGGTCGGTGGTCGGCGCCAGTTCCTCGGTGATGATGAAGGAGTGCTGCATGGCCGGATTGCCGCCGCGCTCGCCGTAGGCCACCGCGGTCATGGTCGCCACGCCGGCCTGGTGCAGGCGCTCCAGGGCGCGCTGCTCCTGGCCGGCGCCGAGCACGGGGAGTTTGGCGCTGCACAGGTTCTTGACGATCTCGCCCCAGCCGATGCCACGGTGGATCTTGACGAAATAGCCGCGACCTTCGACTTCGGTGCGCAGCGTACGGCGGCCTTCCAGCTCGCGGTAGACCTTGCCCTGCAGGCGCTCGACCTCGACGAAGGGGTCCTTGCCGGCCCACAGGCCTTTGAAGGGTTCACTCAAATCAAGCTTCACTGCGCGTCCTCTTTTGCAGGAGCGAGGGGGACGCCATCGTCATTGCTCGCGAACGGATTGGTACCGAGCATGGGGCGGTTCGCGAGCAAGCTCGCTCCTACGAGAGCAAAAGCGTTCATGCGCGCTCCCGCAGGATCAGGTCGGCGGCGTGCTGCGGCATGCTGTAGAGGTCGGCGGTATCGGCGAAGGCCAGGCCGTTGCGCGACCATTCGGCGCGCGCGGCGTCGTCTTCCAGCATGTCCTTGAGCAGGTCGTTGAAACGCTCCTGTTCGAAGGGCGACGGCACCACCCGACCGGCCCTGGCCTCGGCGATGTAATGGGCGTAGCCGCAGACATCGGTGACCAGCACCGGCAACCCCGCCACCACGGCCTCCAGCAGCACGGTGCCGGTATTCTCGTTGTAGGCCGGATGGATCAGCAGATCGGCGCCGAGCAGGAAGCGCGGGATGTCGCTGCGGCCCTTGAGTATCTGCACATTGTCCGACAGGCCCAGCGCCTTCACCTGCAGCAGGAACGGCTTGGGGTCGTCCTGACCGATGGCGATCAGCCGGGTGCGCTTGCGCAGGCTGCGCGGCAGCGCGGCCAGCGCCTTGAGACTGCGGTCCAGGCCCTTGGTCTTGAAGCCGGAGCCGATCTGCACCAGCAGCAGGTCATCGTCGGCGAGCTTGAATTCACGGCGGAACTCGGCGCGGATTTCGGCCGCGTTGGCCGGGGCGCGCCGGTCCTGGGCGATGCCCGGCGGCAGCAGGTGGAAGCGCGCCTCCGGGGTGCGGTAATGCTTGATGAACAGCGGCTGCTGGACTTCGGAGATCATCAGGATCTCGGTCTTGGACTCCGGCGCGAACACCGCGCGCTCGTAGTCGGCGAAGTGCTTGTAGCGGCCCCAGCGACGGTAGAAGGCGTTGCGCAGGGTCTGCGCCTTGTCCTCGAAGCAGCCATCGGCGGCGTAGTACAGATCCAGGCCCGGCATCTTGTTGAAGCCGATCACCCGGTCCACCGGCGAACGCGCGAGATCGGCGGCCAGCCAGGCGCTGAATTTCTCGTTGCGGCGATGGTTGAACAGCGACTTCACCGGCGCCACGCGCACGTCGAAGCCGGGCGGCACCTCGCCCTCCCAGATCGGCGTGTAGACGCGGATGGCGTGGCCGCGCTGCTGGCATTCCAGGGCGATGCGCATGAAGTCGCGCTGCAACCCGCCGAACGGGAAATATTTATACAGGACGAAAGCCAGGGTCATCGCAGCGTCTCCGGAGCCAGCAGCAGTGCCTCCAGCTGGGTCGCCACGCGCTGGGGGTTCAGGCGCGTGAAGCACAGAGGCTGTTCATGCCGCAGGTCGAACTGGCGCTTGTCTTCGGCCGTCGGCTGGTAGGTGCAGGTCTTCTGCAGGCAGGGCGCACACGAGGGCCAGTCGCTGGCCAGGTGCACCTGCGAACGCCCGTAGGCGCCGGTCAGGCCCGGATTGGTCGGACCGAACAGCGAGAGGGCCGGCACGTCCAGGGCGGCGGCCAGGTGTCCGAGTCCGGTGTCGACCGCCACGCAGGCGGAAGCGCCGGCCAGTACCTTGGCCATGCCTGCGAGGCTTAATCTGGGGAGCACTGAAGCGTTTTCCAAGCCCTCGGCCAGTCGCTCGGCGCGCTGGCGCTCGGCGTCGTTACCCCAGGGCAGGCGCACCGACCAGCCGCGCTCGCCCATGCGCTGGGCCAGTTCGCGCCAATAGACCTCGGGCCAGTGCTTGGTCACCCAGGTGGTGCCATGCAGGAACACCAGGTAGGGCTCGCTCTCCGTCGAATCCAGCAGGCGGCTGCGGTCCAGGCCGTAGTCGCCGGTACCGGCGGGCAGCGGGTAGTCCAGCGCCTGGGCGAACAGCTGGCGCACGCGCTCGACGGCGTGCTGGCCCCAGGAGACCGGGTAAGTGCGACGGTAGAAGCGGCTGGCGGCCGGCTCGCGGGCGGACTCGCGGTCCAGCCCGGCAACCGGCGTGCGACGGCGTACGTAGCGGGTCAGCCAGGCGCTCTTGAGCAGCCCCTGGGCATCGATCACCAGGTCGTAGTCGACTTCCTTCAGGCGTCGCTTGAAACGGCTCCACTCGCCGCTCTTGAGGGTCTGCCAGAGATTCTTGCGCCAGCGTCGGATCGCCACCGGGATCACCTGGGCCACCGCCGGATGCCAGGCGGGAATCTCGGCGAAGCCCTCCTCGACCACCCAGTCGAACTGGATGCCGGGAATGGCGCGGGCCGCGTCGGTAAGTGCCGGCAGGGTATGGATGACGTCGCCCAGGGACGACGTTTTGATCAGCAGGACCCTCATTCCACGTCGACCGGATCCGCGACCAGACGGTCGAGTGCGGCCAGCACCGGCTGCGGCTGCAGCTCGCGCAGGCAGTTGTAGTGGCCGAAGCGGCACACGCGGTCGAAGCAGGGGCTGCAGTCCAGGCCGAGGCGGACGATTTCCACGTGCTCGGCCAGCGGCGGGGTGAACTGCGGCGATGTGGAGCCGTAGACCGCCACCAACGGGCGGTTCAGCGCGGCGGCCACGTGCATCAGGCCGGAATCGTTGGTGACCACGGCGCCGGCGCAGGACATCAGGTCGATGGCCTCGGCCAGGGCGGTTTCGCCGGCCAGATTCACCGACTCCTCGCGCAGGCCGGGGATCAGCCGCGAGCGGATGTCCTCGCCACCGGGATGGTCGTTCTTCGAGCCGAAGATCCAGACCTGCCAGCCGGCGCGGATCTTGGCCTCGGCGACCTTGGCATAGTACTCGGCCGGCCAGCGCTTGGCCTCGCCGAACTCGGCGCCGGGGCACAGCGCCAGCACCGGGCGGTCCAGGCTCAGGCCGAACTTGGCCAGCGTGGCATCGCGGCTCTGCGGATCGATGGACAGGCGCGGTTGTGGATAAGGCTGCGGCAGCTCGGCGCCGGGCTCATAGGCCAGCGCCATGAAGCGCTCGATCATCAGCGGGTAGCGCTCTTTATCCAGCACGCGAATGTCGTTGAGCAGGCCATAGCGCATCTCGCCTTTCCAGCCGGTGCGCGTGGGGATACCGGCGAAGTACGGCACCAGCGCCGACTTCAGCGAGTTCGGCAGCAGAATGGCCTGGTCGTATTGCCCCTTGAGGGATTTGCCGATGCGCCGGCGCGCGGCGATATCCAGCACGCCGTGGCCGAGCGGGAAGCTCAGGGCCTGGCGCACTTGCGGCATGCGTTCGAGGATCGGCCGGCTCCAGTCGGGCGCCAGCACGTCGATCACACAGTCGGGATGGCGCTGCTTCAGACAGTGGAACAGCGTCTGCGCCATCACCATGTCGCCCACCCAGGAGGGGCCTACGATCAGAATTCTCATGCGTTTTCCGAAAAACGACCGGGGAGGCTCACGCCTCCCCGTACTCCATTCATCTTGTCCAGCCGTGCGGCGCCCTCGGGCGCCGAGCATCGAATGCCCGCAGTCTAGCCCAGCCGGCATGCCGGCCGGGCGGATTTCGTCACTCCCTGTGACCTGACGCAGTGCCAGAACCCGCCAGTCCTGTTCAGGTTCCAACCCCGCCGACCTGGCGGCCATCGTCATGTTCGCCAGGGCTTCAGGGGAGTTTACGGGGGAAGCCGGGTGAGTCAGGTCAGCTCGAAGGCCTTCCACATCGCCATCACCATGCGGCGTTCTGAATGGAAGTGGTCACCGCTCACCACGCCCGGCTGCTTCTGCAGGGACAATCGGTGCGCCGCCGCCCGGTAGGCCTTGTAGGCGTCCTGCAAGAGCAGGACATCCTCACCGGACATCAACCCGACCCGCTCCAGCGCTTCCAGAATGCGGATGTTGTCGGTGAACTCCACCAGTTCCGGGTGCTGCCACGACCAGGCCAGGGCCGCGTATTGCACCATAAATTCGATATCGACGATACCACCGGCGTCCTGCTTGAGATCGAAGGGCGACGCGGCCTCGAAGGCATTCGGCGCGGTACCGGCGGCGGTGCTGGAGGTGCCGAGGTTGTCGCGCATCTTGGCGCGCATCTCACTGACTTCCCTGCGCAACTCGGCCAGGTCGCGCTGCTGGCCCAGCACCTTCGCGCGGATCGCCTCGAAAGCCCCGGCTACCCGCTTGCAGCCCGCCAGCACGCGGGCGCGCACCAACGCCTGGTGCTCCCAGGTCCAGGCCTCGCCCAGCTGATACGCCTCGAACGCGCGCAGCGAGCTGACCAGCAGGCCGGAGGCACCGCTCGGGCGCAGGCGCATGTCCACCTCATACAGCGCGCCGGACGGCGTCTGCGTGGTGAGGAAGTGGATGATCTTCTGCCCCAGGCGCGTGTAGAACTGCGCGCCATCGATGGACTTGGCGCCGTCGGTCTCGCCCTGCGGATCACCGTCGTGGATGAACACCAGGTCCAGGTCCGAACCGTGGCCCAGCTCCAGGCCGCCGGACTTGCCGTAGCCGATGATGATGAAGTCCGGGTCGCAGGGCGTGCCGTCGGCGCGGACCGGACGGCCGTGGCGCTGCACCAGTTGTTCCCAGGTCAGGCTCAGCACCTGCTCGAGGATCGCCTCGGCCAGCCAGGTCAGGTAGTCGCTGACCTTCATCAGCGGCAGGGTCCCGGCGATCTCCGAGGCCACCACGCGCAGGGCATGGGCCAGCTTGAAGTGGCGCAGGGTTTCCATCTGCTGTTCGAGGTCGTCCTCGGGGATGCGCATCAGCCGCTCGCGCAACTCGGCGCCCAGCTCGGCGGCCTGCGGCGGGCGGAACAGCCGCCCTTCATTCAACAGCTCATCGAGCAGGATCGGGAAGCGGGCGATCTGCTCGGCCACCATCGGGCTGGCCGCGCAGAGCGTCAGCAGGCGCTCCAGCGCGCCGGGGTTCTCGGTGAGCAGCACGAGATAGGCCGAACGCCGCGCCACCGCCTCGATCAGCGGCAACACGCGCTCCAGCAGCACATCCGCCGGGCCGCGCTCGGCGATCATGTTCAACAGGCGCGGCATGAAGGCGTCCAGCCGCTCCCGGCCCAGGCGCTGCATGGCGCGCACCTGGGCGCCGTGGCGCAGGTCGGTCAGACGCTTCCAGGCCGCCGCCGGCTGGGTGAATCCGGCATCGGCGAACTGCCGGCAGGCGGACGCCTCATCCACCGCCTCCTCCCAGACCGGGATCCACTCGCCACCGATGGTGGTGTCGACCTTGCCGTCCTCGTCTTCGTCCGGGTCGGCGATGACCTGGTGGAAATGCCAGTCGATGCGCTCGCGCCACTGGGTGATGGCCTGGTGGAAAGCCGACCAGTTGGCGTAGCCCATGATGAAGGCGACGCGGATACGCTCCAGCTCGTCCTCCGGCAGCATCTGCGTCTGCCGGTCGGCGATGGCCTGCAGGGCGTGCTCGGCGTAGCGCAGGAATTCGTAGCCCTCGCGCAGCTCGGCGACCACCTGCGGCGGCAGGTAACCCTGCCCTTCGAGAATCGCCAGCACGCGCAGCAACGGCCGCTGCTGCAGGCTAAGGTCGCGGCCGCCGTGGATCAGCTGGAAGGCCTGGGCGATGAACTCCACCTCGCGGATGCCGCCGGCGCCCAGCTTGATGTTCTCGCTCATGCCCTTGCGCCGGACTTCCTGCTGGATCAGCTGCTTCATGCTGCGCAGCGCCTCGATGGCGGAGAAGTCCAGGTAACGGCGGTAGACGAACGGGCGCAGCATCTCCAGCAGGCGCTGGCCGGCGTCCTGGTCGCCGCCGACCACCCGCGCCTTGATCATCGCGTAGCGTTCCCAGTCGCGGCCCTGGTCCTGGTAGTACTGCTCCAGCGCGGCGAAGCTGTGCACCAGCGGACCGCTGGAGCCGTAGGGACGCAGGCGCATGTCGACGCGGAAGGCGAAACCGTCGACGGTAATGGCGTCCAGCGCCTTGATCAGCTTCTGTCCCAGTCGGGTGAAGAACTCCTGGTTGTCCAGCGTGCGCTTGACGCCCTGGGTCTCGCCGCCCTCGGGGTAGCCGAAGATCAGGTCGATGTCCGAGGACAGGTTCAACTCACCCGCCCCCAGCTTGCCCATGCCCAGCACGATCAGATGCTGCGGCAGCCCGGAACGGTGGCCGATGGGCGTGCCGAACTGCTGGCAGTGGCGCACGTACAGCCATTGATAGGCCTGGTCGATGCAGACGTCGGCGAGATCCGACAGGTCGCGACAGGTACCGGCCAGGTCGCTGCGCCGGGTCAGGTCGCGCCAGATGATGCGCATCTGCTGGCGCCGGCGGAAGCGGCGCAGGCGGCGGCCCAGCTCGTCCTCGTCGGCGCATTCGCGCAGCAGCGCTTCCAGCTGGACGAGCATCTCACCCGGCTGCAGGGCACGCTCCAGCTCGCCGGTCGCGGCCAGCGACAATAGAAAGGCAGGATCGCGCTGCACCTGTTCGGCGACGAAATCGCTGCCGGCCGCCACGCGGGCGAAATCGGCATGCCGCTCGTCGGGCCAGGACTCGAAGCTGGCGATCTGTTCGGGGGAAAGCTGGGAGACGGCGGCGCGGAGATTCTGCTCCGCCCGTTCGGCGAGGGGCTTCAACGTGGCCGGCACAGCGGCCAGGGACGGCAGGCTCATGATCTTTCCTGAGGGGGTCGGCGAGGCGCCGGCATTCCTGTCTTTTCGCGCCCCTGTAGTTTTACTACTAACTTTTTCTGGCAGAGGGGTGTATCTGTCAGCGATTTGTAGTAAAACTACAACCCGCCGGGCGTACCCCCGGAGCACTTCCAAGAATTCGCCGCGTCGCCCACGAGGCCGGCGCAGCTATCGGCAACGATCTACTGGCTTCCGATTCTGGAAGCCTTTCCGCCCTGGAGCAAGCCATGCAAGACCTCGATCCCGTCGAAACCCAGGAATGGCTGGACGCCCTGGAATCGGTCCTGGACCGTGAAGGTGAGGAACGCGCCCATTACCTGATGACCCGCATGGGCGAACTGGCTACCCGTACCGGTACCCAACTGCCCTACGCGATCACCACGCCGTACCGCAACACCATTCCGGTGACCCACGAAGCCCGCATGCCTGGCGACCTGTTCATGGAACGCCGGATCCGCTCGCTGGTGCGCTGGAATGCCCTGGCGATGGTGATGAAGGCCAACAAGCACGACCCGGACCTGGGCGGCCACATCTCCTCCTTCGCATCCTCCGCGACCCTGTACGACGTTGGCTTCAACTACTTCTTCCAGGCCCCGACCGACGAACACGGCGGCGACCTGGTGTTCTTCCAGGGCCACGCCTCCCCCGGCGTCTACGCCCGCGCCTTCCTTGAAGGCCGCATCAGCGAAGACCAGTTGAACAACTTCCGCCAGGAAGTGGACGGCAACGGCCTGTCCTCCTACCCGCACCCCTGGCTGATGCCGGACTTCTGGCAGTTCCCGACCGTCTCCATGGGTCTGGGCCCGATCCAGGCGATCTACCAGGCACGCTTCATGAAGTACCTGGAAAGCCGCGGCTTCATCCCCGCCGGCAAGCAGAAGGTCTGGTGCTTCATGGGCGACGGCGAGTGCGACGAGCCCGAGTCCCTGGGCGCGATCTCCCTGGCCGGGCGCGAGAAGCTGGACAACCTGATCTTCGTCATCAACTGCAACCTGCAGCGCCTCGACGGCCCGGTTCGCGGCAACGGCAAGATCATCCAGGAACTCGAAGGCGTGTTCCGTGGCGCCGAGTGGAACGTCAACAAGGTGGTCTGGGGCCGCTTCTGGGACCCGCTGTTCGCCAAGGACACCGCCGGCCTGCTGCAGCAGCGCATGGACGAGGTCATCGACGGCGAGTACCAGAACTACAAGGCCAAGGACGGCGCCTACGTGCGCGAGCACTTCTTCGGTGCGCGTCCGGAGCTGCTGGAGATGGTCAAGGACCTATCCGACGAGGAAGTCTGGAAACTCAACCGTGGCGGCCACGACCCCTACAAGGTCTATGCGGCCTACCACCAGGCGGTCAACCACAAGGGCCAGCCGACCGTCATCCTGGCCAAGACCATCAAGGGCTACGGCACCGGTTCGGGCGAAGCGAAGAACATCGCGCACAACGTCAAGAAGGTCGACGTCGAGTCCCTGAAGTCGTTCCGCGACAAGTTCGACATCCCGATCAAGGATGCCGACCTGGAAAACCTGCCGTTCTACCGTCCCGACGAAGGCAGCGCCGAGGCCAAGTACCTGGCGTCGCGCCGCGCCGCGCTGGGTGGCGTGATGCCGGTTCGCCGCGCCAAGAGCTTCCAGGTCCCGGTTCCCCCGCTGGACACCCTCAAGGCCATCCTCGATGGCTCGGGCGACCGCGAAATCTCCACCACCATGGCCTTCGTGCGGATCATCTCGCAGTTGGTCAAGGACAAGGAGCTCGGCCCGCGCATCGTCCCGATCGTGCCGGACGAAGCCCGTACCTTCGGCATGGAAGGCATGTTCCGCCAGTTGGGTATCTACTCCTCCGTCGGCCAGCTGTACGAGCCGGTGGATAAAGACCAGGTGATGTTCTACCGCGAGGACAAGAAGGGCCAGATCCTCGAGGAAGGCATCAACGAAGCCGGCGCCATGTCCAGCTGGATCGCCGCGGGTACCTCGTACTCCACGCACAACCAGCCGATGCTGCCGTTCTACATCTTCTATTCGATGTTCGGCTTCCAGCGTATCGGCGACCTGGCCTGGGCCGCTGGCGACAGCCGCGCGCACGGCTTCCTGGTCGGCGGCACCGCCGGCCGTACCACCCTGAACGGTGAAGGCCTGCAGCATGAAGACGGTCACAGCCACCTGCTGGCGGCGACCATCCCGAACTGCCGTACCTACGATCCGACCTACGCCTACGAGCTGGCGGTGATCATCCGCGAAGGCTCGCGCCAGATGATCGAAGAGCAGCAGGACGTCTTCTATTACATCACCGTGATGAACGAGAACTACGTTCAGCCGGCCATGCCCAAGGGCGCGGAAGAAGGCATCATCAAGGGCATGTACCTGCTCGACGAAGACAAGAAGGACGCCGCGCACCACGTGCAGCTGCTGGGTTCGGGCACCATCCTGCGCGAAGTCGAAGCCGCCGCGAAGATCCTGCGCGAAGACTTCGGCATCGGCGCCGACGTCTGGTCGGTCCCGAGCTTCAACGAACTGCGCCGCGACGGCCTGGCCATCGAGCGCTGGAACCGCCTGCACCCGGGTCAGAAGCCCAAGCAGAGCTACGTCGAAGAGTGCCTGGGCGGCCGCAAGGGCCCGGTGATCGCCTCCACCGACTACATGAAGCTCTACGCCGAGCAGATCCGCCAGTGGGTTCCGAGCAAGGAGTACAAGGTGCTGGGCACCGACGGCTTCGGCCGCAGCGACAGCCGCCGCAAGCTGCGCGACTTCTTCGAAGTGGACCGCCACTGGGTGGTGCTGGCCGCGCTGGAAGCCCTGGCCGATCGTGGCGATATCGAACCCAAGGTCGTGGCGGAAGCCATTGCCAAGTTCGGCATCAACCCCGAAAAACGTAACCCGCTGGACTGCTGAGGAGAGGCACGATGAGCGAACTGATTCGTGTACCCGACATCGGCAATGGTCAGGGTGAAGTCATCGAACTGCTGGTCAAGGTCGGCGACACCGTCGAGGCCGACCAGAGCCTGCTGACCCTGGAATCCGACAAGGCCAGCATGGAGATCCCCTCGCCGAAAGCCGGCGTGGTGAAGAGCCTGAAGGTCAAGGTGGGCGACACCCTGAAGGAAGGCGACGAGATCCTCGAGCTGGAAGTCGAGGGTGGTTCGGCCGCCGCCGAAGCGCCCAAGGCCGAAGCGCCGGCGCAGGCCCCGGAAGCTCCGAAGGCAGAGGCTCCGGCCGCTGCCCCGGCGCCGGCTGCCGCGCCCGCCGCCGCCAGCGTCCAGGACATCCACGTCCCGGACATCGGCTCGGCCGGCAAGGCCAACGTCATCGAAGTCATGGTGAAAGCCGGCGACACGGTCGAGGCCGATCAGTCGCTGATCACCCTGGAATCGGACAAGGCCAGCATGGAAATCCCCTCGCCGGCTGCCGGCGTGGTGGAGAGCGTGTCGATCAAGATCGGTGACGAAGTCGGCACCGGCGACCTGATCCTCAAGCTCAAGGTCGTCGGCGCTGCTGCCCCCGCTGCCGCCGAAGCGCCGGCTGCAGCTCCGGCTCCGGCCGCTGCTGCTCCTGCCGCTGCCCCGGCTCCGGCCGCTGCTGCTCCTGCCGCTGCCCCGGCTCCTGCTGCCGCCGCTCCGGCCAAGGCGCCAGAAGCCGCTCCGGTGGGCGCGCCCAGCCGCGACGGCGCCAAGGTCCACGCCGGCCCCGCCGTGCGCATGGTCGCCCGCGAGTTCGGTGTCGAGCTGTCCGAAGTGAAAGGCACCGGTCCGAAAGGCCGTATCCTCAAGGAAGACGTGCAGGCGTTCGTCAAGGAACAACTGCAACGCGCCAAATCCGGCGCGCCGGCTGGCGCTATCGGTGGCGCGGGCATTCCGCCGATCCCGGAAGTCGACTTCAGCAAGTTCGGCGAAGTGGAAGAAGTGGCCATGACCCGCCTGATGCAGGTCGGCGCCGCCAACCTGCATCGCAGCTGGCTGAACGTGCCGCACGTGACCCAGTTCGACTCGGCCGACATCACCGAGATGGAAGCCTTCCGCGTGGCCCAGAAAGCCGTTGCGGAGAAGGCCGGCGTCAAGCTGACCGTGCTGCCGATCCTGCTCAAGGCCTGCGCCCACCTGCTCAAGGAAATGCCGGACTTCAACAGCTCGCTGGCCCCCAGCGGCAAGGCGCTGATCCGCAAGAAGTACGTGCACATCGGCTTCGCCGTGGACACGCCGGACGGCCTGCTGGTGCCGGTGATCAAGAACGTCGACCAGAAGAGTCTCCTGCAGCTCGCCGCCGAAGCCGCCGAACTGGCCGAGAAAGCACGCACCAAGAAGCTCTCCGCCGACGCCATGCAGGGCGCCTGCTTCACCATCTCCAGCCTCGGCCACATTGGCGGCACCGGCTTCACGCCGATCGTCAACGCGCCGGAAGTGGCGATCCTCGGTGTCAGCAAGGCCACCATGCAGCCGGTGTGGGACGGCAAGGCCTTCCAGCCGCGCCTGATGCTGCCGCTGTCGCTGTCCTACGATCACCGCGTGATCAACGGGGCCGCCGCCGCACGCTACACCAAGCGCCTGTCCGACCTGCTGGGTGATATCCGCACCCTGCTCCTGTAAGCGCTGCAAGTGTTGTAAAAGGCCGGCCCCGCGCCGGTCTTCCTCTCGACGAGCACGCCACGCTCGTACTCTCCAGCCCTGCCGGATGGCAGGGCTTCTTTTTGCCCACCCGCCGGCACTCTGTCCGCGGACCCGCAGCGCTCAACTTCCTGACCGAACAGCCGATAACAGACGTGGCTTGTCAGCGCCCAGCGCCTCATGCAAACCTTGCCAACGCTTATCGAACTCGGCCGAGGCCATGTACCTCGTCCAGCACCCTGGAAATCCGCCGCGCATGAAGAGTCATCCCGATGCCGCCAGCCGTTCGGCGGCCGAGGTTGTCACGCAGCTTCCCGTCCCCTCGCGGCTCGGGATGTTGCGCTTCGAGCGCCTGAACGAACCCAGCTGGACCCTGCTGTTCCTCGACCCGGGCTGCGAGCGCCAGATCGGTGTGCCCGCCCAGGACCTCTGCGGCCTCCTCGACGCCCCCTATGCCAGCCTGATGGAGCCCCAGGCGCGCCACCGGCTGCATGAACTGGTCCAGCAGCAACTGCTCGCGGACGGCCGCTACCGGGTGCGCTACTGCCTGCACTCGCCGCGCGGTACGCTGAACATCCTGGAAGTCGGCGAGGCCTTCCAGCAGCACGGCCGGCAACTGCTGCACGGCTACCTGCTGCAGGACGAGGGCGATGCCCAGGCCGCCGAACCGGACCCGCGCCTGCTGGACCTGGAAGCCCAGAACATCCGCCTGAAGATGTCCCTGGAGATGTACCAGCGCTCCCAGGACGAACACCTGCAACACCTGGTGCGCTCGCGCACCCAGCAGAACCTGATCGTGCGCCTGGCCCGGCACCGCTACCTGTCCAGCGACCCGCTGCTCGAAGCCGCGCAACTGATCGCCCAGGCCGCCTGCGAAGCCTACGACGTGGCCCGCGCCGGCATCTGGCGCCTGCACCCGGACAACCGCCTGGAAGCCGTCACCGTCTACCGTCGCGACACCGACCAGTACGAGACGCCGCAGGACATCGACGCCAGCCGCTTCCCCCACTACCTCGACGCGGTCCACAGCGGCCGCGCCATCGACGCCCACAATGCCCTGCAGGACCCGCGCACGCAGGAATTGGCCAAGAGCTACCTGCGCCAGCAGGGCGTCGCCGCGCTGCTGGACGCCACCATCCGCATCGGCGGCGAAGTGGTCGGCGTGCTGTGCCTGGAGCACGTCGGCGAAGTGCGCATGTGGCAGAGCGACGAAATCGCCTTCGCCGGCGAGCTGGCCGACCAGTACGCCCAGGTGCTGATGAACCACGAGCGGCGCAACGTCTCCAGCGCCCTGCACCTGTTCCAGCGCGCCGTCGAGCAGAGCGCCAGCGCCTTCCTGCTGATCGACCGTGACAGCCTGGTGGAGTACGTCAACCCGAGCTTCACCGCCATCACCCAGTACGGCGCCGACGAAGTACGCGGCCGCCGCCTGCCGGAACTGCCGGCGCTGGCCAACCTCAGCGAGCTGCTGTTCGACGCGCGCTCCACCCTGGTCACGCAGAACAGCTGGCAGGGCGAGTTCCGCAGCCGGCGCAAGAACCTCGAGCCCTACTGGGGCCAGCTGTCGTTGTCGAAGGTCCATGACGACAAGGGCGAGCTGACCCACTACATCGGCATCTACGAAGACATCACCCAGAGCAAGCTGGCCCAGCAGCACATCGAGAAGCTCGCCTACCGCGACAACCTCACGGGGCTGGCCAACCGGCACTTCTTCATCAACGCCCTGGAAGAACGCCTGCAAGCCGGCAGCCAGCATTCGCTGGGCCTGCTGCTGGTGGACATCGACAACTTCAAGCGGATCAACGACAGCCTCGGCCACCAGACCGGCGACAAACTGCTGGCCAACCTGGCCCGGCGACTGCGCAGCAGCCTGAGCGACAGCACCACCCTGGCGCGCTTCGCCAGCAACGAGTTCGCCGTGCTGCTCGAAGAGTCGGTGGCCGGCCGTGGCGAGCAGATCGCCGAACAGATCCTCGACGTGCTCGACAAGCCGCTGTTCGTCGACAACCAACTGATCAGCATCACCGGCTCCATCGGCATCGCCTACGCGCCGCAACACGGCCACGATCCGCAGACCCTGATGAAGCACGCGGGGCTCGCGCTGCACAAGGCCAAGGCCAACGGCAAGCACCAGGTGCAGACCTTCACCGAGGCGATGACCGCCGAGGCCAGCTACAAGCTGTTCGTCGAAAGCAACCTGCGCCGCGCGCTGGTGCAGGACGAACTGGCGGTGCACTACCAGCCCAAGTTGTGCCTGCGCAGCGGCGTGCTGCTGGGCCTGGAAGCGCTGCTGCGCTGGCAGCACCCGGAGAAGGGCATGATCCGCCCGGACCAATTCATCAGCGTGGCCGAGGAAACCGGGCTGATCATCCCCATCGGCAAGTGGGTGATCCGCCAGGCCTGCCGGCAGGTGCGCGAGCTGGCCGCCAAGGGCCTGGGCGAACTGCACATCGCCATCAACCTGTCGCCCAAGCAGTTCAGCGACCCCGACCTGGTCGGCTCCATCGCCGCGATCCTCCACGAGGAAGGCATCCCCGCCTGCCAACTGGAGCTGGAACTCACCGAAAGCCTGCTGCTGGACGCCACCGACGACACCCGCCAGCAACTGGAGCGCCTGAAGAACCTCGGCCTGACCCTGGCGATGGACGACTTCGGTACCGGCTATTCCTCGCTGAGCTACCTGAAGAAATTCCCCATCGACGTGATCAAGATCGATCGCAGCTTCATCAAGGACATCCCCGACAACCAGGACGACATGGAAATCACCTCGGCGGTGATCGCCATGGCCCACAACCTCAAGCTGCAGGTGGTTGCCGAAGGCGTGGAGACGGCCGCGCAGCTGGCCTTCCTGCGACGCAACCGCTGCGACATCGGCCAGGGCTACCTGTTCGACCGCCCCATTCCCAGCCACGACCTCCCCTCCAGCCTGCAGCGCTACCCCTGCCGCCCGCACTGAGGCACTCCGCCGCGGCGGGCCCGCAACCATCCCCGCTTACGGAAAAAACGCTGTAATCTTCGGCGAGTATCCGAGTCTATTGCCGCCCCTATTCAGAGGAGACGAATGCCATGACCCTGCGCTCGCAAATACTTGCCCACAAGCTGGAGCTGCCCAGCTCCGCCCAAGCCCTGCCGGGCCGGGAAAGCCCAATGCCGGTGCCGGAAGCGCATTACGTCAATGGCCGCCCGCTGACCGCGCCCTTCCCCGCCGGTGTGCAGCAGATCGTTGTTGGCCTGGGTTGCTTCTGGGGCGCCGAGCGGCGCTTCTGGCAACAGCCGGGCGTCTGGGTCACCGCCGTGGGCTACGCCGGCGGCTTCACGCCGAACCCGACCTACGACGAAGTCTGCTCCAGCCTGACCGGCCATAGCGAAGTGGTGCTGGTGGCGTACGACCCGCGCGAAACCGGCATCGAGGCGCTGCTCAAGGTGTTCTGGGAGTCCCACGACCCGACCCAGGGCATGCGCCAGGGCAACGACACCGGCACCCAGTACCGCTCGGCGATCTACTGGTTCGACCAGGCCCAGAAGGCCGCCATCGACGCCAGCCGCGCGGCCTTCCAGAAGGAGCTCGACGCCAAGGGCTACGGCGCGATCACCACGGAAATCCGCGAGGTGCCGCCGTTCTACTATGCCGAGGCCTATCACCAGCAATACCTGGCGAAGAACCCCAACGGCTATTGCGGCCTGGGCGGCACCGGCGTCTGCCTGCCGGCTTGAGCCTGCTCTTAGATAAAGACGTCGCGATCAGTCCAGCACCACAAAAAGCCCCGGCACTGCCGGGGCTTTTTTCATTCGGCGATCAGCCAGTCCACCTGGCTGCTGCCTTCGCTCTGCGCCAGCGTCTCCGCCAGCCACGGCAACAGGCCGCGCAGCTCCTCATCCAGCGGCCACGGCGGATTGACGATGACCAGCCCGGAGCCGTTCAGGCGATCGGCCGTATCCGCCGGATGCACGCACAGTTCGACCCGCAGCATCTTCGGCGCCGAACTCTTCTCCAGGCGCTGGTAGAAGCGCTTGAGCTGGCGGCGGTCCTTGATCGGATACCAGATCGCAACCACGGTCTGGCGCATGCGGCCGATGGCCTCGTCCAGCGCGGTCACGCAGCGTTCCAGGTCGTCCGGCTGCTCGAAGGGCGGATCGATCAGCAGCACGCCGCGCTTCTCCGCCACCGGCAGGAAGGCTCGCGGCAGCAACCAGCCGTCACCCTGGTGCACCGAGATGCGGCGCTCGCCGGCCATGTTGGCCTTGAGCAGGCGGCCGTCTTCCGGGTGCAGCTCATTGAGCAGCACGCGGTCCTGCGGGCGGGTCAGGCGGCGCGCCAGCTCCGGCGAGCCGGGGTAGAACTCCAGGCCGCCATCGGGATTGAGCGCACGCACCACCTCCAGGTAATCCTGCAGCAGTTCCGGCAGGTCATCGCGCTCCCACAGGCGGCCGATGCCCGACTCCCACTCGCCGGTGCGACTGGCTTCGTCGCCCAGCAGGTCGTACAGGCCGATCCCGGAGTGGCTGTCGAGGTAGGCGAAGGGCGTGTCCTTGCGCGCCATCAGCGCGAAGAGGCGGGCGAGGACGATGTGTTTGAGCACGTCGGCGTGGTTGCCGGCATGGTAGGCGTGGCGGTAGTTCATGGATGGCGGACTCCTCAAGGCGCGCAGTGTAGCCGTAGTCGAGGTGTTTTAGCCCTTTATCACGCGCGTGGATGATTCTGTGCGCGCTTCATTCACCAGACTAGACTGCGGCGATTCCCACGGAGGTCGATCCATGTCCGAGACCCTGCTCAGCTCCCGCAACCTCGCTTTCGAACTCTACGAAGTGCTCGATGCGCAGGCCCTGACCCAGCGCGAACGCTTCGCCGAGCACAACCGCGAGACCTTCGACGCCGCCCTGGGCACCGCCCGTGGCATCGCCGAGGAGCTGTTCGCCCCGCACAACCGCAAGAACGACGAGAACGAGCCGCAGTACGTCGATGGCGGCGCGGTGCTGATCCCGGAGGTGAAGCCGGCGGTGGACGCCTTCAACGAGGCCGGCTTCCAGAATGCCTCGCGCAGCTTCGAACAGGGCGGCATGCAGCTGCCGCACCTGCTCTCGCGCGCCTGCTTCGCGCACTTCCAGTCGGCCAACATCGCCACCTCGTCCTACCCGATGCTGAGCATGGGCGCCAGCCACCTGATCGAGACCTTCGGCAGCGACGAGCAGAAGCGCCTGTTCCTGCAACCGATGATCGAAGGCCGCTGGTTCGGCACGATGGCCCTGACCGAGCCCCACGCCGGCTCGTCCCTGGCCGACATCCGCACCCGCGCGGAACCGGCCGCCGACGGCAGCTACCGTATCCGCGGCAACAAGATCTTCATCTCCGGCGGCGACCACCCGCTGTCGGACAATATCGTGCACATGGTGCTGGCCAAGCTGCCGGACGCCCCGCCCGGCGTGAAGGGCATCAGCCTGTTCATCGTGCCCAAGTTCCTGGTCAACGCCGACGGCTCCCTGGGCGCGCGCAACGACGTGACCCTGGCCGGCCTGTTCCACAAGATGGGCTGGCGCGGCACCACCTCCACTGCCCTCAATTTCGGTGACAAGGGCGAGTGCGTCGGCTATCTGGTGGGCAAGCCGCACCACGGCCTGGCCTACATGTTCCAGATGATGAACGAGGCGCGCATCGGCGTCGGCATGGGCGCCATCATGCTCGGCTACGCCGGCTACCTGTATTCCCTGGAGTACGCCCGCGAACGCCCGCAGGGCCGCCCGGTGGACGCCAAGGACCCGACCTCCGCGCCGGTGTCGATCATCGAGCACACCGACGTGCGGCGCATGCTGCTGACCCAGAAAGCCTACGTCGAAGGCGCCTTCGACCTCGGCCTGTATGCCGCGCGCCTGGTGGACGACTGTGAAACCCTGCCCACCGAGGAAGAACGCAAGCAGGCCCACGAACTGCTCGACCTGCTCACCCCGATCGTCAAGTCCTGGCCCTCGGAGTTCTGCCTGAAGGCCAATGAGCTGGCGATCCAGATCCTCGGCGGCCACGGCTACACCCGCGAATACCCGGTGGAGCAGTACTACCGCGACAACCGCCTGAACCCCATCCACGAGGGCACCCACGGCATCCAGTCGCTGGACCTGCTGGGCCGCAAGCTGGCGCAGAACAACGGCGCCGGCCTCAAGCAACTCACCCGCCTGATCAACCAGTGCTGCGAGCGTGCCAGCGCGCACCCGTCGCTGGACACGCTACGCGCGCCGCTGGAGCAACTGATGGCGCGCCTGACGGCGACTACCCTGAGCCTGCTCGGCGACCTGATGCAGGGCCGCGTGGCGCAAGGACTGGCCAACTCGGCGCTGTACCTGAAGGTCTTCGGCCACGCGGTGATCGGCTGGCGCTGGCTGGAGCAGGCCATTCGCGCCGAGGAAGGCCTGGTGCGAATCCGCAGTGGCGAAGGCAATGCCGCGGACGAGGACTTCTATCACGGCAAGCAGCAGGCCGCGCGCTACTTCCTGACCTGGGAAGTGCCGTCCTGCCACCACGACCTGGCGCTGCTCGAAGCCCGCGACGACACCTGTTCAACCATGCGGGACTCCTGGTTCTAGGTCTCGCATGCCCCTCTGGCCCCGGTCACGTCCGGGGCTTTTTTATGCCTGCTCGCCACGCGCCGTGCCCACTTCCGGGGCAGCCAACGCAGCACGCCTCGCCAGCCACCTGAAAGGCTGCTGAAAGCTTCACCCCTGGCCACGCAATTAGCCTTTGACAGCCTTGTAAATCCGCAGGTTAGAATCAATTGGCATGCGGCCTGCATCCTGATCCCCCAAGTAGCGTCGCCACTCCCCACTTCCCTGGAGGTCGACACTTTGGATGCCGTGGCCATCAACAGCTATTTCCTGATCGCTGCTGTGCTGATCGGCATGAGCATCCTGGTCAGTTCGTTGTCCTCGCGACTGGGCATCCCGATCCTGGTCATCTTCCTCGCCGTGGGCATGATCGCCGGTACCGATGGCCCCGGCGGCATCGGCTTTTCCAACTACCCCATCGCCTACCTGGTCGGCAACCTGGCGCTGGCCGTGATCCTGCTCGACGGCGGCCTGCGCACGCGGGTGGCGAGTTTCCGCGTGGCGCTCTGGCCCGCGCTCTCGCTGGCCACCGCCGGGGTGCTGATCACTGCCGGCCTGACCGGCATCGCCGCCGCCTGGCTGTTCAAGCTGAGCTGGATGGAAGGCCTGCTGATCGGCGCCATCGTCGGTTCCACCGATGCCGCGGCGGTGTTCTCCCTGCTCGGCGGCAAGGGCCTCAACGAACGGGTGACTGCCACCCTGGAAATCGAATCGGGCAGCAACGACCCGATGGCGGTGTTCCTCACCGTCACCCTGATCGACATGCTCGTCCACGGCGAAAGCGGCATGAGCTGGGGCTTCCTCTGGCATTTCCTGCGCGAGTTCGGCATCGGCTCGCTGCTCGGTCTGGGCGGCGGTTGGCTGCTGCTGCAGGTGATCAACCGCATCCACCTGGCCAGCGGCCTCTACCCGCTGCTGGTGATCAGCGGCGGCCTGCTGATCTTCGCCGTGGCCAATGCGGTGCACGGCAGCGGCATCCTTGCCATCTATCTGTGCGGCCTGATGCTGGGCAACCAGCCGATCCGCTCCCGCCACGGCATTCTGCACATGCTCGATGGCATGGCCTGGCTGGCGCAGATCGGCATGTTCCTGGTCCTGGGCCTGCTGGTCACGCCCCACGACCTGTTGCCCATCGCCCTGCCGGCGCTGGGCCTGGCACTGTGGATGATCCTCTTCGCCCGCCCGTTGTCGGTGCTGGTCGGCCTGATTCCGTTCCGCGCCTTCCACGGCCGCGAGAAGGCGTTCATCGCCTGGGTCGGCCTGCGCGGCGCGGTGCCGATCATTCTCGCGGTGTTCCCGCTGATGGCCGGCCTGCCCAACGCGCAACTGTTCTTCAACGTCGCCTTCTTCATCGTGCTGGTGTCGCTGCTGGTGCAGGGCACCAGCCTGCCCTGGGCCGCCAAGCTGCTGCGGGTGATCGTGCCGCCGGACCCGGCGCCGATCTCCCGCGCCGGCCTGGAAGTCCACCCGACCAGCGAGTGGGAGCTGTTCGTCTACCACCTGAGCAAGGAAAAGTGGTGCATCGGCGCCGCCCTGCGCGAGCTGAAGATGCCCGAGGGCACTCGCATCGCCGCACTGTTCCGTGGCACCCAGCTGCTGCACCCGTCGGGCAGTACCATCCTCGAGGCCGACGACATCCTCTGCGTCATCGGCCACGAGCATGACCTCTCCGCGCTGGGCAAGCTGTTCAGCCAGGCGCCGGATCGCGGTCTGAGCGCGCGCTTCTTCGGCGACTTCGTCCTCGAAGGCGACGCCCAGCTCTCCGCCGTGGCCTCGCTCTATGGCTTGAAACTCGAAGGCGTGGACGGCGAACAGCATCTGGGCCGCTTCATCGCCCACGAGATCGGCGGCCAGGCGATCATCGGCGACCAGGTGGAGTGGAACGGCCTGACCTGGACCGTCGCCGCCCTGGATGGGAACAAGATCCGCAAGGTCGGGGTCAAATTCCCCGAAGGCCGGCCCGGCCCGGGCCTGTTCCTCTGACCGCCCACCGGCGCCCGCTTGCGGGCGCCGGTCAGCCAGCACTAACCTCACTCCACTTTCCGCACGAGCCGCTGACCGCGACCATGTCATTCCTGCTGCGTACCCTGCTGACCGCCGTCCTCCTGGGCGGCCCGCTCACCGGCCTGCCCGCGCTGGCCGCCGACAACGCTCCGCCCAGCGCCGAACAGGTGCAGCAGAGCCTCGACGGCCTTGCCGAGCGCAAGCTGCCCGACACCGACGCCAAGCCGATCAAGGCCAGCCTCGAGAACACTCTCAAGCTGCTGGCGGCCAAGGCCGACAGCGAGAAGCAGCTGGCCGAACTCAAGGGCCAGCTCGCCGACGCGTCCCGCCTGATCAGCGAGAACCAGAAGACCCTGAATCGCCTCAAGGGCAGCAGCGAGAAGCCCGCCAGCCAGCGCTACAACGGCTACAGCGCCACCCAGCTGGAAATGGTGCTCAACGAGCAGTCTGCCCAACTGGCCGCCTGGCAAAAGGAAATCATCGACGCCAAGAGCGAAATCCTGACCGCGCAGACCCGCCCGGAACGCGCCCAGGCCGACCTGAGCAAGAACCAGACCCGCCTGCTGGAGATCGCCGGCGTGCTCAAGGCCGGCAAGGAAAGCAGCAAGCCGCTAGGCGAGGAGCACCGCGACGAGCTGCTCGCCGAACAGGCCGCGCTCACCGCACAGAACCTGCTCCTGCGCCAGCAACTGGCCGGCAACAACCTGCTGCTCGACCTCGCCTCCAGCCAGCGTGACCTGCTCGCCGAGCGCATCGGCCGCGAGGAACGCGAGACCCTCGAACTGCAGGCGATGATCAGCGACAAGCGCCGCGAGCAGTCGGAGAAGACCGTCGCCGAGCTGTCCAAGGACTCCGAGGCCGCCGGCACCGACAGCCTGTTGAGCAAGGAAAGCGCCGCCAACCTCAAGCTGTCCGACTATCTGCTGCGCACCACCGACCGCCTCAACACCCTGACCCGGCGCAACCTGGAAGCCAAGCAGCAGCTCGACACCCTGACCCAGGGCGAGCAGGCGCTCGATGAGCAGATCAACGTACTGCGCGGCAGCCTGCTGCTGGCGAAGATCCTCTACCAGCAGAAGCAGTCCCTGCCGGTGATCAAGACCGACCGGGACCTGGCCGACGAAATCGCCGACCTGCGCCTGTACCAGTTCGAGCTGAACCAGAAGCGCGACGAGATCAACAACACCCAGGTCTATCTCGACAACCTGCTGGCCCAGCAGCCGCAGGAAAGCGTCACCCGGCAACTGCGCCATGACCTGGAAACGCTGGTCGACACCCGCCTGGAGCTGATGGAGCGCCTCAACCACGAACTGAACGCGCTGCTCAACGAAGCCATCACCCTGCAGCTGAACCAGAAACAGCTCAAGGAAACCAGCGACAGCCTGCGCGACACCCTCGACGAGCAGATGTTCTGGATCCCCAGCAACCGCCCGCTGGACCTGTCCTGGTTCAAGATGACGCCCACGCTGCTGCACCACCAACTGTCGGAAGTGCCCTGGGGCTCGGGCGTGAAGGAGCTGGGCGAAGGCCTGATCGACCGCCCGTTCCTGTTCCTCCCGTTGCTCCTGCTGGTCGCCGGCCTGCTGTGGAAGCGCCGCTTCCTCTACGACAAGCTGGAGTCGCTGAACGACGACATCGGCCACTTCAAGCGCGACAGCCAGGCCCACACCCCGCTGGCCCTGCTGCTCGCCGTGCTGCTGGCGTTGCCCGGCACCCTGGCGCTGGCCATCGCCGGCCTCGCCCTGCTGCTCGACGCCCGCGGTCAGAACGCCACCCTGGGCAGCGCGCTGCTGGAAATGGCGCAGGTCTGGCTGGTGTTCTACACCGCGCACCGCATCCTGCGTCCGGGCGGCATCGCCGAACGGCACTTCCACTGGAGCCAGCCGCAGGTACTGTTCCTCGGCAAGCTGATGCGCCGCCTGGGCCTGGTGGTGATGTCGCTGGTCGCGGTGGTCACGGTCGCCGAGCACTCGCCGGCCTCCCTGGCCGATGACGTGATCGGTATCGCCGTGGTGCTTTTCGGCTACGCCGCCATGACCTGGTTGCTCGCCCAACTGCTGTTCAACAGCCCGTCCAGCGAGCGCCCGTCGATGATCAAGATGATCGTCGGCCTGGGCTTCACCGCCCTGCCGGTGGCGCTGTTCCTGGCCGTGGGCTTCGGCTACTACTACACCGCGCTCAAGCTCACCGATCGGCTGATCGACACCCTGTTCCTGCTGATGTTCTGGATGGTGGTGGAAGCCACCTTCGTCCGCGGCATGGGCGTCGCCGCCCGCCGCCTGGCCTACCAGCGCGCGCTGTCGAAGCGGCAGAACGCGCCCAAGGAAGGCATCGAAGGCACCGAAGTGGTGGAAGAGCCGACCCTGGGCATCGAGCAGATCAACGACCAGTCCATGCGCCTGATCCGTCTGGGCCTGCTGATCGGCTTCGTGGTCACCCTCTACTGGGTCTGGGCCGACCTGATCAGCGTGGTCTCCTACCTGGACAACGTGACCCTCTACCAGTACACCAGCGGCACCGGCGACGCGGCGTCCACCACGCCGATCAGCCTGAGCGACTTCATCATGGCGCTGGTCATCGCCGCCGTGACCGTCGCCCTGGCGCGCAACCTGCCCGGCCTGCTGGAAGTGCTGGTGCTGCAGCGCCTGACCCTGGCCCAGGGCAGCGCCTACGCCATCACCACCCTGCTGTCCTACACCATCAGCGGCGTCGGCATCGTCAGCGCGCTGTCCACCCTCGGGGTGAGCTGGGACAAGCTGCAATGGCTGGTGGCCGCGCTGTCGGTCGGCCTGGGCTTCGGCCTGCAGGCGATCTTCTCCAACTTCGTCTCCGGCCTGATCATCCTCTTCGAGCGCCCGGTGCGGATCGGAGACGTGGTGACCATCGGCAACCTGTCCGGCACCGTCAGCCGCATCCGCATCCGCGCCACCACCATCACCGACTTCGACCGCAAGGAAATCATCGTCCCCAACCAGACCTTCATCACCGGCCAGTTGGTGAACTGGTCGCTGAGCGATACGGTGACGCGGGTGACCATCAAGATCGGCCTGGCCTACGAGAGCGACCTGCCGCTGGCGCGCAAGATCATGCTCGACGCCGTCCACAGCAACTCGCGCGTCCTGCGCGACCCGGAGCCGGTGCTGTACTTCACCACCATCAGCGCCAGCACCTTCGACTACGAACTGCGCTTCCACGTCCGCGAACTGGGCGACCGCAACCCGGCGGTGGACGAAACCCTCACCCGCATCGCCCTGGCCTTCCGCGAGAACAACATCGACATGGCCTTCAACCAGGTCGACGTGTTCCTGAAGAACTTCCAGGGTCAGGAAGCGCAGGTCATCGTCGGGCAGCAGCAGCCCGCCGCCACACCGGTGAAGATCAGCGCCCCCCAGGGCACTGACAAGCCCAGCGGCGACAAGGCCTGAGGGTGGACGCCTTCGGACAAGTCCGAGCACAATGCTCGGACTTGTCCGGAGTTAGATTGTGAAAAAGCTCGACCAACTGACCTTCGATAACCGCTTCGCCCGCCTGGGCGATGTCTTCTCCACCGAAGTCCTGCCCGACCCCATCGCCGACCCGCGCCTGGTCATCGCCAGCCCCTCGGCCATGAGGCTGCTCGACCTCGCCCCGAGCGAAGCGGACGACCCGGTGTTCGCGGAAATCTTCGCCGGCCACAAACTGTGGGACGCCGCCGAACCCCGGGCGATGGTCTACTCCGGCCATCAATTCGGCGCCTACAACCCGCGCCTGGGCGATGGCCGCGGCCTGCTGCTGGGCGAAGTGGTGAACGACGCCGGCGAGCACTGGGACTTGCACCTAAAGGGCGCCGGGCAGACGCCCTACTCGCGCATGGGCGATGGCCGCGCGGTGCTGCGTTCGTCGATCCGCGAGTTTCTCGCCAGCGAATACCTCGCCGCCCTCGGCATCCCCAGCAGCCGCGCCCTGTGCGTCACCGGCTCCAGCACCACGGTGTGGCGCGAGACCAAGGAAACCGGCGCCATGCTGCTGCGCCTGGCGCCCAGCCACGTGCGCTTCGGCCACTTCGAGTACTTCTACTACACCAAGCAGGAAGAACACCTGCGCACCCTCGGCGAGTTCGTCCTCGACGCCTACTACCCGCAGTGCCTGGCCGACGAAAAACCCTACCTCGCGTTCTTCCGCGAAGTGGTCGAGCGCAACGCCGAGATGATCGCCCTCTGGCAGGCCTATGGCTTCTGCCACGGCGTGATGAACACCGACAACATGTCGATCCTCGGCATCACCTTCGACTACGGCCCCTATGCCTTCCTCGACGACTTCGATGCCAACCACATCTGCAACCACTCCGACGACACCGGCCGCTACGCCTTCAGCAACCAGGTGCCCATTGCCCACTGGAACCTCGCCGCGCTCGGCCAGGCGCTGACGCCCTTCGTCGAAGTGGACGACCTGCGCGCCACGCTGGACCTGTTCCTGCCGCTCTACCAGGCGCACTACCTGGACCTGATGCGCCGCCGCCTCGGCCTCACCCGCGCCGAAGACGGCGACCTGGAGCGGGTACAGCGCCTGCTGCAGACCATGCAGAAAGGCGCGGTGGACTACTCGCTGTTCTTCCGCTGCCTCGGCGAACAGGCACCAGAGCAGGCGCTGGCCGTGGTCCGCGCGGACTTCGTCGACCTCGCCAGTTTCGACGCCTGGGCCGCCGACTACCGCGCCCGCGTCGAGCGCGAAGGCGGCAGCCAGGACGACCGCCGCACCCGCATGCATGCGGTCAACCCGCTCTACGTGCTGCGCAACTACCTCGCCCAGGAAGCCATCAGCGCCGCCGAGCAAGGCGATTTCAGCGTGGTACGGCGGCTGCACGAAGTGCTCAGCAAACCCTTCGAAGAGCAGCCCGACGCCGAGGTCTTCACCCGGCGCCCGCCGGACTGGGGCCGTCACCTGGAGATCAGCTGCTCGTCTTGAGCGGCTCAGCGAAAAGCGATCTAGCGGCGCCCGCCCCGCATTGCTCCCGGTCATTGACCGGAGCCGGCCGCCGCTCGCATCCTCGGACCTTTCTGCCAACAGGATGCTCGAACAATGAAACTGGAAACCCTGGCCATCCACGCCGGCTACAGCCCCGACCCGACCACCAAGGCCGTGGCCGTGCCGATCTACCAGACCACCTCCTACGCCTTCGACGACACCCAGCACGGCGCCGACCTGTTCGACCTCAAGGTCGCCGGCAACATCTACACGCGCATCATGAACCCCACCAACGCGGTGCTGGAGGAGCGCGTGGCGGCACTGGAAGGCGGCGTCGGCGCGCTGGCCGTGGCCTCGGGCATGGCCGCCATCACCTACGCCATCCAGACCGTGGCCGAGGCCGGCGACAACATTGTCTCGGTGGCCAAGCTCTACGGCGGCACCTACAACCTGTTCGCCCATACCCTGCCGCGCTTCGGCATCCAGACCCGCTTCGCGCCCCATGACGACATCGCCGCCCTCGAAGCCCTGATCGACGAGCGCACCAAAGCGGTGTTCTGCGAATCCATCGGCAACCCGGCGGGCAACATCGTCGACCTGCAGGCCCTGGCCGACGCCGCGCATCGCCACGGCGTGCCGCTGATCGTCGACAATACCGTCGCCACGCCGATCCTCTGCCGGCCCTTCGAGCACGGCGCCGACATCGTGGTCCACGCCCTGACCAAATACATCGGCGGCCACGGCACCAGCATCGGCGGCATGGTCGTGGACTCCGGCAAATTCCCCTGGGCCGAGAACAAGGCGCGCTTCCCGCTGCTCAACACGCCGGATGCGTCCTACCACGGCGTCACCTACACCGAAGCCTTCGGCCCCGCGGCCTTCATCGGCCGCTGCCGCGTGGTGCCGCTGCGCAACACCGGCGCCGCGCTCTCCCCGTTCAACGCCTTCCTCATCCTGCAGGGCCTGGAAACCCTGGCACTGCGCATGGAGCGCCATTGCGACAACGCCCTGAAGGTCGCGCAGTACCTCAAGCAGCACCCGCAGGTGAGCTGGGTGAAGTACGCGGGGCTGCCGGATCACCCCGAACACCCCCTGGCCCAGCGCTACATGGGCGGCCAGCCGGCATCGATCCTCTCCTTCGGCATCAAGGGTGGGCAGGAGGCCGGTGCGCGCTTCATCGACGCGCTGAAGCTGGTGGTGCGCCTGGTCAACATCGGCGATGCCAAGTCCCTGGCCTGCCACCCGGCCTCCACCACCCATCGCCAGCTCAACGACGAGGAACTGGAGAAGGCCGGCGTGCCGCGCGACATGGTGCGCCTGTCCATCGGCATCGAGCACATCGACGACATCCTCGCCGACCTCGCCCAGTCGCTGCAGGCCTCCGAGGGCTGATGACCAGCGGCGCGTGCCGGCAGCGTGGATGTTTTCGCAGGATGGCGTGGAGCGAAGCGACACCCATCGCGGCGGATAACGCTACGCGTTATTCGCCCTACGGACTGTGAGCGGTTGCTTTTCGTAGGAGCGAGCTTGCTCGCGAACAGAATTATCCGGCCGCATCGGTTCTGGACGGTTCGCGAGCAAGGACTGGGCGTCCCCCTCGGTCCTACAGGTTGTCGGCAAACACCTGTGCTTTCCTGTCCGCGTAAATTCCGCCGCGCTGGATTTCGCGGACAAGCTCCGCTTGTATGGCATTGGGGTAGGAACCTGTCGGGGGCCGGATGATGAGGCAAGACCTTTTGGGGTATTGGCCAAAAGAGACTCGCCCGAAGGGGCGAGACAAAAGCCATCCAACTCGAATAGCGAGCCCCCATAGACGCCAGAACCATGCCGGGTGGCATATCCCGCGGATCAGCCGACCGAAGAACCGGATGCTCCTCGCAGTTGATTATTCACAAGCAAGCCTCCACCTTGGCCTCATAGCCTCTGGAGCCCCAGCATGTCCGATTCCCTGATCATCCCCTGCCCGCACTGCAACGGTCTCAACCGCGTCCCCGCCGAACGCCTGGGCGATGCGCCGCGCTGCGGCCGCTGCCAGTCGGCGGTCATCGTCGACCATCCCTTCGAGCTGAATGAAGCCAGCTTCGCCGCCCAGGCCAAGGGCGACCTGCCGCTGCTGGTGGACGTCTGGGCCGACTGGTGCGGCCCATGCAAGGCCTTCGCGCCGGTGTTCGAGCAGGCCGCCGCACGCCTGTCAGGCAAGGTGCGCCTGGCCAAGCTGGACAGCGACGCCAACCCGAACCTCTCCACACGCCTGGGCATCCGCTCGATTCCCAGCCTGATCCTGCTGCGCAACGGCCAGGAAGTCGCGCGCCAGAGCGGCGCCATGCCACTGCCACAGTTGCTGGACTGGCTATCGCGCAACGGTATCTGAAGCCTCGCCCCTGAGCGTTCCGGTCAATCCGCGCGGTCATTGCCAGGCCGCGCGGCGCAGCTAACCTTGGGCAGACGACAAACAGGCGAACCGGAGCGCACCCATGCCTTATCCCGAAGAGTTCATCCGTCAGCTCACCGAAGAACACATCGCCTTCGTCAAGCGCACCGGCCTCAAGGCCGAAGTGCTGGAGCCGGGCCACGTGCGCCTGCGCATGCCGCTCAAGGGCAACGAGAACCACATCCACAACATGTACGCCGGCGCCTTGTTCACCGTGGCGGAACTGCCCGGTGGCATCCTGATGCTGACCAGCTTCGATGCGCGGCGCTACTACCCCATCGTCAAGGAAGCCGGCCTGCGCTTCCTGCGCCCCGCCGCCAGTGACATCACCGTCGACGCCTGGCTCAGCGAGGAAGAAATCCAGCGCATCGCCGAAGAGGCGACCCACAACGGCAAGTCCGACTTCGTCCTCGACCTGCAACTCAAGGATAAAGACGGCACCGTCGTTGCCGAGAGCCACGCCATCTATCAGTTGCGCAGCCGCTGACGACAGGCCGTTGCCTTGTATCAAGGTGAAATTTCCTACGTGGCGCGACAGTGGATGCGCCACAGAGGGAAGCCACCATGTACAGGAACCTGCTCGTCGCCCACGACCTCAGCGTAGAAGCGGACATCGCGGTACGCCGCGCCGCCCAACTGGCCCGCCAGCACGGTGCGCACGTCACCTTGCTGCATGTGATCGAGGAGTATTTCCCCGACCGCATGATGGACACCGTCCGTGAGGCTGCCGAGGTCGCGCTGCGCGACGCCGCAGTGGCCAACGCCATCGCCGACTATCAGTTGCTGATCCGCCAGGGCCGCGCCGCGACCACCGTTACCCAGGCGGCGCAGGAGCTCAAGACCGACCTGCTGCTGGTCGGTGCGCATCACCAGCAACTACTTGAGCGTTTCGACGGCACCACTCTGGAGCGCATCGCCCGCCATTGCCGCACGCCGATCCTGCTGGCAGTGGACGAGTCCGCCGCGCCCTACGCCAGGGCGCTGGCCGGCCTGGACCTGTCCCTGTGCGCCTGCCAGGCCTGGCGTGCCGGTTACCGGCTGCTGCCGACCGACGCCGCGCTGCTGGCGCTCAACGCCTATCAGCCAGGCAAGACCGGCCGCGCCGACGAACATCTGGAAACCCAGCGCGCGCTGCTGCGCCAGACGCTACAGGACGAGCGCACGCAGTTGCCGGCCGAAGGGCCGCAGTTGCTCTGTGCGGTGCAATCGGGGAACTTCCAGCAGGCGCTGGAAACCGCCCTGAAGGAATGGATGCCGGACCTGCTGGTCCTCGGCAGCCGCAGCCGGGGCGCCATCGAGCAGGCCATGCTCGGCAGCTCGACCCGCTATTTCCTGCGCCGGCCACCGTGCGACATCCTCATTTCGCAATGAGGCGGCACTGCGCACGCTCCCGGGCCGGAAGCGCCGCTCGACCGTCAGGACATCAGGCTTCCAGCAGGTTGTGCAGCTCGACGAACTGCTGGGTCAGCTTGTGCCGCGGCTCCAGGAAGATCAGCGGAGTGCACGCCTGGTGCGACTCGCGCATCTTCACCGAGCTCATCAGGTAGACCGGCAGCACCGGCAGTTCCTCCTCGACCAGTTCATCCAGCAACTGCTGCGGCAGGGTGGCACGCGGCTGGAACTGGTTGACCACGATGCCTTCGACTTCCAGGTCTTCGTTGTGGTCTTCCTTCAGTTCCTCGATCTCCTGCAGCAGCCCGTACAGCGCCTGGCGGGAAAAACTGTCGCAATCGAAGGGAATCAGGCAGCGATCGGCGGCTATCAGAGCCGAAACGGTGTAGAAGTTCAGCGCCGGCGGGGTATCCAGGTAGATCCGATCGTAGTCGTCGGCCAGTTCGTCCAGCAGTTTGCGCAGCTTGTTGATCTTGTGCTTCTGCTCGAGCTTGGGCTGCAGGTCGGCCAGTTCCGGGCTCGCGGTGACGATATGCAGGTTGTCGAACGGAGTTTCGTAGATATCGACCTTGCCCTTGCGGCTGAAGGGGCCGGACGCGAGGGTCTGCTTGAAGAAATCGGCGATTCCCACCGGCAGGTCCTCGCCGGTCAGGCCGGTGAGGTAGTGGGTCGAGTTGGCCTGGGCATCCAGGTCCACCAGCAGCGTGCGATACCCCTCCGCCGCGCTGACCGCCGCCAGGTTGCAAGCGATGCTCGACTTGCCCACTCCACCTTTCTGATTGAACACCACGCGCCGCATGAGCCTGCCTCCGGAAGCCATTCGAGTGCTCCGGATTCTATGCAATGCCCATGACAACGGCGAGCCCTCCGTCGAACGGTTCAGCCATCCGCGCGCAAGGCGGCTACCTCGCGGGTCAGCAGGTCGATGAAGGACTGCGCCAGCGGCGAGCGTTCGTCGCGCCGGCGCACCAGCCAGACCGAGCTGGTCGCCCCCGGATCGAGCAGCGTGCGGTAGACCACACCGTCCACCCGCGTACGGCGGAACGAGGCCGGCAGCATGCTGACGCCCAGCCCGGCGGCCACCAGGCCGATGATGGTCATCGCCTCGCCGGCCTCCTGGGCGATGCGCGGGCTGAAGCCGGCCTGCCGCGACAGGGCGAGCAACTGGGCGTAGAGGCCGGTGCCGTAGTTGCGGGGGAAGAACACGAAAGGCTCGTCTGCCAGCGCGGCGATCTCCAGGCCGTCCTGGCTGGACTCGGCCAGCGGGTGATCGGCGCGCAGCACCGCCACCAACGGCTCGCTGAACAGCTCCACCGCCTCCAGGGTCTCCGGCAGCGGCACCGGCCGGATCAGGCCAACCTGTACACGCTCCTCCAGCAACGCCTGGACGGCCTGGCCGCTGCTCAGCTCCTGCAGATCCAGGTGGACATCCGGATAGGCCTGGCGGAAGGCCAGGATGCTGCGCGGAAGGGTCGAGGTGAAGGGGGCGGAGGCAGTGAAGCCGATCTTCAGTTCGCCGAGTTCGCCCTGGTGCGCCCGGCGCGCCAGCAGCACCGCACGATCGACCTGCTGCAGCACCAGCCGCACCTCGGCGAGGAACAGTTGCCCCGCCTCGGTGAGCGCCACGCGGCGGTTGGTACGCTCCAGCAGGCGCGCACCGATCTCTTCTTCCAGCGCCTGGATCTGCTGGCTCAGCGGCGGCTGGGAAATCCCCAGTTGCTCGGCGGCGCGCCCGAAGTGCAGCTCTTCGGCCACGGCGATGAAGTAACGCAGGTGTCGCAGTTCCATGAAGCCCTCGCTGAAGTGTCGGCACTCAGTAGGAGTGGACTCTGTCCGCGATCGGCTGGGTGCCGTGCGGTTCGCGAGCAAGCTCGCTCCTACAAGGAGCACCGCCGCCGAACTGCAGGAGCGAGCTTGCTCGCGAACCTGTTCAAGCACCGTGGCTCCGTCAGTGATTCGTAAAACGAATCAAACGTGTCGATTAATATATTGGAAATAATAAAGCCCGCTCCTTATCCTTTCCACACAAGCCCAATAACGACTACCAACCTGCTCCTTGCCTGGCCGCGCGGGCCCTTGCCGCCACTCCAGGCGCTCTGCTGTCGCCTATCCGAGGTGTGTCGTGAGTCAACCTGCCCTGCGGGCTTTGCGGGAAGAACCTTCCATTGCGGCCAAGCCGGCCGTCGTACAAGAGCCATCGGCCGCGAACGATCCAGCCGACCTGTCGCCTGGTCTACTGATGGGCGCGCGCGAAGCCAACGGCGACATGGCGCGCGTCGTCGAAGAGATCGAAACCTACATCGAGAAAGGCACCCCGGAATTCATGCGCACGTCGCTTGCGCTGTTCTCCGGCGGCTTCGCTACCTTCGCCCTGCTCTACTGCGTGCAGCCGATGATGCCGGTGCTATCCAAAGCCTTCAGCCTGACCGCCGCGCAGAGCAGCCTGGTGCTGTCGATCTCGACCATCACCATGGCCTTCGGCCTGTTGGTCACCGGGCCGATCTCCGATGCCATCGGGCGCAAGTCGATCATGGTCGCCTCGCTGATCTTCGCCGCCCTGTTCACCCTCGGCAGCGCGGTGATGCCGACCTGGCACGGCGTCCTGCTGATGCGCGCGCTGCTCGGCCTGGCTCTCAGCGGCCTGGCGGCGGTGGGGATGACCTACCTCGCCGAGGAAATCCACCCGCAGCACATCGGCCTGTCCATGGGGCTGTACATCGGCGGCAACGCCATCGGTGGCATGAGCGGCCGGCTGATCAGCGGCGTGCTGGTGGACTACGTGAACTGGCATGTGGCGCTGGCCACGCTGGGCGTGCTCGCCCTGGCCGCAGCGCTGCTGTTCTGGCGCATCCTCCCCGAGTCGAGGAACTTCCGCCCGGCGCCGCTCAGACCGCGCCAGTTGGCCGAAGGCTTCCGCGGCCATTTCCGTGATGCCGGCCTGCCCTGGCTGTTCCTCGTGGGCTTCCTGCTGATGGGCGCCTTCGTCACCCTGTTCAATTACATCGGCTACCGTCTGCTGGCCGATCCGTATCACTTGAGCCAGGCACTGGTCGGCGTGCTGTCGGTGGTCTACCTGTCGGGCATCTACAGCTCGGCGTGGGTCGGCTCCCTGGCGGATCGCCTGGGCCGGCGCAAGGTGCTCTGGGCGATGATCGCGCTGATGCTCGGCGGCGTGCTGGTCACCCTGTTGCAACCGCTGGCCCTGGTACTGGTCGGCCTGCTGGTGTTCACCTTCGGCTTCTTCGGCGCGCATTCGGTGGCCAGCAGCTGGATCGGCCGTCGTGCCCTGAAGGCCAAGGGCCAGGCGTCGTCGCTGTACCTGTTCAGCTACTACGTCGGCTCCAGCGTCGCCGGTACTGCCGGCGGTCTGTTCTGGCACCAGTACGGCTGGAATGGCGTGGGGTTGTTCATCGCCGGCCTGCTGGTGATCGCCGTCCTGGTGGCGCTGCACCTGGCACGCCTGACAGTGTTACCGCGCGATCTCCCAGCACTTGCCAGGCGCGGGTAGTTTCTACACACACTTTGTAAAATTTATCCAAAAACGACATATGACGGTCGTACCAAGATAAATCCCTCTCTCCCTACAACGCCTTTCATGCGGGCGTTGTAGCGCTTCTTCCCACCCTACGACCAAAGTCGTAACAAAATGTGGCTCGATCCTTGCGTAAAGAATAACGCACGACTTGTTGGAATCCTGAAACGGACCTCGGCTCCCGCAGTACGCAATTCCCTCCTGTAGTTGTAGGTAAAGCATGAGCAGCACCCCCTCTTCCGGGCTCTCCCAGGGCCTGCAAAATCGTCACGTCACGATGCTTTCGATCGCCGGTGCCATTGGCGCGGGCCTGTTCGTCGGTTCCGGCCACGCCATCGCCGAGGCCGGCCCGGCCGTCATGGTTTCCTATCTGATCGCCGGCCTGCTGGTGGTGCTGGTGATGCGCATGCTGGCCGAAATGGCCGTCGCGCAGCCGGACAGCGGCTCCTTCTCCACCTACGCCGATCGCGCCATCGGCCACTGGGCCGGTTTCACCATCGGCTGGCTGTACTGGTGGTTCTGGGTCCTGGTGATCCCGCTGGAAGCCAACGCCGCCGCCGCGATCATCCACGCCTGGTTCCCCGGCACACCGATCTGGATCCTGGCCTTCGTGATCACCTCCGCGCTGACCGTGACCAACCTGTTCAGCGTGAAGAACTACGGTGAGTTCGAATTCTGGCTGGCGCTGATCAAGGTCGTCTCGATCATCGCCTTCCTGGTCCTGGGCTGCGCCGCCATCTTCGGCTTCTCGCCCAACAGCGAAGTCTCCGGCATCGGCCACCTGACCAGCGAAGGCTTCCTGCCCAAGGGCTGGGGTGCCGTGCTCGCCGCGCTGCTGACCACCATGTTCTCCTTCATGGGTTCGGAAATCGTCACCATCGCCGCCACCGAGTCCAAGGACCCGGAGCAGCAGATCACCCGCGCCACCAACTCGGTGATCTGGCGTATCGCGCTGTTCTACCTGTTGTCGATCCTGATCGTGGTCTGCCTGGTACCGTGGAACGACCCGCGCCTGGTGAGCATGGGCTCCTACCAGACCGTGCTGGAACACCTGCACATCCCGTACGCCAAGCTGATCGTCGACATCATCGTGCTGGTCTCGGTGACCAGCTGCCTGAACTCGGCGCTCTACACCGCTTCGCGCATGATGTACTCCCTGAGCAAGCGTGGCGACGCACCGAAGATCGCCCAGGTGACCAGCGCCAGCCGCACCCCGGTCTACGCCGTGCTGCTGTCCACCGCCATGGCCTTCCTCTGCACCTTCGCCAACTACCTGGCCCCGGCCGAAGTGTTCAACTTCCTGCTGGCCAGCTCCGGCGCCATCGCTCTGCTGGTGTACCTGGTGATCGCCCTGTCGCAGCTGCGCATGCGCAAGAAGCTGCTCTCCCAGGGCCACCAGTTGAAGCTGAAGATGTGGCTGTTCCCGTGGCTGACCTGGGCGGTAATCCTCTTCATCGTCGGCGCCCTGGTGACCATGCTGATCCGTCCGGACCATCGCATGGAAGTGGTCGCCACCACCCTGCTGACCGTCGTGGTGGTCTGCTCCGGCCTGCTGGTGTCCAACCGCCGCAAGTCCCAGCGCGCCGCCGGCCTGGTGGGCGATGCTGCGTGATGCACTCTGATGGGGCTTGAGGCTCTTTGAGGAAATGAGCCCCGCTGCAGAGCGGGGCTTTTTTCATTGCGTCGTGGAGCACCGTGCCGTGCGGTTCGCGAGCAAGGACTGGGCGTCCCCCTCGGTCCTACGAAGAGCCGATGCTCCGCTCTGGCTCTGGCTCTGGCTCTGGCTCTTAAGGTCTGCCAGAGAAATATCCGCGCACGCCGAATGCCCCGTTCAGGAGGCCTCGTTGAAGCGGAGTTTCAGGGGTTGAGCGACATGGATGTCGCGAGAGCTGCGATGGGCCAGGGATGGCCCTTCGCAGCGTGCCCCTGAAACTCCGCTTCAACGAGGGTATTTTTCGCCCCAAGCGAAAAACCGGATGTCCGGGGCAAGACCTTTGGTTACTTTGGGGCGTTTGCCAAAGTAACTCGCCCGAGGGGGCGAAACTCAGAGTCCACGCGCACGCCGAAGCGGCGCAGAAACTCCCAAGCCAACGCAGCAAACCTGCAACACCAGAGCAACAGAAAGCACCGGCCCTGCTGGCCGGTCGCGGGCATGGCCCGCTCCTACAGGGAGCTCGCTGGCGGATACAAAAAAGCCCCGCGGATGCGGGGCTTTTCAGTGAAACGTCAGGCTCAGTGATACCGTGCCGACAGTTCGTGCACCGCCTCGAAGAAGGCGCCGGCATGGGCCGGGTCGACTTCAGGGGTAATGCCATGACCGAGGTTGAACACGTGGCCATCGCCATTACCGAAGGCGCCGAGGATGCGTGCCACCTCGGCACGGATGGCTTCCGGCTTGGCGTAGAGCACCGACGGGTCCATGTTGCCTTGCAGGGCGACCTTGTCGCCGACGCGGGCACGGGCGCTGCCGATATCGCAGGTCCAGTCCAGGCCGAGGGCCTCGGCGCCAGTGTCGGCCATCGATTCCAGCCACAGCCCGCCGCCCTTGGTGAAGAGGATCACCGGCACACGGCGCCCTTCGTGTTCGCGGATCAGGCCGTCGACGATCTTCTGCATGTAGGCCAGGGAGAACTCCTGGTACGCCGCCGCCGACAGTGCGCCACCCCAGGAATCGAAGATCTGCACCGCCTGCGCGCCAGCGAGGATCTGGCCGTTCAGGTAGCTGGTGACCGACTGCGCCAGCTTGTCCAGCAGAGCATGCAGGGCCTGCGGGTTGTCGTAGAGCATCGCCTTGGTCTTGCGGAAGTCGCGGCTGGAGCCGCCTTCGACCATGTAGGTGGCCAGGGTCCAGGGGCTGCCGGAGAAACCGATCAGCGGCACGCGACCGTTCAGTTCGCGGCGGATGGTGCGCACGGCGTCCATCACGTAGCCCAGGTCCTTCTCCGGATCGGGGATCGGCAGGGCATCGATGTCGGCCTGGGTGGTCACGACCTTCTTGAAGCGCGGGCCTTCGCCGGTCTCGAAGAACAGGCCCTGGCCCATCGCGTCGGGGATGGTGAGGATGTCGGAGAAGAGGATCGCCGCGTCCAGCTGCGGGTAACGGTCCAGCGGCTGCAGGGTCACCTCGCAGGCCTGCTGCGGGTTCATGCACAGGCTCATGAAGTCACCGGCCTTGGCGCGGGTGGCGCGGTATTCCGGCAGGTAGCGGCCGGCCTGGCGCATCATCCAGACGGGGGTGACATCGACGGGCTGCTTGAGCAGGGCGCGGAGGAAGCGATCGTTCTTCAAGGCAGTCATAACGGCATCCGGCAAAAAAGTGCGGGTATTTTCGCAAAGCCCAAAAGAAAAGGCACGGCGGGTGCCGTGCCTTTTGTCCATCGCGGCATTCTGCCGCAGTGGTTTTAGTTCTTTGTAGGAGCGAGCTTGCTCGCGAACAAGGCCCCGCTGTGGGCTCAGGGTTCGCGAGCAAGCTCGCTCCTACAGGTCCGGCTTAGACGCCGAGGTAGTCGAGGATACCTTCGGCGGCGGTACGGCCCTCGAAGATCGCGGTCACCACCAGATCGGAACCGCGGACCATGTCGCCACCGGCGAAGATCTTCGGGTTGCTGGTCTGGTGCTTGAACTGCGAGGCCGCCGGGGCGATGACGCGGCCCTGGCTGTCGATTTCCACCTGGTGCTGGTCGAACCACGGCGCCGGGCTCGGGCGGAAACCGAAGGCGATCAGCACGGCTTCGGCCGGGATGATCTCCTCGGAACCCGGGATCGGCTCGGGGCTGCGACGGCCACGGGCGTCCGGCTCACCGAGACGGGTCTCGACCACCTTCACGCCTTCCACCTTGTCCTCGCCGACGATGGCGATGGGCTGGCGGTTGAAGAGGAATTTCACGCCTTCTTCCTTGGCGTTCTTCACCTCTTTGCGCGAGCCGGGCATGTTCTCTTCGTCACGGCGGTAGGCACAGGTCACGCTCTTGGCGCCCTGGCGAATGGAGGTGCGGTTGCAGTCCATCGCGGTGTCGCCACCGCCCAGTACCACGACGCGCTTGCCCTTCATGTCGACGAAGTCTTCCGGCGACTTCTCGAAGCCCAGGTTGCGGTTCACGTTGGCGATCAGGAAGTCCAGCGCATCGTGCACGCCGGGCAGGTCCTCGCCGGGGAAGCCGCCTTTCATGTAGGTGTAGGTGCCCATGCCCATGAACACGGCATCGTACTCGTCGAGCAGTTGCTGCAGGGTGACATCCTTGCCGATCTCGGTGTTCAGGCGGAACTCGATGCCCATGCCGGTGAAGACTTCGCGACGGCGCGACAGCACCTGCTTCTCCAGCTTGAACTCGGGGATGCCGAAGGTCAGCAGGCCGCCGATTTCCGGGTTCCTGTCGAACACCACCGGGGTCACGCCGTTGCGCACCAGCACGTCGGCGCAGCCCAGGCCCGCCGGGCCCGCGCCGATCACGGCGACGCGCTTGCCGGTGGGCTTGACCTTGGACATGTCCGGGCGCCAGCCCATGGCGAAGGCGGTGTCGGTGATGTACTTCTCCACCGAGCCGATGGTGACCGCGCCGAAGCCGTCGTTCAGGGTGCAGGCACCCTCGCACAGGCGGTCCTGCGGGCACACCCGGCCGCAGACTTCCGGCAGGGTGTTGGTCTGGTGGGACAGCTCGGCGGCGGCAAGGATGTTGCCCTCGGAAACCAGCTTCAACCAGTTGGGGATGAAGTTGTGTACCGGGCACTTCCACTCGCAGTAAGGGTTACCGCAGCCCAGGCAACGGTGGGCCTGGTCAGCCGCCTGCTGCGGCTTGAACAGGTCGTAGATTTCCACGAACTCGCGCTTGCGCTGGCGAAGAAGCTTCTTCTTCGGATCCTTGCGCCCGACTTCGATGAACTGGAAGTCATTGTTAAGACGTTCAGACATTTTCAGACCTCATCAAACTTCAGGCGCTTATTGCGGGTTGGCACGAGTGCTGGTCAGCAGGGAACCCAGGCTTGCGGCCTTCGGTTTCACCAGCCAGAACCGACGCAAGTAGTCGTCGAGGTTCTCCAGCAGATGTGCACCCCACTCGCTCGCCGTTTCCGCCACGTACTCGACCAGCACCTTGCGCAGATGGTTGCGCTGGGCCTCCATCGCCTCGCCGCTGATGCGCTGGATTTCCACCAGCTCATGGTTCACGCGGTCGACGAAGGTGTTGTCCTGGTCGAGGACATAGGCGAAGCCGCCGGTCATGCCGGAGCCGAAGTTGTAGCCGGTCTTGCCCAGTACGCAGATGAAGCCGCCGGTCATGTATTCGCAGCAGTGGTCACCGGTGCCTTCAACCACGGCATGGGCGCCTGAGTTGCGCACGCCGAAACGCTCGCCCGCGGTGCCGGCGGCGAACAGCTTGCCGCCGGTGGCGCCGTAAAGGCAGGTGTTGCCGACGATGGCCGATTCCTGCGACTTGAACGGGCTGCCCTTGGGCGGAGTGACGACCAGCTTGCCGCCGGTCATGCCCTTGCCCACGTAGTCGTTGGCGTCGCCTTCCAGGTACAGGTGCAGGCCGCCGGCGTTCCACACGCCGAAGCTCTGCCCCGCGGTGCCCTTGAAGCGGAAGGTGATTGGCGACTTGGCCATGCCCTGGTTGCCGTGGACCTTGGCGATCTCACCGGAAATCCGCGCGCCGATGGAACGGTCGCAGTTGCAGATATCCAGTTCGTATTCGCCGCCCTTGGCGCCCTCGATGGCGGCACGCGACAGCTCGACCATCTTCTCGGCCAGCAGGCCCTGGTCGAACGGCGGGTTCTTCTCGACTTCGCAGAACTGCGGCTTCTCGGCCGGGATCAGGTCGCTGCCCAGCAGCGGCGTGAGGTCGAGGTTGCCCTGCTTGGGCGTCTCGCCCGGGAGGATTTCCAGCAGGTCGGTGCGGCCGATCAGTTCTTCCAGGCTGCGCACGCCGAGCTTGGCCAGCCACTCACGGGTTTCGCTGGCAATGAAGGTGAAGAAGTTCACCACCATGTCCACGGTGCCGATGAAGTGGTCCTTGCGCAGCTTGTCGTTCTGGGTGGCGACGCCGGTGGCGCAGTTGTTCAGGTGGCAGATGCGCAGGTACTTGCAGCCCAGGGCGATCATCGGCGCGGTGCCGAAGCCGAAGCTCTCGGCGCCGAGGATGGCCGCCTTGATGACGTCCAGGCCGGTCTTCAGGCCGCCGTCGGTTTGTACCCGCACCTTGCCGCGCAGGTCGTTGCCGCGCAGGGTCTGGTGTGCCTCGGCGAGACCCAGTTCCCACGGCGAACCGGCGTACTTGATGGAGGTGATCGGCGAAGCGCCGGTACCGCCGTCGTAGCCGGAGATGGTGATCAGGTCGGCATAGGCCTTGGCCACGCCGGCGGCGATGGTGCCGACGCCCGGCTCGGAAACCAGCTTCACCGACACCAGCGCCTGCGGGTTGACCTGCTTGAGGTCGAAGATCAGCTGGGCGAGGTCTTCGATGGAGTAGATGTCGTGGTGCGGCGGCGGCGAGATCAGGGTCACGCCGGGAACCGCGTAGCGCAGGCGGGCGATCAGGCCGTTGACCTTGCCGCCGGGCAGCTGGCCGCCCTCGCCAGGCTTGGCGCCCTGGGCCACCTTGATCTGCAGGACTTCAGCGTTGACCAGGTATTCCGGGGTTACACCGAAGCGGCCGGTGGCCACCTGTTTGATCTTCGAGCTCTTCAGCGTGCCGTAGCGCGCCGGGTCTTCGCCACCCTCACCGGAGTTGGAGCGGCCGCCCAGACGGTTCATGGCTTCGGCCAGGGCCTCGTGGGCTTCCGGCGACAGCGCGCCGAGGGAGATGCCGGCGGCGTCGAAGCGTTTGAAGATGGATTCCAGCGGCTCGATCTCGTCCAGGCTCAGCGGCTGCTCGGAGGTCTTCACCTTGAGCAGGTCGCGCAGCATGGACACCGGACGCTGGTCGACCAGCGCGGTGTATTCCTTGAACTTGGCGTAGTCGCCCTGCTGCACGGCGGCCTGCAGGGTGTTGACCACGTCCGGGTTGTAGGCGTGGTACTCGCCGCCGTAGACGAACTTCAGCAGGCCACCCTGCTGGATCGGCTTGCGGTTGTTCCAGGCCTCGAAGGCCAGCAGTTTCTGCTCGTTCTCGATGTCGAGGAAGCGCGCGCCCTGGATGCGGCTCGGGGTACCCGGGAAGCACAGGCCGGTGACTTCGTCGGACAGGCCGATGGCTTCGAACAGCTGGGCGCCACGGTAGGAGGCGATGGTGGAGATGCCCATCTTCGAGAGGATCTTCAGCATCCCCTTGGAAATGCCCTTGCGGTAGTACTTGAAGACCTCGTAGAGGTCGCCCAGCACTTCGCCGGTGCGGATCAGGTCGGCCAGCACTTCGTAGGCGAGGAACGGGTAGACCGCGGACGCACCGAAGCCCACCAGCACGGCGAAATGGTGCGGATCACGGGCGGTGGCGGTTTCCACCAGGATGTTGGAATCGCAGCGCAGACCGGTCTGCACCAGGCGATGGTGCACGGCGCCGACGGCCAGGGCCGCATGCACCGGCAGCTTGCCGGGGGCGATGTGACGGTCGGAGAGCACCAGCAGCACCTTGCCGGCGCGCACGGCTTCCTCGGCCTGGTCGGCGATGTTGCGCACGGCCGCTTCGAGGCCGACGGACTCGTCGTAGTTCAGGTCGATGTGGTGACGGTCGAAGCCCGGACGCTCCAGGTTCATCAGGGTCCGCCACTTCGCCGGGGAGATCACCGGGCTGGTCAGGATCGCCTGGTTGGCGTGGTGCGGGGACTCTTCGAAGATGTTCTGCTCGATGCCCAGGCAAGTTTCCAGGGACATCACGATCGCTTCGCGCAGCGGGTCGATCGGCGGGTTGGTGACCTGCGCGAAGACCTGGCGGAAGTAGTCGTAGGGCGAGCGGATGCGCTTGGACAGCACCGCCATCGGGGTGTCGTCGCCCATCGAGCCGACCGCTTCCTGGCCCTGCTCGGCGAGCGGGCGCAGCACCTGGTCACGCTCCTCGAAGGTGACCTGGAACATCTTCATGTATTGCTTGAGCTGGTCGCCGTCGTAGCTGGCCACGCCCTGGTCGTCGTCCAGGGTGGCCTGGATGCGCAGCGCGCTCTGGCGCAGCCACTGCTTGTACGGGTGGCGCGACTTCAGACGGTTGTCGATATCCTCGGTCTGCAGCAGCTGGCCGGTCTCGGTGTCCACCGCGAGGATCTGGCCCGGACCGACGCGGCCCTTGGCGATGACGTCCTCTGGCTTGTAGTCCCACACGCCGATTTCCGAGGCGAGGGTGATGTAGCCGTTCTTGGTGGTGACCCAGCGCGACGGACGCAGGCCGTTGCGGTCGAGCAGGCAGACGGCGTAGCGGCCGTCGGTCAGCACGACGCCGGCGGGGCCGTCCCACGGCTCCATGTGCAGCGAGTTGAATTCGTAGAACGCGCGCAGGTCGGCGTCCATGGTCTCGACGTTCTGCCAGGCCGGCGGAATGATCATGCGCAGGCCACGGAACATGTCCATGCCGCCAGTGACCATCAGCTCGAGCATGTTGTCCATGCTGGAGGAGTCCGAACCCACGCGGTTGACCAGCGGGCCGAGCTCGTCGAGATCGGGCATCCACTCGTTGGCGAACTTGCCGCGACGGGCCTGGGCCCAGTTGCGGTTGCCGGTGATGGTGTTGATCTCGCCGTTGTGCGCCAGCAGGCGGAACGGCTGGGCCAGCGGCCACTTCGGCAGGGTGTTGGTCGAGAAGCGCTGGTGGAAGACGCAGATGGCGGTCTTCAGGCGCTCGTCGGAGAGGTCCGGATAGAAGGCGGCGAGGTCCGCCGGCATCATCAGGCCCTTATAGATGATGGTCTTGTGCGAGAAGCTGCAGATGTAGTGGTCGGCGTCCTCGGCGTTGGCCACGGAGGAGCGGCGACGGGAGCTGAACAGCTTGACCGCGAATTCCTGGTCGGACAGGCCTTCACCGCCGATGAACACCTGCTCGATCTGCGGCAGGCGCTCCAGCGCCAGGCGACCCAGGACGCTGGTGTCGATCGGCACCTTGCGCCAACCGACCAGCTTCAGGCCGGCGCGCTCGATCTCGCGATTCATGTTCGCGCGGGCGGCTTCGGCTTTCACCGGGTCCTGGTTGAAGAACACCATGCCCACGGCATATTGGCCGGGCAGCTCGACGCCAAAGGACTCCTTGGCCACGGCGCGCAGGAACTGGTCGGGCTTCTGGATCAGCAGCCCACAGCCGTCCCCGGTTTTTCCGTCCGCGTTGATCCCACCTCGGTGGGTCATGCAGGTCAGTGCTTCGATGGCGGTTTGCAGAAGTTCGTGGCTTGCCTCGCCCGTCATATGGGCGATCAGACCGAATCCGCAGTTATCCTTGAACGTCTCAGGATGGTACAGACCTGCTTTCATAGGGAACTCTCACCGGCAAAACTTTTTAAATTTCCAGGGGCTGTTGATGTTTCGCCATGCGCCGCATTGCCGCGCCCTGTTCGCTCAGGCTGGCCGTTTCCCGCGCACTCCAAAGGCGCGGGCTGCCTCTTCGTGCAGTGCCGCTCAGCCCCTGGTTCACCTGGAATGACGCAAACCGCGTTGTTTGCCGCGTCTTACCCTACGCGGCGGCGGTTCCGCCCTGGCCATGACTCAACGTCAGCAGACCCATCTTCAAGCACTTCGCCTGTCTACTCGCTCAAGCGGCAAGTTTCCGATAGGCAAAGGGAGGTCATTGTACACATGGCGAAAGCGACGTCACTAATTTTTGTGACGCACCATCGAAATCCGATGTCGCATTTCTGAAAGAAAAATGCCAAAACCCGCAGAAGCGGGTTTCGGCATTTTCATTTTTGCGACGTCGCGGGTTTTCAGCGTGCGCCAGCGATCTCCTGCTGGATGCTGGAGAAGGTGCGCGACCAGGGCTTGGAGGCCTGGATCTTCGCCGGCAACTTCTTGATCGCGGCCTGCGCCGAAGCCCGATCGGCAAAGCTGCCGTAGGTCACGACGTAGAACGGCTTGCCCTGCAGGTTCTTGCGGAAGTAGCGGTACTCGCCGCCGCCCTGCTGGCTGATGAAGGCCTTGGCGCTGGCTTCCGAGCCGGTGCCCAGCACCTGCACGGAGTAGCGCGATCCGGCCTGGGACTGGTACCAGCTGCTGCTACCGGCGCTACCGCGGGATGCGGCAGGCTTGCTTGCCGTGGCCGGCTTGGCGCTGGCGACGGTGGTTGCCGGCTTGCTGGCTGCCGGCTTTGCGGCCTGGACGGGCTTGGCGGAGGCGGTGGGCTTGACCGGTTCCGGACGCGGCGCGGGCGTCGGAGCCGGTTGCGGCGCGGCGGCCTGCTGCTGGGTCGACGCCGGCGGCACCGGATTCAGTGGCGTCGGGCCGTTGTTGGCCAGCGGCGTCACCGGCGGCGCGGTGCTGGTCACGGTCGGAGGAATTGCCGCGGACGGCAGACCGCCTTCGTCGGCATCTTCCTGCCCGCCGGCCTGGGCCAACGGCTCGCGAATCACCGGCTGGCTTTCACCCACCAGTGGCAGCGGCAACGGTTGGTTGGAACCGGCGAATTCGACCGAGGGACCGGCGCCCTGGGCGTCTGGCTGCGGGGCGGCACCGTTGAGCGGCAATTGCGAGGAGGTTTGCGCGGCGGTGCTCGGAGCGTCCGGCTTGCTGGTCTTGCCCTGCATGAACCAGGCGGCGATCACGCCGATGGCGACCACGCCAAGGATCGCCAGGTGCTTCTTCGGCAGCTTGAAGCCGGGGCCAGCGGCCTTGCGGGCGCCGCCACGGTCAGCCAGCATCGCCTCGATCATGGCGTCGCGGGCCGTCTGGTTGATCGCTCCCGGCCAGCCGCCGGACTGTTCGTGGATGTCGGCCAGCAAGTCGGCGGAGATCAGCTCGATGCCCTGCCCGGCGCCTTCCAGGCGCTGCGCCAGGTACTCGCGCGTCTCTTCTTCGCTGTAGGGCTGCAACTCGATGGCGTGGAAACGCTCCTCGCCTTCGGACAGCACGTCCAGGCGCGACAGCAGCGCCGGCTCGCCGAACAGGAAGACATGCAGGCGCGCCTCGGTGTTGCCGGCAGCCAGGAGCAGCAGCACTTCCAGGGCGTCATCGCGCAGTTGCTCGGCATCGTCCACCAGCAGATAGACGTCCTGCCCGGTGATCGCCAGTTGGGCAACCTTGGCCAGGATGGCTTCGAGGCTGGTCTGGGTAATGCCCAGGCCCTGCGCCAACTGGCGCAACAGGGTCGCCTCGTCGGCCACCGTGCGACCGGAGATCACCACGCTGGACACCGCATCCTTGTTGGTGCTGGCCACCAATGCCTGGCGCAGCAGCGTCTTGCCGCTGCCCAGCGGGCCGGTTACGGCCAGCAGCAGGTGACTGTAGCGCGCCAGGTGGTGCAGTTGCCCCAGCACAGGCTTGCGCTGCGCAGGGAAGAACTTGAAGCCGGGAACCCGCGGTGCGAACGGGTCATGACTGAACTGGTAGTGGGCCAGAAAGGCCTCATCGGCATGCAAACTGGACATGGGACCTCAATGCTCTCCTGCCTGACCGACCAGTGCCTGGTAGTCAGTGCGCAGCGTTTCTTCCAGAATCTCACGGGGGAATTCGGCGGTCACGACCGCAGCCCCCAGCCCTTGGAGCAAGACCAGACGCAAACGTCCATCGAGCACTTTCTTGTCGACGGCCATGTGCTCAAGAAAATGCTCGGCATTCATTTCCTGCGGCGGGACGACCGGCAGCTTCGCCTTGGCGAGCAGGCGAATGCCGCGATCGCGCTCGGTATTTGTCAGCCATCCCAGCCGATGCGACATCTCCAGTGCCATCACGGTTCCCGCCCCCACGGCTTCGCCGTGCAGCCAGACGCCATAGCCCATGTGGGTCTCGATGGCATGACCGAAGGTGTGGCCCAGATTGAGGGTCGCGCGGACACCGGTTTCCTTCTCGTCGGCGCCGACCACGCGGGCCTTGGCGGCGCAGGAGCGCTCGATCGCCTCGGTGAGCGCGCTGGGCTCCAGCGCCAGCAGGTCATCCACATGCGCTTCCAGCCAGGTCAGGAACGGCTCGTCGCAGATGAAACCGTACTTGATGACTTCTGCCAGCCCGGCGGACAGCTCGCGCGGCGGCAGGGTGCGCAGGGTGGTGGTATCGATGACCACCGCCCGGGGCTGATAGAAGGCCCCGACCATGTTCTTGCCCAGCGGGTGGTTGATGCCGGTCTTGCCTCCGACCGACGAGTCCACCTGGGACAGCAGCGTGGTCGGCACCTGGATGAAGTCGACGCCACGCTGGTAGCAGGCCGCCGCGAAACCGGTCATGTCGCCGATGACGCCGCCGCCGAGGGCGATCAGGGTGGTCTTGCGGTCATGGCGCGCGGTCAGCAGGCCATCGAAGATCAGTTGCAGGGTTTCCCACTGCTTGTAGGCCTCGCCGTCGGGGAGCACGACCGTGGTGACCTGGTAGCCGGCCAGGGTCTTCTGCAGTCGATCCAGGTACAGCGGCGCGATGGTTTCATTGGTGACGATGGCTACCTGACGGCCGCGAATGTGCGGTTCGAAGTAGCGCGGATCATCCAGCAGCCCCTCGCCGATGTAGATCGGGTAGCTGCGATCGGCCAGATCGACGTTGAGTGTGCGCATGAAACCCCCAGGCAAGAAAGGGGACTAGGATACCGCAGATTGCAGCGCCGTTAATGGCGCTCCAACTCACGCAAACGCTCCAGAATCTCCAGAACCACGAGGCGCGGTGGCCGCTCGTCGGTTTCGATGATCACGTCGGCGATTTCGCGGTACAGCGGATCGCGCATCTGCATGAGGTCACGGAGGATCTGCTCCGGATTGGGCTTCTGCAGCAGCGGGCGATTCTTGTCGCGCGCCGTGCGGGAAATCTGCTGCTCGACCGAGGCATGCAGGTAGATCACCTTGCCGCCGGCCTTGAGGATCAGGCGATTGGCGTCGCGCATGACCGCGCCACCGCCGGTGGCGATGACCATGCCGCCTTCGTCGCACAGCTCGGCGAGCATCGCCTGCTCACGCTCACGGAAACCCGCCTCGCCCTCGACATCGAATATCCAGGGGATGTTGGCTCCGCAGCGCTGCTCGATCTCTTTATCCGAATCTTTGAAAACGAGGTGAAGCTCTTTGGCGAGAAGACGCCCGATGGTGCTTTTCCCAGCTCCCATCGGGCCTACCAGAATCAAATTGGACACGACATTGATCAACGGCCGACTGCAAAGGCCTGATTATTCATAATCCGCGGAGTAATGAAAACCAAGAGCTCGTTCTTGCTGTCGGTTATCGAGTCGCGACGGAACAGCCGGCCAATGAAGGGCACGTCGCCCAGGAACGGAACCTTGTCCACAGCCTTGGTCTGGGTGTTGGAGAACACACCACCGATCACGATGGTTTCGCCATCGTTGACCAGCACCTTGGCATTGACTTCGTTCTTCTTGATCGGCGGCACACCGTTCAGCCGGTTGGCGTAGTCCGGCTCGTCCTTGTTGACCTTCACTTCCATGAGGATGCGATTGTCCGGAGTGATCTGCGGCGTCACCTCCAGCGCCAGTGCAGCTTCCTTGAAGGACACCGAGGTCGCGCCGCTGGAACTGGCTTCCTGGTAGGGAATCTCCGAGCCCTTGAGGATCTTCGCGGTTTCCTTGTCGGAGGTGACGACCTTCGGCTGGGAAACCACTTCACCGTTGCCGCTCTTCTCCATAGCGGAAAGCTGCAGGTCAAGCATGGCGTGATCGCTCAGGAAGCCGATACCGATACCCGAGGTGCTCTCGGCCACACCCATATCCACAAAGGGAACCGGTGCCACACCATCCTGTGCTGTCCAGTTGCCGATCGTGTCGGTGCCGGGCAGGAATAGCTGTCCATCACTAACTGTACGCGCACCGTCCTTGCCGTAGAAATCCCAGTTCCCCCCTCTGAACGCGCCACCCCAGCGAACGCCCAAGGCCTTGCTGTAGTCCACGGCGGCTTCAACGATACGCGCCTCGATCATCACCTGACGCACCGGAATATCCAGCTGGGCAACGATACGACGCAGCTCATCCAGGCGATCCTGGGTCTGGTAGGCGATGATCGCGTTGGTCCGATCATCGACGGTGATCGAGCCACGAGTATCCGCACCCGCCGCCGGAGCGCCCGGAGCGCCGCCCACACCCGTTACCGACTGGAACAGCTTGGCGATGTCGGACGCCTTGGCGTAGTTCACCTGGATCAGCTCGCGCCGCAGGGGAGCCAGCTCGGAAATCTGCTTCTGGGCTTCGAGCTCCTGGCGCTCGCGCGCCGCGATCTCCTCCGCCGGGGCAACCAGCAGTACGTTGCCCACCTTGCGCTTGTCCAGGCCCTTGGTCTTGAGCACCAGGTCCAGCGCCTGATCCCAGGGCACGTTCTGCAGGCGCAGGGTGATGTTGCCCTGAACCGTATCGGAAGCGACCAGGTTCAGGTCGGTGAAGTCAGCGATCAGTTGCAGCACCGAGCGCACGTCGATGTCCTGGAAGTTCAGCGACAGCTTCTCGCCGGTATAAGCGAAGGTATCCTTCTTGCGCTTCTCGGCATCGTCCATCGTCATCGGCTTGATGCTGACGGTCATCCGATTGTCGGTCTGATAGACCAGGTAGTCGTACAGGCCGGTCGGTTCGATGGAAATACTGGCCTTGTCACCCGAAGTCGAAGCATTGACGAACTGCACCGGCGTGGCGAAGTCCTTCACATCCAGGCGCACCCGCAGATTGTCCGGCAACTGGGTGCGCGGGAAGTCCAGGCGAATCTTGCCACCCTGCTCCTGGATGTCCGGGCTGAGCGTCGGATCGGACAGGTCGATCACGACATTGCCTTCACCCTGCTCGCCGCGCTGGAAGTCGATATTGCGAATCGCCTTGCCTGCGGGAATGTACGGCTTGGGCTGGGCCGGCTTGGCGATCGCCGAAGATACCGGCGCCGCCGAGGCGACCGTGCTGGAAGCACCGCTTCCGCCCACCACGACGTACAGGTTCGAACCATCCGACCGGGTGGTGTAAGGCACCAGCGTGCTCAGGTTGACGATCAGGCGGGTGCGATCCTTGGCCTCGACCACCGTCAGGCTGCGGGCATTGCCCACACCCAGTTCCCGGTTCTTGCTGCCCAGCTTGTTCTGCACGCCCGGCAGGTCCAGCGCGATGCGCGCCGGCTGCTCGATGGTGTAGCCGCGCGGAGCGGCCACCGGCCCGTCAAAGCCCAGCTTCAGCTCGACCCGATCACCCGGCAGCGCCGCCACATCGACGCTCTGCAGGTTGGCGGCCAGCAAAGCCGGCGCAAAGACAGCCGCGAGCAAGGAGATGCTCAGGCGGGAAAGTGTTCTGTTCATCGTCTGAATCCGTCGTGCAGACTGCTGTTTGTTATCCATGTTCATCCCCGCCCTTATGAACGTTCCTTGAGAGTCAGACTGCGCGGACGTTCGAGCCAGCCGCCCTCACCATCAGGAACGATTTCAATCACGTCGATCTTGCCTTCGCTGATCGCAACGATCTTGCCGTCGTTGCGTCCCAGGTAGTCGCCGATTCGTACCCGGTGCACCCCTCCTGCACCTTTCACGAGCGCGAACATCTGGCTCTCCCTGGACAAGGTCCCCACCATTTCGAAGGTTTCTATATTGAAGCCCTCGAGGAACTGCTTGACCCGGGTTTCGTCCGGCTTGACCACCTTGTTGCCCTTCTGTTTCACCGCCAGATCGATCTTGACCGGTGGCTGGAACGGGCTACGCAGCGCCGAGGCGCTATAAGTGAACGCTTCATACGGCTGGAACTTGGGCAGCGGCTCGATAGCCCCCTTGGGACGCGCACGCACCTCATCCATATAGGCTTGCAGATCGCTGAAATCGCCTCCCGCGCCGCACCCGTTCAGACTCAGGAGCAGAAAACCGCAAATGATCAGGCGCCCCCTCATTTCTTGGCTCCCGTTTTTTTCGGGGCATCGACCTTCACGCCCTTGTCGTTGTAACGATAGGTCTTGGCCAGGATGCTCATCCTCAGCCTGGACGTGCTGTCGACGCTGGCAGGTTTGATCTCGAAATCGTGCAAGGTAACGATCCGCGGAAGACTGGACACGCCGCTGACGAAGGTCGCCAGGTCGTGATAGCCGCCGACGACGCTGATCTGGATAGGCAGCTCGATATAGAACTGCTGGGTCACTTCCGGCAGCAGCTTGATCTCTTCGAACTCGAGCCCGCTTCCCAGACCGGTGCGGGTGATGTCCTCGAGCAGCCCCGGCACCTCGGTATCGCTGGGCAGTTGCCGCAGCAAGGCGCCGAAGGACTCCTCCATTTCCTTCATCTGAACCTTGTAGGCATCCAGGTTCGCCGCCTGGAAGGCCTTGGCAGAGAACTGCTGCTTGAGCGTTTCCTCCTCCGCGCGCTGCCGGTCCAACTGGTCCTGCATGTCCTTCAGATGGAAGTTGTAGCCAAGCGCGAGCACCACGGCCATCAGCAGGATGCAGGCGATGACCTTGACGGCCGCCGGCCAGGAGCCGAGGTTGTTCAGGTCAAGATCGTTGATGTCGATCTTGCGCAAGCTCTCGAGGGAACTGGCCAGACTCATTTCTTGGCTCCTTGCGCAACGTTCTTCTGCTCCGCCTCATCCGCCCCGGGCTGAGTCTGCTGAACCGTCAACTGGAAGAGGTTCGCCTGATCCAGCCCTCCCTGGGTCACCGCCTTCACTTCCGTCAGGTTCGGCGCCATCAGCCACTCGGAGGCATCCAGGTTGCGCATCAGGTTGGAGACCCGGTTATTCGACTCGGCCGCCCCTGCGATGGAGATGGACTTCCCGGTCATCTTCAGGTCGGTGAAAAAGACGCCATCGGGCAACGTGCGCACCAACTGGTCGAACACACGACCAATGATCGGACGGTTGCCCTGAAGGTCCTGAATGATCTTCATGCGCTCCAGCAACTGCTGGCGGCGAGCCTTCAGTTCGCTGATTTCCTTGATTCGCGCATCGAGCACAGCGATTTCCTTGCGCAGGAAATCGTTGCGGGCGTTCTGGTTCTCGATAGTCGAACTCAGGTACTGGTCGCCCAGGAACACCAGGCCGGCAGACAGCAACAGCACGCCGCCCAGGGTCACCAGGAACCGTTGCCTGCGCTCTTCGCGCAGTTGCTCCCGCCACGGCAGTAGGTTGATGCGAGTCATCAGTCGAAACTCCTCATCGCCAGACCGCAGGCAATCATCAGCGCCGGCGCGTCACTGGCCAGCGCCCCCGCATTGACCTTTCCGCTCAGCACCATGTCGGTGAACGGGTTGGCCACGAGTGTCGGAGTACCGATCTTCTGCTGGATCAGCCGGTCCAGGTCCGGGATCGAAGCCGTTCCGCCCGCCAGCAGGATGTAATCCACGTCGTTGAACTGCCCGGCCGCGAAGAAGAACTGCAGCGAACGAGATACCTGCTGAACGACGGCATCTTTGAACGGTTGCAAAACTTCGCTGTCGTAGTCATCCGGAAGACCACCCTGCTTCTTGGCAAGACCAGCTTCCTCCACGGACAAACCGTAGCGGCGCTGAATCTCCTCGGTGAGCTGGCGTCCGCCGAACAATTGCTCGCGGGTATAGATAGTGCGTCCGTGGTGCAGCACGCTCAGCGTGGTCATGGTGGCGCCGATGTCGACGACCGCAACTGTGAGCTCGTCGGCATTGCCGCCCAACTGATCTCCGAGCAGACTGAACGCTCTTTCCAGCGCGTAGGCTTCGACATCGACAACCTTGGCCGTCACGCCGGCCAGCGCCAGGGCCGCCTCGCGCACTTCAACGTTTTCCTTTCGGCAGGCGGCAAGGAGTACGTCGACGCGCTCGGCGTTTCGTGCGGAAACTCCCTGCACTTCGAAGTCGATCGCGACTTCTTCGAGCGGATAGGGGATGTACTGGTCGGCCTCGATCTTGAGCTGGTTCTCCAGCTCGTCTTCCGAGAGACCGCCATCCATCTCGATGGTCTTGGTAATGACCGCCGAGCCGGCAACAGCGACAGCAGCCGTCTTCACGCCGGTTCGCGCCTTGGCGATCACGCGTGACAACGCCTGGCCGACACCCTCCAGCTCAGCGATGTTCTTTTCTACCACTGCATTGGGCGGGAGCGGCTCGACGGCATAGGCCTCTACCTTGTAGCGGCCTCCAGAGCGGCTCAATTCGAGGAGTTTGACCGAAGTCGAACTGATGTCTATCCCCAGCAGCGTGTTCGCTTTCTTATTGAAGAGCCCTAGCACGACTGATTTCCTATCAGCATCCGAGACTTACGGACGATTTATGTTTTTTCACATTAGATACCAGACTTGACACCCGCGCAAATGGCTCACCGGGAAAAAAACTGCTTATAATGTGATCAGCTTTTCCCTTTTTACCGCGCCATCCGCTTAACTCTTTCTTTTCTCTGGAAATCCAAGACCTTCCAATGCGCCTGCTGAAGTTTCTGTGGTGGACCTGCGTCACCATAATCTGTGGATTGCTGCTCAGTTTCAGCGGCGCCTACCTCTACCTCAGCCCAAACCTCCCGTCCGTGGAGGCCTTGCGCAACGTGCGTTTGCAGATGCCGTTGCGCGTGTACAGCAGTGATAACAGATTGATAGCAGAGTTTGGCGAGATGCGCCGTACGCCGATTCGCTTTGCTGAAATCCCCCAAGACTTCACCCACGCACTGTTATCGGCCGAGGATGACAACTTCGCCAATCATTATGGCGTGGACGTCAAGAGCCTGATGCGTGCTGCCGCGCAATTATTGAAGACGGGACATATCCAGACGGGCGGCAGCACCATCACCATGCAGGTGGCGAAGAACTACTTCCTCACCAACGAACGCAGCTTCTCCCGGAAGATCAACGAGATCTTGCTGGCACTTCAGATCGAGCGCTCGCTGACCAAGGACGAGATCCTCGAGCTGTACGTCAACAAGATTTATCTGGGCAACCGCGCTTACGGTGTAGAAGCCGCCGCCCAGGTCTATTACGGCAAATCGATCAAAGACTTGAGCCTGGCCCAGATGGCGATGATAGCCGGTCTGCCCAAGGCGCCGTCGCGCTACAACCCGCTGGCCAACCCCGCCCGCAGCCTGGAACGCCGCAACTGGATCCTCGAGCGCATGCTCAAGCTGGGCTTCATCGACCAGCCTCGCTACGAAGCCGCGGTCAAGGAACCCATCGCGGCGTCCTATCACGTACAAAGCCCGGAGCTGACCGCCCCTTACATCGCCGAGATGGCGCGCGCCGAGCTGGTCGGCCGCTTCGGCGGCGATGCCTACACCGAGGGCTACCGCGTCTATACCACCGTGCGCAGCGATCTGCAGGAGGATGCCAACAACGCACTGCGCGACGGCCTGCAGGATTACGACCAGCGTCACGGCTACCGTGGCCCGGAGACCCGCCTGCCCGGCAAGACCCGCGATGCCTGGCGCCAGGCGATCGCCCAGCAACGCCCGCTCGGCGGCCTGGAGCCGGCCATCGTCATCCAGGTGGAGAAGAGCGGCGCCCTGGTGATGACCCGCGACGGCAAGGAAGAAGCACTCGCCTGGGACGGCATGAAATGGGCGCGCCCCTACCTCAGCAACAACAGCATGGGCCCGATGCCTCGCCAGCCCAGCGACGTGGTCCAACCAGGCGACGTGATCCGCGTGCAGCGCCGCGACGACGGCTCGCTGCGCCTGAGCCAAGTGCCGGCCGCACAGAGCGCGCTGGTTTCCCTGAACCCGCAGGACGGCGCGATCATGGCACTGGTCGGTGGTTTCTCCTTCGAGCAGAGCAACTACAACCGCGCGACCCAGGCCAAGCGCCAGCCCGGTTCCAGCTTCAAGCCGTTCATCTACAGCGCCGCGCTGGACAACGGTTTCACCGCCGCCTCGCTGATCAACGACGCCCCCGTGGTGTTCTACGATGAGTACCTGGACAAGGTCTGGCGACCGAAGAACGACACCAACACCTTCCTCGGCCCGATCCCGATGCGCGAGGCGTTGTACAAGTCGCGCAACATGGTGTCGATCCGCATCCTCCAGGGGCTGGGCGTCGAACGCGCGCGCAACTACATCAGCCGCTTCGGCTTCAACAAGGACGAACTGCCGCCGAACCTGTCGATGGCCCTCGGCACCGCGACCCTGACGCCGCTGGAGATCGCCACCGCCTGGAGCACCTTCGCCAACGGTGGCTTCAAGATTTCGCCCTATGTGATCGAGCGCATCGAAAGCCGCGACGGCCAGATCATCTACCAGGCCAACCCGCCCCGCGTGACGAATGACGAGGCGCAGGTCGAACAGGCACAGCCCACCGGCACCAACGAACTGGGCAACGACGACCCGAGCCTGGCCAAGACCACCATCGAGCCGGCCGCCGCCGAGCGCATCATCGACTCGCGCACCGCCTACATCATGACCAGCATGCTGCAGGACGTGATCAAGCGCGGCACCGGCCGTCGCGCCCTGGCGCTCAAGCGCGACGACCTGGCCGGCAAGACCGGTACCACCAACGAGTCCAAGGACGCCTGGTTCTCCGGCTACAACGCCGACTACATGACCACCGTCTGGGTCGGTTTCGACCAGCCGGAAAGCCTCGGCCGCAGCGAGTACGGCGGTAACGTGGCCCTGCCGATCTGGATGCGCTACATGGGCGCCGCCCTGAAGGACAAGCCCTCGCACCTGCTGCCCGAGCCCGCCGGCATGGTCAGCCTGCGCATCGATCCGGTGACTGGCCGCGCAGCGGCGCCAGGCACGCCGGGCGCCTATTTCGAACTGTTCAAGAACGAGGATACGCCGCCTTCGATGAGCGAACTGGCACCGGGAAGCGCGCCGGGAAGCGGTATGCCGGCGGAAGAAGAAGCCCCGATCGACCTGTTCTGACAGGCAGGCACAGGCCCGTCGCAAGAGGGGCTTTTGCATCGAACGGAATGTTTCCCGAATAAATCATGGCATTTCGCCAAATCATTGATTAATCTGCCGTTTGCGGCGGTGAACAGCCCCGGACGACCGACCCCATCCGGCGCGTCAGGGGCTTCCCGCGGCAACGTCATCAGGACGCCCGGATGCTACGCAAACTGTCTGGCTGGCTGTTCTGCCTGATCGCACTGTCGCTCGGTGCGCCGTTACTGCGCCTGCTGGCCACATCCCGCGTCCTCGCCCCCGCGCCTGACCTCGTCTACCTCGACCAGTTGCTCGCCACGTTGATCGCCTGCGCGGGACTTTCCGGCCTACTCATCGCCTGCCTGCTCCGCCTGCCCGCTCGCGCATTCACCGCAATCCTTCTGCTGCTGCCCGCCGGGGCGCTCTGCATCTGGCGCCTCACCCATCCCGCGCTCGAGCCCAGCTCCCCCACACCGGAGCAATTCCGGCTGGTACTGGCGGGACTGACGGGATATGCCCTTCTGCTGGCCGGCATCGAATGGCTCGCCAGGCGGGAAGGCGGAGTACGGACAGCCTTGCGCTGCCTCGGCCTGCTACTGCTGCTGCCCTGGGGCCTTGGCCTGTTCTACCTGATGCGACTGTACTACTGAGGTAGATCGCGCCAGGTCAGGTAGACGCGCAGGTCGAATTCCAGTTGATGGTAGCCCGGCAGCATGTGCTCGCAGAGCTGGTAGAAGGCCTTGCCGTGGTCACGCTCCTTCAGGTGCGCGAGTTCGTGGACCACGATCATCTGCAGGAACTCGGGAGCCGCATCCTTGAACAGCGAGGCGACACGGATTTCCTTCTTCGCCTTGAGCTTGCCGCCCTGAACCCGCGAGATCGCCGTGTTCAGGCCGAGGGCGCGCTGTACCACGTCCAGCTTGTTGTCGTAGAGCACCTTGTCCACCGCCGGCGCGGTGCGCATGAACTGCTGCTTGAGGTCCATCGCATAGCTGTAGAGCGCCTTGTCACTCTGCACGTCATGGCGACCGGGATAGCGGCGCTCCAGGTACTGGGCGAGACGGTCCTGCTCGATGAGCTGGCGCACTTGGTCCTGAAGCTGCTGCGGGTAGGCCTGGAGATAACGGAGCGGCTGCATGGGCGAGGCGACTGGCGGGACGTTCGACCGCCAGTCTACCTCATTCACCACTCAATCCAGCGCGCAGGTGCTATAGGCTTCGGTGCGGTACGGGAACGCGACCTCCGCGCAATCTTTCAATGCCGGATGGCTGGCAATCAGCTCTCGCAGTTGCTCGGCCACCCGTCGTTTCTGCTCATCCGGCAACGCGGCGATGAAGCTGACCGACAGGACACGCGAAACGATCACCTGTTCCGGCGGGCCGATGTGCTGGTAGTTGAACTCGCGCAGGCGCAACGGCGCGAATCGCGCGCCTGCAAAGGCGCGTCGCCATTCGCCGGTGTGGAAGCGCGGCGTACTGCCCTCGTAGCGTTCGACGATGCGGGCCACCTCGGCTACCCAGTCGACCCGCTCGTCACGGACGTTCCAGACCAGACCGAGATGACCGCCCGGGCGCAGCACCCGATGGATCTCGGCCAGCGACCGCTCGTCCGCGAACCAGTGGAAAGCCTGGGCGCAGGTCAGCGCATCCAGGCTCCCCGTCTCCAGGGGGATCGCCTGGGCGGTACCGTTGAGCGCCTTCACCGCCGGCAGGGTCGCGCTCAATTGCTCACGCATCGCCGCCACCGGCTCGATCGCCGTGACCTGCGCCCCCGTGCGCAGCAGCAAGGCGGTGAACTTCCCAGTCCCCGCGCCGAGATCGGCCACCGCCTTGCCGGGAGCGATCTCCAGGGCCTCGCCCAGCCAGCCCAACAGCTCATCCGGATAGTCCGGACGCCCGTGGGCATAGGCTTTCGCTTCACGGGCATAGCCATCCCGCGCACTGCCATGTACATCCGTCATCGTGCCTCCAGAGCCCGTCCGACCCGAGCACCAGCGCTCAGAGGAACCGGCAGGCCTTGCTGTCGAGTTTGCTCTTGCCATCCAGGTAACTACGGTAGCAGCTGAGCAGCCTCGATTCCTTGATACGGCAGCGCTTCTGCCGGCATTCACCGGTGAACTCGAAGCGGCCGCCATCCGGGGCGGCCAGTTGGATACGGATCGCCGGCCAGCCCTTCTTCGGCGCCTTGTCCGGCGTACTGAGCACGCGGTTCTCGTTCTCCACCAGGGCGGCACCCGCTTCGGCATAGTCGAAGACGAACAGCAGGGTACGCGAGGTCTTCAGCGTGCACTCTTCATGGGTCAGGCAGTTCTGCGCATCCACCGGCAGGTTTACCGGCGGCTTCGGCGGTGGCGCCGAGGCCCCGGGAGGAAGCAGCGAACAACCGGCCAGCAGCACCAGCGACAGAGCGGCAAGCCCGGCACGCAGCATCGACATGCCATCAATCTCCTTCTGGCAAATACGAAAGAGCCCCGCGGGGCGGGGCTCTTCGGAAGCGGGCCGGAATCAGTTGATCTTCGCTTCCAGCTCACCCTTGGCGTAACGCTGGAACATGCCTTCCAGGGAGATCGGCTTGATCTTGGAGGCGTGGCCGGCGGTGCCGAAGGCTTCGTAGCGGGCGATGCAGACATCGCGCATGGCTTCGACGGTCTTGGCGAAGTATTTGCGCGGGTCGAACTCGCTGGGGTTCTTCGCCAGGAAGCGACGGATAGCGCCAGTGGAGGCCAGGCGCAGGTCGGTGTCGATGTTGACCTTGCGCACGCCGTACTTGATGCCTTCGACGATTTCCTCGACCGGCACGCCGTAGGTTTCCGGGATCTCACCGCCGAACTCGTTGATGATCGCCAGCCAGTCCTGCGGGACGGAGGACGAACCGTGCATCACCAGGTGGGTGCCGGGGATACGCGCATGGATCGCCTTGATGCGGTCGATGGCGAGGATGTCGCCGGTCGGCGGCTTGGTGAACTTGTAGGCGCCGTGGCTGGTGCCGATGGCGATGGCCAGGGCGTCGACCTGGGTCTTCTTGACGAAGTCGGCGGCTTCTTCCGGGTCGGTCAGCAGCTGGCTGTGGTCCAGCACGCCTTCCGCGCCAACGCCGTCTTCCTCGCCGGCCATGCCGGTTTCCAGGGAGCCCAGGCAGCCCAGTTCACCTTCCACGGACACACCGCATGCGTGGGCGAAGGCAACGGTCTGCTGAGTAACGCGGACGTTGTACTCGTAGTCGGCCGGGGTCTTGCCGTCTTCCTTCAGCGAGCCGTCCATCATCACCGAGCTGAAGCCCAGCTGGATGGAGCGCTGGCAGACGTCAGGGCTGGTGCCGTGGTCCTGGTGCATGCACACCGGGATGTGCGGGAATTCTTCGATGGCCGCGAGGATCAGGTGGCGCAGGAAGGGCGCACCGGCGTATTTGCGAGCACCGGCGGAGGCCTGCACGATCACCGGAGAATCGGTCTTGTCGGCCGCTTCCATGATGGCGCGCATCTGCTCGAGGTTGTTGACGTTGAAGGCCGGAACGCCATAGCCGAACTCGGCGGCGTGATCCAGCATTTGGCGCATGCTGATGAGTGCCATGATTTTTGCTTCTCCCAGAAGTCGGGCTCGTTCAGTTGTTCAAAAGCCTGCCCCAGGGGCAGGCGGTGTTCAAGTGCCCAGGCCGTGGCCGGACAGTCGGCGCGTCAGCGCGCCTTGCAACCTCGGCCGATGAGATCGTTGCTCTCGACCCAGTAGATCAATCCCTGCTCGCCGGTAATGCTGAATCCGACCAGTCCGTCACTATAGAAAGCGCCGGATCCGCCGGGTTCCTCCTCCAGGTGATGAACCACGTCATCCTCGCCCAGGCGAAGGTCGACCACCGACCTGCTGGCATCCACGTAACGCCAGATGACTTCAGCCTGGCTGTCGCAGGTCCAGCGACTCCAGCCGGACGCCTTGCCGCCGGCGCCACCGGACGAATGGCTCGAACATCCCGCCAGCAGTGACAGCGCGAGGAGCGGGACAACATAACGCAGCATCAGGCAACTCCCCCTTGAGGCGGCATCCCCGCCGAGTATCCAATACGCCAGCTTGCCTGCCCCAGTGCTGGAGCGCCAGCGCCGCCCACGATCAGACGAGGGCGGCGCTGTACGGATGGGAGCGCACCGACGAAGCGTCGCCGCTCTCGTCGGCGAATGCCTCAGGCCTTGGCGCGCTGCTCCAGCACTTCGACGGCCGGCAGGACCTTGCCCTCGACGAACTCGAGGAAGGCGCCGCCACCGGTGGAAATGTAGGAGATCTGCTCGCCGATGCCATACTTGTCGATGGCAGCCAGGGTGTCACCACCACCGGCGATGCTGAAGGCGGAGCCTTCGGCGATGGCCTTGGCCAGGGTTTTGGTGCCTTCGCCGAACTGGTCGAACTCGAACACGCCGACCGGGCCGTTCCACAGGATGGTCTTGGAGGTCTTGAGCAGCTCGGCGAACTGGGCGGCGGTCTTCGGACCGATGTCCAGGATCATGTCGTCGTCGGCCACGTCAGCGATGTCCTTGACGGTGGCGACGGCAGTCTCGGCGAATTCCTTGGCAACCACGACATCCACCGGCAGCGGCACGCTGACCTTGGCGGCGATGGCCTTGGCGGTATCGACCAGGTCGGCTTCGTACAGCGACTTGCCGACCTTGTGGCCCGCCGCAGCGAGGAAGGTGTTGGCGATGCCGCCGCCGACGATCAGTTGGTCGCAGATCAGCGCCAGGCTGTTCAGCACGTCGAGCTTGGTGGAGACCTTGGAGCCGGCAACGATGGCGGCCATCGGGCGCGCCGGGTTGCCCAGGGCCTTGCCCAGGGCTTCCAGCTCGGCGGCCAGCAGCGGGCCGGCCGCGGCAACCTTGGCGAACCTGGCCACGCCGTGGGTCGAACCCTCGGCCCGGTGGGCGGTGCCGAAGGCGTCCATGACGAACACGTCGCACAAGGCGGCGTATTGCTGGGCCAGTTCGTCGGCGTTCTTCTTCTCGCCCTTGTTGAAGCGCACGTTCTCGAACAGCACGACTTCACCCGGCTTCACGTCGACGCCGCCCAGGTAGTCCTTGACCAGCGGCACGGCGCGGCCCAGGGCCTTGGACAGGTAGTCGGCGACCGGCTGCAGGCTGTTCTCCGCGGAGAACTCGCCCTCGGTCGGGCGGCCCAGGTGCGAGCAGACCATCACCGCCGCGCCCTTCTCCAGGGCCAGCTTGATGGTCGGCAGCGAGGCCAGGATGCGCGCGTCGCTCTTGACCACACCGTCCTTCACCGGAACGTTGAGGTCTTCGCGGATCAGCACGCGCTTACCTTGGAGGTCGAGGTCGGTCATCTTCAACACGGTCATGACAGTCAGTCCTGTTGGGGCTGTTTGATTAACGTTCGGTAGCGGCGACCCGCAGGAAATGCCCTGCGGTGTCGAGCATGCGGTTGGCGAACCCCCACTCGTTGTCGAACCAGGCCAGCACGTTCACCAGCCGGGGGCCGGAAACGCGGGTCTGGCTGCCATCGACGATGGCCGAGTGCGGGTCGTGGTTGAAATCGCAACTGGCGTGGGGCAGTTCGGTATACGCCAGCAGGCCTTTCAGCGGGCCTTCGGTGGCGGCCTGGCGCAGCACGCGGTTGATCTCCTCGGCGGACGTGTCGCGGGAGACCTGCAGGGTGATGTCCAGCGCCGAGACGTTCACCGTCGGCACCCGAATGGCTTTGGCCTGGATTCGCCCGGCGAGTTCCGGCAGCAGGCGCTCGATGCCACGGGCCAGACCGGTGGACACCGGGATCACCGACTGGAAGGCCGAGCGCGTGCGGCGCAGATCTTCGTGGTGATAGGCGTCGATCACCGGCTGGTCGTTCATCGCCGAGTGGATGGTGGTGATCGAGACGTACTCGATGCCCACGGCCTCGTTCAGCAGCTTGAGCAGCGGCACGCTGCAGTTGGTGGTGCAGGAGGCGTTGGAGACCAGCCTCTCGGCGCCGGCCAGGCCCTGCTGGTTGATGCCGAAGACCACGGTGGCATCGATGTCCGTCTCGCTGGCCATCGGCTGGGAGAACAGCACGCGCGGCGCACCGGCGGCCAGGAAGCGTTCGCCATCGGCACGGGTGTGGTAGACGCCGGAGCACTCCAGCACCAGGTCGACGTCCAGCGCGCGCCAGTCGATGGCTTCGGGCGTCGCCTCGCGGAACACCTTCACGCAATCGCCGCCGACGTGCAGGCAGCCGTCGGCCACGCTCACTTCGCCGGGGAAGCGGCCGTGGGTGGAGTCGAAGCGGGTCAGGTATTCCAGGCTGGCGAGGTCGGCCAGGTCGTTCAGCGCGACGATGGAGAAATCAGCCTTCGCGCGGCGCTCGTGCAGGGCACGGAACACACAGCGGCCGATGCGGCCGTAGCCGTTGAGGGCAACTCGGTAAGGGCGCTTGGACATTGTTATCCCTTGTCGATCTTCGTAGGAGCGAGCTTGCTCGCGAACCGAGCAAAACCCTTCGCGAGCAAGCTCGCTCCTACAAGAGCCGGATCAGGCGTCGAGCAGCTCGGCAGCCACTTCCAGCAGGTTTTCGACGGTGAAGCCGAAGTGCTCGAAGAGGGCGGCGGCCGGGGCCGATTCGCCGAAGGTAGTCATGCCGATCACGCGGCCTTCCAGACCCACGTACTTGTACCAGTAGTCGGCGTGGGCGGCTTCGATGGCGATGCGCGCACCGACCTGCACCGGCAGTACGGCCTGCTTGTAGCCGGCGTCCTGCTGGTCGAAGACGCTGGTGGACGGCATGGAAACCACGCGCACCTTGCGACCTTCGGCGCTGAGCTTGTCGAAGGCCTGCACGGCCAGGCCGACTTCGGAGCCGGTGGCGATCAGGATCAGTTCCGGCTCGCCGTCGCAGTCCTTGAGCACGTAGCCACCACGGGCGACATCCGCCAGCTGGCCGGCGTCGCGGGGCTGGTGCGGCAGGTTCTGGCGGGAGAACACCAGGGCGGACGGACCGTCGGCGCGCTCGATGGCGTACTTCCAGGCCACCGCGGATTCCACGGCATCGGCCGGGCGCCAGGTGTCCAGGTTCGGGGTCAGGCGCAGGCTGGCCAGTTGCTCGATCGGCTGGTGGGTCGGGCCGTCTTCGCCCAGACCGATGGAGTCGTGGGTGAACACGTACAGCACGCGCTGCTTCATCAGGGCGGACATGCGCACCGCGTTGCGGGCGTATTCCATGAAGATCAGGAAGGTCGCGCCGTAGGGGATGAAGCCGCCGTGCAGGGCGACGCCGTTCATGATGGCGCTCATGCCGAACTCGCGCACACCGTAGAACATGTAGTTGCCGCTGGCGTCGGCGGCGCTCACGCCCTTGCAGCCCTTCCACAGGGTCAGGTTGGAGCCGGCCAGGTCGGCCGAGCCGCCGAGAAACTCCGGCAGCAGCGGGCCGAAGGCGTTCAGCGCGTTCTGGCTGGCCTTGCGGCTGGCGATGGTCTCACCCTTGGTGGCAACGTCGGCGACATAGGCCGCGGCCTTCTCGGCGAAGTCGGCCGGCAGCTCGCCGGCGACACGGCGCAGGAACTCGGCAGCCAGTTCCGGGTGCGCGGCCTGGTAGGCGGCGAAGCGCTGGTTCCATTCGCTCTCGTGGCTGGCGCCGGCTTCCTTGGCGCTCCACTCGGCGTAGATCTCGGCCGGGACTTCGAAGGGACCGTGGTTCCAGCCCAGCGCGGCGCGGGTGGCGGCGATTTCGTCGTTGCCCAGCGGAGCGCCGTGGCACTCTTCCTTGCCCTGCTTGTTCGGCGAACCGAAGCCGATCACGGTCTTGCAGCAGATCAGGGTCGGGGCGTCGCTCTTGCGGGCGGTTTCGATGGCGGTCTTGATCTCGTCGGCGTCATGCCCGTCGACATTGCGGATCACCTGCCAGCCGTAGGCTTCGAAGCGCTTGGGAGTGTCGTCGGTGAACCAGCCTTCGACTTCGCCGTCGATGGAGATGCCGTTGTCGTCGTAGAAGGCGACCAGCTTGTTCAGGCGCAGGGTGCCGGCCAGCGAAGCCACCTCGTGGGAGATGCCCTCCATCATGCAGCCGTCGCCCAGGAAGGCGTAGGTGTAGTGGTCGACGATGGCATGACCGTCGCGGTTGAACTGCGCAGCCAGCACCTTCTCGGCCAGCGCCATGCCCACGGCGTTGGCGATGCCCTGGCCCAGCGGGCCGGTGGTGGTCTCGACGCCGGCGGTGTAGCCGTATTCCGGGTGGCCCGGGGTGCGCGAGTTGAGCTGGCGGAAATTCTTCAGGTCATCGACGGTGACGTCGTAGCCGGTGAGGTGCAGCAGCGAGTAGATCAGCATCGAGCCGTGGCCGTTGGACAGCACGAAGCGGTCGCGATCGGCCCATTGCGGGTTGCCCGGGTTGTGCTTGAGGTAGTCGCGCCAGAGCACTTCGGCGATATCCGCCATGCCCATCGGGGCGCCTGGATGGCCGCTGTTGGCTTTCTGCACGGCGTCCATGCTCAGTGCGCGGATGGCATTGGCTCGCTCACGACGGCTGGGCATCGCTGAATCTCCTGCGGGGGCTGCTTCGAAACTTCGAAGGGAATGAAAAAAGGCCGGTATTTTCGCCCAGCCGGGCCCCGTGGGGCAATGACAGATCGGCAGAAGCCTGATGCAGAGCATCCGAGCGGGCCGGGCAACTGATCAAAAACCGCTCATCCGTCAATATCAAAACTTTTTGATACAGCTATTGCCCCACCCTGCAAGCCACGACTAGACTGCGCGACCTATGAGCCTGCGCCTGCCCGAAATCCGCCACGACGACTGCGACCAGCTGGCCGCCCTGTGCAAGGCCGGCGGCGATCCGCTGCGGCTGAACGTGCTGCGCGCCCTGACCAACGACTCGTTCGGCGTGCTGGAACTGGCGCATATCTTCGGCACCCGCCAGTCGGGCATGAGCCACCACTTGAAGGTGCTGGCCCAGGCCGGCCTGGTGGCCACCCGCCGCGAAGGCAACGCGATCTTCTATCGCCGCGCCCTGCCCCAGGCCGAGAGCCTTGGCGGCACGCTGCACGGCGCGCTGCTCGAAGAGGTCGACGGCCTGGAGCTGCCGGAGGATGTCAGCGAGCGCATTGTCAGCGTGCACGCCCAGCGCGCCGCCGTGAGCCGCGACTACTTCGCCCGCAGCGCGGAGAAGTTCCAGGCCACGCAGGACCTGATCGCGGGCCTTCCGCAATACCGCGAAAGCGTACTGGCGCTGCTCGACGCGCTGAGCTTCGCCCCCGGTGCCACGGCGCTGGAAGTCGGTCCCGGCGACGGCGGATTCCTCCCCGAGCTGGCCCGGCGCTTCAATGAGGTCACCGCGCTGGACAACAGCGAGGCGATGCTCGACATGGCGCGGCAACGTTGCGCCAGCGAAGGTTTGAACAACGTCCGGCTGCGGCTGGCCGATGCCCTGCAGGACGCCGACGACGCGGCGGACTGCGTGGTGCTGAACATGGTGCTGCATCATTTCGCGGCGCCGGCGGAAGCGCTGAAACAGCTGGCGAACCTGGTGAAACCCGGTGGCAGCCTGCTGGTGACGGAGCTCTGCAGCCACGACCAGAGTTGGGCCAGGGAGGCCTGTGGCGATCTCTGGCTGGGGTTCGAACAGGACGACCTGGCCCGTTGGGCCGATTCCGCGGGGCTCGCGCCCGGCGAAAGTTTGTACATTGGTTTACGTAATGGCTTTCAGATCCAGGTACGGCACTTCGCCAAACCGGATTCGCGAAGCGTCCTCACCCACCGGTAAATGATAGGAACCGTTAGATGAGCGAATACTCGATCTTCACCTCTGAATCCGTCTCCGAAGGCCATCCGGACAAGATCGCGGACCAGATTTCCGATGCGGTGCTCGACGCCATCATCGCCAAGGACAAGTACGCCCGCGTGGCCTGCGAAACCCTGGTGAAGACCGGTGTGGCGATCATCGCCGGCGAAGTCACCACCTCCGCCTGGGTCGACCTGGAAGAGCTGGTGCGCAAGGTCATCATCGACATCGGCTACAACAGCTCCGAAGTCGGCTTCGACGGCGCCACCTGCGGCGTGCTGAACATCATCGGCAAGCAGTCGGTGGACATCAACCAGGGCGTCGACCGCGCCAAGCCGGAAGACCAGGGCGCTGGCGACCAGGGCCTGATGTTCGGCTACGCCAGCAACGAAACCGACGTGCTGATGCCCGCGCCGATCTGCTTCTCCCACCGGCTGGTGGAGCGCCAGGCCGAAGCCCGCAAGTCCGGCCTGCTGCCGTGGCTGCGCCCGGATGCGAAATCCCAGGTCACCTGCCGCTACGAAGGCGGCAAGGTCGTCGGCATCGACGCCATCGTCCTGTCCACCCAGCACAACCCGGAGGTCAGCTACAAGGACCTGCGCGAAGGCGTGATGGAGCTGATCATCAAGCACGTGCTGCCGGCCGAGCTGCTGCACAAGGACACCCAGTTCCACATCAACCCGACCGGCAACTTCGTGATCGGCGGCCCGGTGGGCGACTGCGGCCTGACCGGCCGCAAGATCATCGTCGACTCCTACGGCGGCATGGCCCGTCACGGCGGCGGCGCGTTCTCCGGCAAGGACCCGTCCAAGGTCGACCGCTCCGCTGCCTACGCCGGTCGCTACGTGGCCAAGAACATCGTTGCCGCCGGCCTGGCCGAGCGTTGCGAGATCCAGGTGTCCTACGCCATCGGCGTGGCCCAACCGACCTCCATCTCGGTCAACACCTTCGGTACCGGCAAGATCAGCGACGAGAAGATCGTCCAGCTGGTCCGCGAGCACTTCGACCTGCGTCCGTACGCGATCACCACGATGCTCGACCTGCTGCACCCGATGTACCAGCCGACCGCGGCCTACGGCCACTTCGGTCGCAACCCGTTCGAAATGACCTACGGCGAAGACACCTTCACCGCCTTCACCTGGGAGCGCACCGACAAGGCCGCCGCCCTGCGTGACGCCGCCGGCCTGTAAGGTCCGGTAGCAGAAAAAGCCCCGCCTCGGCGGGGCTTTTTCGTTTCTGCTGGGAGGCCTATCGCGGACGGAGTCCGCTCCTGCGAAACGCAATCTGGCGTTTCCCTGTAAGCGAGCTTGCTCGCGAAGCGCACGGCACGACACAAGACGCCGGTTGGCGCCACCCCCCAACGTCTGAAAAGCCCTGCACCCGCGGGCGAACTCATTTCCAGCGTCCGACACACCACGCCGAATAATCCGCGCCCACCTCGGCGTCGCCCACCACGAGCCGCTTCTAGGCTGACGGACTCCCCCGCAGCACGGACGCTCGCCATGCCACGCCTGATCCTCGCCCTACTGCTTTGCCCGCCGCTTGCCACCTACGCCTGTACCGAACGGACACGCGACGAGATACATGCCCTGCAAGCCCAACTGGCGCAGTGGGACGACGCCTATCACCGGCAGGGGACCTCTCCTGTCGCGGACGAGCTGTACGACCAGGCCCGCGAGCGGCTGCGGCAGTGGCAGTCCTGTCATCCGCAAACCCCCACAGCCACGGATGCGCCCCTGGCCAGCAGCGCCGGCGACGTCCGCCACCCGGTCCCCCACACCGGGCTCGACAAGCTCCCCAATGCCGCCGCCGTGCGCGCGTGGCTGACGAACCGCAGCGACCTCTGGGTGCAGCCCAAGGTCGATGGCGTTGCGGTCACCCTGGTCTACCAGGAGGGGCGGCTGCACCAGGCGATCAGCCGTGGCGATGGCCTCGCGGGACAGGACTGGACGGCCAATGCCCGGCAGGTGCCCGCGATTCCCCGGCAGTTACCCGGTGAACACGGCCGGCTGGTGCTGCAGGGCGAGTTGTACTGGCGCCTGCCGGACCACGTGCAGGCCCGCCAGGGCGGCCTGGGGGCGCGCGGCAAGGTTGCCGGGCTGATGGCGCGCAAGTCGCTCGGCAGCGAGGGCGAGCGGATCGGCCTGTTCGTCTGGGAGCTTCCCGACGGTCCTCTGGACATGCCGGCGCGCCAGCAGCGTCTGCGGCAATTGGGCTTTTCCGACAGCGCCGAGCGGACGGAGCCCGTCAGCGGATTCGCCGAGATCGAAGCCTGGCGCGAACGCTGGTACAAGCAGCCGCTGCCCTTCGCCAGCGACGGCATCGTCATTCGTCAGGGCCGCCGCCCTCCGGGCCGCAGCTGGAGCGCACAGGCACCGGGCTGGGCGGTGGCCTGGAAGTACCCGTATCAACAGGCGTTGGCCGAAGTTCGCCGGGTGGAGTTCAAGGTCGGACGCAGTGGTCGGGTCACGCCGGTGCTGCACCTGGCGCCGGTGGAACTGGACGGACGTAGTATCCAGCGCGTCAGCAGCGGTTCCCTGAAGCGCTGGCGCAACCTCGACGTCCGTCCCGGCGACCAGGTCGCCGTCACCCTCGCCGGCCTGACCATCCCGCGCCTGGACGGTGTGGTCTGGCGCTCGCCCACGCGCACCGACGTTGCCGCACCGCTGGACGGGCAGTACAGCGCCCTGACCTGCTGGCACGCAACGCCCGATTGCCGGCAGCAGTTCCTTGCCCGGCTGGAGTGGCTGAGCGGCAAGGGAGGGCTCGCACTCTCCGGAGTGGGACCGGGGACCTGGCGGCAGCTCGACGAGGCCGGGCTGCTGGCGGGGCTGCTCGACTGGCTACTCCTGACCCCCGGGCAATTGCTCGCGGTGCCCGGCCTGGGCGAGCGCAGTGCGGCGAACCTGCACCGGCAGTTCCAACTGGCGCGCCAGCGGCCCTTCGCGACCTGGCTGCGCGCCCTCGGCGTCCCCTCCGCCGACGCCCTGCCGCCCGACGAAGACTGGGCCGCCCTGGCCCAACGCAGTGCGGAGCAATGGCAGGCCCGCCCTGGGATCGGTACGGTTCGCGGCGCACAACTGGAGCGGTTCTTCCACACAACGGACGTCGTGCAGCTGCAACAGCAACTGCACGACGTCGGCATCGCCGGTTTCTAGTGGCCTGTACGGTTAATTCGGCAATTGAAGTTCGAGTGCCGAATTAGCCACACAGGCCACCAGGTGCCTCAGCGCATCTGGAAGGCTTCCTGGTGGAAGCGGTTGCGCGGCATGCCCTGGCGGCGCAGGTCGCGCCGCAGCAGCTCGGCCAAGCCCTGCGGGCCGCAGAACCAGACGCTCGGCCAGCGGCCTTGCGGTCCGGGTTGCAGTTCGAGGTCGGCGGCCTGCAAATAGCCTTCGCTTTCGCTGTAATGCACGCGCAGGTCAATGCGTGGCAGCTTCGCGCACAACTCGCGCAAACGCCCCGCGTAGATGGCGTCGGAAGGGGAACGCACACAGTACAGCAGCGTCACCTCGGGGCAGTCGTCGCACCGCTCCTGCAGGGACTCGAGCCAGGCCAGGAACGGTGTGATGCCGATCCCGCCGGCGATCCACACCTGGCGCCCGCCCTTGTCGCGGCGGAAATCGAAGCGACCATAGGGCCCCTCCACGCTCACCGGGTCGCCGACCCGCAGACTGTCCTGCAGGCGCTGCGTGTAGTCCCCCAGCGCCTTGATGCTGAAGCGCACCTCGCCATCACCCCGGTCGGCGCAGGACAGGGTGAAGGGATGCTGCCCTTCCAGCCGATCGCAGGTCAGGAAGGCGAACTGCCCGGCGCGATGCCGCCAGCGCCCCTTCAGCTTGCAGGTGACCTCGAGCATGCGTTCGCCGGGACGCTCGACCGCCACCACGACCCCCTCATGGGTGTGCTTGCGGCCGATCCGCCCGCTCAGGGACCAGACCGCGCAGACGCTGCCCACGAGCGCACAGAGCGCCACCAGCCAACCGATCGGCTGCGACCAGTAACCCGCCGGCGCCAGCACCACGCCGTGGAAGGCCAGCACCAGGTAGACCACCGCGAGGGTTTTGTGCACGTAGCGCCACAGGCGGTAGGGGAAACGCTGCCAGAGCGTGATCACCAGCATCACCGCCAGCAGCCAGGCGGACCATTCGCCCAGGTCCTTGGCCGAACCGCGGAAGACGTCGAGGAAGGTCTCCACCCGTGGCCCCTTGGCCGGCTTGGCGATGAACTTCGCCAGCAACGGCCCGCCCAGCTCCATCAGGTAGTGCGCAAGCCCCAGCACGATGGCGAGAATACCCGCCCACTTGTGCGCCTGGTACATGCGGTCCAGCCCGTCCAGCGGCCGCTCCAGCCAGGCCGGGCGCACCGCCAGCAGCATGATCAGCGACATCAGGGCGAATGCCGCGACGCCTGTGAAGAGAATCGCCTGCTTGCGGATGACCCAGATGTCCAGGGTGGACGGAGGGTCGAGGAACAGGGCCAGGCCGAAGGCCGCCGCGACGGCGGCCAGGATGATCCAGATGAGTTTCATGGGGTCCTCCCAGACTGCTTTTCCAGGCGGAAACTGAAGGATTCCTCTGAATCATCCCTTAATTTGGCAGGACAATTTCTGCCTGGCCGGCCATGCCATGACCCAGGTCAAGGACTGGGCAATAGCGACACGCCGCGCGCAGAATGAACACCCCACCGATACCCCGTGACCGACCATGCGCCTGCGTATCCTCTCCGACCTCCACCACGAACACTTCCCCGGCGGCCGCGAACTGCCCGAGGCGGCCGCCGACCTGGTGATCCTCGCCGGCGATATCCATGAGCACCTGCAGGGGCTGCACTGGGCCCGCGAGGCATTTCCCGAGACGGAGATCGTCTACGTCGCCGGCAACCACGAGTTCTACCACTCCGACCTGCCGGAACTGACCCAGGCCATGCGCAACCTGGCGCGCGCGCTGGATATCCATTTCCTGGAAAACGACGCCGTGGTCCTCGGCGATGTGCGCGTGCTCGGCGCCACCCTGTGGACCGACTTCCAGCTCTATGGCGAACGTGGGGCGCAGCTTGCCGTGGAGCAGGCGCTGCTGCTGATGCCGGACTTCCGCTGCGTGGATTACTTCACCCAGCCCTTTACCCCGGAAATGAGCCGGGACCTTTGCGAAGCCTCCTGCGAATGGCTGGCGGCGAAACTGGCGCAGCCCTTTGCCGGCCGCACCGTGGTGGTCACCCATCACGCGCCCTGCGGACGCTCGATTCCCGAGCCCTACGTCGGCGACAGCCTGTCGCCGGCCTTCGCCTCGAACCTCGCCCCCCTGGTGGAGCGTTGCGACCTGTGGGTGCATGGGCATGTCCACGAGCGCCAGGACTACCGCATCGGCAATGCCCGGGTCGTGGCCAATCCCGGCGCCTATCCGGGGGAGGACAGCGGCTTCGATCCCTGCTGGGTGATCGACCTCTGACTCTCAGTGCGGCAGTTCGCTGAAGAACCGCCAGATCTCCGCCGGACCATCCAGCTCCGGGTCAGCCCGCCCGAACAGACGCGGCGGTCGATACACCGACTGCGACAGCAGATGTCCGCCGCCGTGCACCGTCACCAGCTCCACCGGCGCCGAGCCGGCGGCGTTCCAGCGTTGCCGCTCCGTCCAGACCGGCCCGATCGAGGTCAACCGGTCCCGGCTGGGCTCACCGCTCTGGCCATTGCGGCGCGCCAGCGCCAGCGCGGATTCCTCCGCCGACAGCACCCTGCCCCGGTTGCCGAAGCCGAACAGCGTCACCACACCGCCGGCGTAGGGATTGATCGGGTCACGCGTGCCATTCATCAGCAAGGTCGCCTTGGGCTGCTGCGCGGGCCGGCAGGCATCGTTGTCCGCACTCGGCAGGCTGGCGGCAATCGCCGCCACGCCGTCGACCTTGTCGGCAGCCTCGGCCGCCATGCGCAGCGCCATCTGCCCGCCATTGGAGTAGCCGACGACGAAGACGCGCGCGGGGTCGACCCCGCGCGCGCGCTGCAGGCGCTCGATCATGATCGAGAGGAAGCCGACGTCATCGATATTCAGGCGCCGCGCGCTGTAGGCCGCGGCTTTTCGGCAATCGTTCCAGTGCCCCTCGACCCCATCGGGGTAGAGCACCAGGAAACCGTCGCGATCCGCCAGCGCATCGAAGCGATAGCCGCTGTCGCGGCGCATCCGCTCGCCGTTGCTCCGGGAGCCGTGCAGCACCACCAGCAATGCCGGGCGCTCGGCGAGCTGGCGCGGCGCATAGAGCACGTAGCTGCGGCGCCGTTCGCCTACGCGGATCGAGGAATCCTCGCTGGTTCCCCCCAGCGCGGGGCGTTGCCGCAACTCTCCCGGCAGGTACCACCAGGCCCCGACCAGCAGTGCCAGCACGAGCAACGCGATGAGTCCCTGCACGACGCGAATCGCCATACGCATCCCGCCTCTCCTCGCCCGCCTTGCGGGCTTCGTGAACGTCGACCATGTTCCAGGACATCCCTCGCGACGCCACTCCATGACACACTCTAGCCGTCGCATACGAACGTCTTAGTGTTTGGTAACCAAGGATTCCGAAAATGTTCCGAAGCTCTGCTCTGATGGCCGCCCTTCTCGCTCTCGGCTGTGCCTCGCCACTGCTCGCCGGCGAGGCGTCCAGGCCGCTGACCGGCTGTGCCGCCAAGCAGGACGCTATCGAGCGCCAGCTCGAAGAAGCCAAGGCCCAGGGCAACCGCAACCGGGTCGCCGGTCTGCAGACCGCCCTGGAAAAGGTGAAGACCTACTGCACCGATGGCAGCCTGACGCAGGAACGCAAGCAGCGCGTGCTGGAGGCCGAGAAGGAAGTCGCCCAGCGCGAGAAGGACTTGCGCAAGGCCCTGAACCAGGGCAACGCCGAGAAGGTCGACACGCGCAAGAACAAGCTGGCCGAAGCACGCGCGGAGCTGGAGCAGGCCAAGCGCGAACTGGAGGAGTGAACCAATACGGGTAGGAACGAGCTTGCTCGCGTTGCGAGGTGGTTCGCGAGCAAGCTCGCTCCTACAAGGTCAAAGGCCCTTCACCCCTGAGGGAGAGGGCGGGGTGAGGGAAGCGCAGGCGGGGATTAACCCGGTAGAAGACAGCTGCTCCTACCGGAAATGCCGCGTCAGAGTGCGCGGAATTTCTTGTGGCAGGCTTCGCAGGCGTCTTCCACCGCGGCGAAGTCCTTGCGTACGCCCTCGGGCGTCGGCGCGGCGTTGCGGGTATTGTCGCCGAGGGCGCGGACGGCCTGCTCGAAGGTCTTGGCGTCGGCCTGGAACTCCAGCTGACGCTGCCAGATTTCGGCCTTGGCGCGGGTGTCGTCGCTTTCCACCTTGTCCGCCGGCGGCTGGGTGGTGGGGAAATACTGCCAGGGCTTGTCGGCCAGCTCGCCGAGCTTGGTCGAATTCGCGCGGAACTTGTCCGCGTCGAAGGGAATCCGCCCGCGCAGCATGCCGCCCATGTCCTCGCTGGTCTTGAGCATCTCCTTGAACACCGCCTGACGCTTGTACTCCGGCGAGTTGGGATCCAGGCGATGGCAACCGGCGAGCGCCGCGCCAGCGAGCAGCAGAACGAGCAGGGTCTTCAACTTCATGGGGGACTCTTGTAGGACGGCCAGACACGGAAGCGCCGGATTATCCGCCCCGATGTCCGAATGATCCAGACCACGCCGGAGCGACTGCGGCCATCCGCCGCAGCCGCGTACCTTTCGTTCAGCCGCCGTTCAGGCGCACCCAGGTCAGGCCGAAACGACGAAGATCGCGATGATCAGGCCCATGCCGAGGAACCACACCAGCGAGCGCAGCAGCGCCAGGTCGGCGATGTAGAAGATCAGGTAAAGCAGGCGGCTGGTAACCCAGGCAATGGCCAGGCGGTCGATGGTGGCAGGCTCGGCGTTGTTCACCAGGTAGGCGATGATCACCGCCGCGGCGAAGGCCGGGGTGACCTCGAAGCTGTTCATCTGGAAGGCGTTGGCGCGCTTGCGGTAGCCCTCCAGGGTGGCGAGGAAGGTGCGCGGGTCGTGGTTCTGCCGGGGGCCGAAGCCGCCACCGGTGAACTTGGCGAGGCTGGTACCGACGTAGGGCAGGAAGATCGCGATCAGGACGCACCAGAAGGCAATGGGCATGGCAAATGTCTCGTCGGGGGAGGAAGCACGCAGCTTAGGTCATCGTCCCACGCCGCGTCCTTGACCGGCTGGGCGATACGCCCCGTAGCGCGGGCCAATCCTCACAGCTTCATCACCAGCATGCCCGCCAGCACCAGACTGCACGCCGCCAGGCGCGGCAGGCCGAAGGGCTCCTTGAGGAAGCGCATGCCGAACAGCACCACCAGCAGCACGCTGGTTTCGCGCAACGCGGCAGCCTCGGCGATGGAACCCAGTTGCATGGCCCAGAGCACCAGCCCGTAGCTGAGCAGCACGCAGAAGCCGACGCTCAGGCCGAGCTTCCAGTCGTTGATCCAGAACCTGGCGAAGGCTCGCGTTCGCCCGACCAGCGCCACCAGCGGGAATGGCAGACCGGACAGCAGCGACAGCCAGACCAGGTAGTCCAGCGGCTTGGGCCAGAGCTTCAGCGCGTTGCCGTCGGTCCAGGTGTAGCTGCCGATGCACAGCCCCATCAGCAGCACGACGGGATAGGCAATCCACGGCAGCCGCGCGCCACCGCCGCCCTTGAGCAGGAACAGCATGCCGACCGGGATCAGCAGGATGCCGAGGATCTGCTTGTCGGTCAGGTGCTCGCCGCCGAAGTACAGGGTCAGCGCCAGCACCACCAGCGGCGACAGGCCGCGCATCAGCGGGTAGACGAGACCGAGGTCGCCGACCTTGTAGGCCTGGATCAGCAGTACCCGGTAGACCAACTGCAGCGACACGGCAGCCAGTAGCCAGGGCCAGACCTCGGCGGGCGGAATCTCGATCCAGGGCAGCAGGGCCAGTCCGGCGATCAGGCCGACCATGTCCATGCAGGCCACCACCAGCAGGCGGTCATTGCTGAATTTGACGAGGGTGTTCCAGGTGGCGTGCAGCAGGGCGGCCAGCAGCACCAGGGTAGTGGCGAGCACGAAAACGAACTCCTGGTATAGACCAGCTCGATTCTACCCCGAGCGACCCCGTGGCCGGCAAGCGCCAGCTGTTTCGGACATTTCCATCTGACTCTTCAGCCGGAACTGGCCTAGACTGGGGCTTTTCGCCAGCACGAGCACCTGCTATGCCACGCCTGTTCAAATTCCTGACTGCTTATATTCTCGTCTCCCTTCTTTCCGGCTGCGGCTACAACGCCATGCAGGCCGGCGACGAACAGGTGAAGGCCGCCTGGTCGGAAGTGCTCAACCAGTACCAGCGCCGCGCGGACCTGATTCCCAACCTGGTCAGCACCGTAAAGGGCTACGCCTCCCATGAAGCCGCGGTACTGACCCAGGTGACCGAGGCCCGCGCCAAGGTTGGCAGCACCACGCTCAACGCCGACCAGCTCGGCGACGAGGCCGCCGTGAAGCGCTTCCAGCAAGCCCAGGGCGAGCTCAGCTCGGCGCTCTCGCGCCTGCTGGTGGTCACCGAGAACTACCCGCAGCTCAAGGCCGACGGCCTGTTCAAGGACCTGCTGACCCAGCTCGAAGGCACCGAGAACCGCATCACCGTCGCCCGTGGCCGCTACGTGAAGGCCGTGCAGGAGTACAACGTGATGATTCGCCAGTTCCCCCAGGTGATCACCGCGAAGATCTTCGGCTACCAGCCCAAGGCCAACTTCAGCGTGGAGAACGAAGCCGCCATCTCCACCGCGCCTAAAGTGGACTTCGGCAACGCGCCGGCGCAGCCCGCGCAATGACCCTGCCGCGCTGGCTGCTGGCCGCCCTGCTGCTGTGCTGGGCGGCCGTGCTGCAGGCGGCGCCGGTCGCCATCCCGCCACTCAGCGCCCGCGTCACCGACCTCACCCAGACCCTCGACGCGGGCCAGCGCGCACAGCTGGAAAGCCAGCTCGCCGGCCTGGAGCAGCGCAAGGGCGCGCAAATCGCCGTGCTGCTGATCCCCAGCACCGGCGAGGACAGCATCGAGGACTACGCGGTCCGCGCCTTCGAACAGTGGAAGCTGGGCCGCAAGGGCGTGGACGACGGCGTGCTGCTGGTGGTCGCCAAGAACGACCGCACGCTGCGCATCGAAGTCGGCTACGGCCTGGAAGGCACCATCACCGACGTGCAGGCCGGGCGCATCATCCGCGACACCATAGTCCCGCACTTCAAGACCGGCGACTTCGCCGGCGGCATCCAGGCCGGCGTGGACAGCCTGGTCGCGCTGATTGAACCGCCAGCGGCGGCCCCTGCCGAACCCGATGAGAGCACAGCGGACCAGTTGCCGCAGACGGGCCCGGTGACGGGCTACAGCGACGCCTACTCCAACCGTAACGCCAGCGCCGCCGGGGAAATCCCGCCCGCGCGCCTGCTCGGCCTGCTCGCCCTGCTGATCGGTGTGCCGCTGCTCTGCCTGCTGTTCCCGGTGCAGTGGCTGCGCCAGCGCAGCATGGGCCGCTACCTGCTGTGCAGCGCGCTGGTCGGCGGCGTCGCCTCGGCGGTACTGCTGTTCAGCGAAGCCAACCCCGAAGCCCTGCAGCAACAGATGATCGGTTCCTTCTCGATTCCGCTGGTGCTGTACATCTTCTTCCTGCCGCCGATGTGGCTGACCTCGGGCGTACTGCAACTGCTGCTGATGATCATCAGCTCGATCGGCCGTGGCGGCGGTGGGCGTGGGGGCGGCGGAGGCGGTGGCTTCCGTGGCGGCGGTGGCTCCAGCGGCGGCGGCGGTGCCTCCGGCCGCTGGTAAGCCCATGCACGCTTGAGAATTACAGGGCGGCGACGCCCTGTTCTTCCTCGCGGATCGAACGCAGCACCTGGCGCTGCAGGTCGATGAACTCGGCGCTGGCGGCCATGTCCTCGTGGCGCGGACGACCGAGCTTCACGTCGAAGGTGGTCTTGATCCGCCCAGGGCCCAGGCCCATCACCACGATGCGGTCGGACAGATAAACCGCCTCTTCCACGTCATGGGTGACGAACATCACCGTCAGCCGGTGGGTTTCCCAGATGCGCGTGAGCAGTTCCTGCATCTGGTGGCGGGTCATCGCATCCAGCGCACCGAAGGGCTCGTCCATCAGCAGGATCTTCGGCCGGTAGGACAGCGCACGGGCAATCGCCACGCGCTGCTTCATGCCGCCGGACAACTCGTTCGGATAGGCCTCGGCGAACTTCGTCAGCTTCACCAGCGCCAGGTGCTCGTCGGCGATCTCGCGGCACTGCGCGCGGGACAGGCCGGCCGCCTTCAGGGCGAACTCGACGTTCTGCCGCGCGGTGAGCCACGGCAGCAGGGTGTAGGACTGGAACACCACGCCACGGTCCAGGCCGGGACCTGCGATCGGCACACCATCCACCTTCACGCTGCCGCTGTCGAACTCCTCAAGGCCAGCGGCGATGGACAGCAGCGTGCTCTTGCCGCAGCCCGAGGTGCCGACGATGGAGACGAACTCGTTGTCCGCCAGGGTCAGGTCGATGTTGCACAGCACCTCGCGGCGCTCCTTGCCGACCGCGAAGCTCTTGTTCAGGCCGGAGATTTCCAGGGTCGCCATCAGCTGCGCCTCCGGTTGTAGCGGAACAGGACCTTCTCGCCGGCGCGCATGGCCTGGTCGGTGACCAGCCCGAGGAAGCCCAGCAGAAGGATGTAGCCGATGATGGTGTCGGTCTGGAAGAAGCGCTGGGACACGGTGATGCGGTAGCCCAGGCCCGAGGTCGCGGCCACCAGTTCGGCCAGCACCAGCCAGGTCCAGGCCCAACCAAGACTGATCCGCAGGGCATCCCAGATGCCCGGCAACGCGCTGGGCAGGACGATCTTCAGGAGGATGCGGCGATCCGGCATGCCGAGGGTGCGGCCCAGGCCGACGAAGTCCGCCGGCACCCGCTTGATCGCGTCCATCACCATCAGCACCTGCTGGAAGAAGGTGCCGATCCAGATGATGAGGAATTTCTGGAAGTCGCTGGTGCCGGCCCAGAGGATGGTCAGCGGGACGAAGGCGACCACCGGCATGTAGCGCACGAAGTCCACCAGCGGCTCGGTGGCGGCCTTCCAGAAGCCGTAGCAGCCGGCGAACACGCCGATCACGATGGACATCGCCGAGGACACCAGGAAGGCCACGGCGATGCGGTACACGCTGACCTTCAGGTCCGACCAGAGGGTGCCGTCGGCGGCCAGCTTGAGCATGCGCGCCCAGACGTCGCCGGGCGCCGGCAGGAATATCTTCGGTACCGCCCCGCTCGCCCCGGCCAGCCACCAGAGCAGCGCCAGCAGGACGAACACGGCGCCGCCGATGAGCAGGAAGTGGCGCTGCGCGATCGGCTTGCCGATGGTGAACAGCGGGTTGGATTTGCGGGCTTTCATGTCGGGCTCGTCGAACGGAGAAAGACGCGCGCCGGCTCAGGGCCGGCGCGCAGGGTGTTTCAGAGGATCAGAGCGCCTCGACGAAGCGCGCGTCGATGGCCTGCGCCGGGGTGACCGGCTGCTGGAGGATGCCGGCTTCGCTGGCGGCCTTCTGGATGTGCTCGAAGGAACCCTTCTGGAAGGCGCCCTTCAGCTCGGCCTGGTTTTCCTTCACCGAGTAGAAGTGCACGCCGTCGAAGGCACTGGTCAGCTCGGACTCGTCGGCGCCCACGCCCTTGGCGATAGCGGCGCGGCCTTCGGCGCCCTTCTCGTTGTAGTGCGCAAGACCGGCTTCCCAGCTCTTGATCAGCGCCAGCACCTGGCCAGGACGCTCCTTCAGGACCTCATCGCGCACCACGAACACGTCGCTGATGATGCCCGGATCATCCGAGCCCTTGTACAGCAGGTTGACCTTGGGGTTCTGCTGCTTGGCGGCGGACAGGTAAGGCTCGTAGGTCACGGCGGCCGGGACTTGCCCTGCAATCAACGCGCTGCCGGCGTTGGCGGCGGGCATCGGCACCGGCTGCACGTCGGCGATGGTCAGGCCGGCCTTGCGCAGGGCGCTGTGCAGGAGGATGTCGCTGGTGGTGCCTTCTTCGTAGGCGACCTGCTTGCCCTTGAGGTCGGCCAGGGTCTTGATCGACGGGTCGACGATCAGCGCATCGGCGCTGGTGCTCTGGTCCAGCAGCAGGACGATCTTCACCGGCAGGCCGGCGGCGACCATTGCCATCGCGGTGTGGGTGGCGAGGTTGCCACCGTCGATCTGGCCGCTGGCCAGGGCGGCGTTCATGTCCTTGTCTTCGGTGAAGTTGACCAGCTCGACCTGCTCCAGGCCGTTGGCCTTGAAGGCGCCGGTCTGCTCGGCGACATACCACTGGCCGTAGCCCAGCCAGGGCTGCATGCCCATCTTGAAGGTGCCGGCCTCGGGTTTGGTGTCGGCCTTGATCGGCGCGGCGTGCGCGGCGCCGGCCAGCAACAGGCTGGCGCAGGTGGCCACGGCCAGGTGGCGCAGCGCGGAGGCGAAGGTGGTGTGCATGGTCTCTCCCCGGTCATTGTTTTGCAGATACAGGTCCTGCTGGAGCGGCGGGGAGGCTGCGTCGGCCCGGGCCCGCCGTGGGCGGGCACAGGCTCACATCGTATCGACGCAAATGCAAAGGTTTTCGCCGCGCTCCGGGCCCGCAGGGAAAGATGCCGGAACCGCTCAGGGCTGCGGAATGGCGTCGTCCTTGAACTGGTCCTTGATGTACTTGATCTCGGTGCGGCCGTGGGGCGCCGGCTGGCCGTCGGGACCGATGTTGACGAAGACCATCTTGTCCACCGTGAGGATGCTCTTGCGGGTGATCTTGTTGCGCACTTCGCAGGTCAGGGTGATCGAGGTGCGGCCGAACTCGGTGGCGGTGATGCCCAGCTCGATGATGTCGCCCTGGCGCGCGGAACTGACGAAGTTGATCTCGGAGATGAACTTGGTGACCACGCGCTGGTTGCCCAACTGGACGATGGCGTAGATCGCCGCTTCTTCGTCGATCCACTTCAGAAGGCTACCGCCGAACAGGGTGCCGTTCGGGTTGAGGTCTTCGGGTTTTACCCATTTGCGGGTGTGGAAATTCATGTGAACTCCTTGGAGGTTGCGCCTTGTGGGCGCGATGACGGGGAAAGCCCCGCCGACTATGCAAGTCTGGACCCGGCCGGCGCCAGGCACCTTGCCATGACTCAGAGCCTCTTCAACATCTTGCGAGCTAGAGCAGAACAAGGCGCAACGACCAGCGGGAGTAACAGCCGAAGGCTGGCCCGAAGGGTGAGCGCCAGCGAATCAAACAGGCTGAAAAAGCGGAGTTTACGTTCTGTAAATGAGTATTTTCATCGGACTCGCGCCCGAGACTGTTTCCAACGCAGTTATGCCGACGCGCAGCAGATGTTCAGCCGAGGCCGGCTTCGGCTCGGTACCTGGCCGCCTCGTCGACCAGCCAGTCGCGGAAAGCGCCCAGGGTCGCCGATTCCACCTTGCGCTCGGGAATCATCAGGTAATAGGCATTTTCGCTCAAATAGGCATGTTGCATCGGCACGATCAGTCTTCCATCGGCCAGCTCGTGCTGGATCAGCATCGGCGGGATCAGCGCCACGCCCATGCCGTGCATCGCCGCCTGGGCGAGCATGGAGAACAGCTCGTAGCGGGTGCCGCTCATGTCGTGCGCCACGCTCATGCCCAGCGACCCGAACCACTGGCGCCAGGCGTAGGGCCGGGTGGTCTGCTGCATCAGCGGCAACTCGGCGATCTGCGCCGCCGACAGCGCCATGCGCCCGCCCAGCAGCTCCGGGCTGCACACCGGCACCGGGTTCTCGTGCATGAGGAAGTTGGCCACCGTACCGGACCACGCGCCATCGCCGAAATACAGCGCGGCGTCGAACTCGGTGTCGGCGAAGAGGAAGGGCCGGGTGCGGTTGGTCAGGTTGACCGTGATTTCCGGGTGCAGGCGCTTGAAGTCCTTCAGCCGCGGCAGCAGCCACTGGGTGGCGAAGGTCGGCACCACCGCCAGTTCCAGCGTACCGCCGCCCTGCTGGCCCATCACCGCCAGGGTGTCGCGCTCCACGGCATCCAGGCGCTGGGCGACGCGGCGGCTGTAGTTGAGCCCCGCCTCGGTCAGCTTCACCCCGCGCCGCGAGCGGCGGAACAGCTCGACACCGAGGAACTCCTCCAGCGCGGCGATCTGCCGGCAAATGGCGCTCTGGGTCAGCGACAGCTCGTCGGCGGCCTTGGTGAAACTCTCGTGGCGGGCGGCGGATTCGAAGGCGACCAACGCCGCGGTGGTCGGAATCTTGCGTCGCATCGAATGCCTCTTCGGAATATCGTGATGCACAGGATTCGCTGCGAATGCCTTAAACATAGGCATAAGCGTGGAGCAGCACATCAATCATGCAATTACGGAGTGACAAAATAGCACAACAGCGTGCGAATTAGTCGGTTGCCCGGCTTCCCGACGGCTGACTAGGATGGCCCACACCGCACCCGCCTAGACTTGTCGGGTCCTTCATTGTCTGTTCGAGGTTCTCCAATGGCCACCAAAGCAAGCTTCAACTGGGAAGATCCGCTGCTGCTGGATCAGCAACTCACCGAAGAAGAGCGCATGGTGCGCGACAGCGCCTACCAGTTCGCCCAGGACAAGCTGGCCACCCGCGTGCTGGAAGCCTTCCGCCACGAGCAGACCGACCCGGCGATCTTCCGCGAGATGGGCGAGACCGGCCTGCTCGGCGCGACCATCCCCACCGAATACGGCGGCAGCGGCCTGAACTATGTGTGCTACGGCCTGATCGCCCGTGAAGTCGAGCGTGTCGACTCCGGCTACCGCTCCATGATGAGCGTGCAGTCCTCCCTGGTGATGGTGCCGATCAACGAGTTCGGCAACGAAGCCACCAAGCAGAAATACCTGCCGAAACTGGCCAGCGGCGAATATATCGGCTGCTTCGGCCTGACCGAACCGAACCACGGCTCCGATCCGGGCTCGCTGATCACCCGCGCCCGCAAGGTCGACGGCGGCTACCGCCTGACCGGCAACAAGATGTGGATCACCAACAGCCCGATCGCCGACGTCTTCGTGGTCTGGGCCAAGGATGACGAAGGCCAGATCCGCGGCTTCGTCCTCGAGAAGGGCTGGGAAGGCCTGTCCGCACCGGCGATCCACGGCAAGGTCGGCCTGCGCGCCTCCATCACCGGCGAGATCGTGATGGACAACGTGTTCGTCCCCGAAGAGAACGCCTTCCCCGAAGTGCGCGGCCTGCGCGGCCCGTTCACCTGCCTGAACTCCGCCCGCTACGGCATCTCTTGGGGCGCCCTGGGCGCCGCCGAAGCCTGCTGGCACACCGCTCGCCAGTACACCCTGGACCGCAAGCAGTTCGGCCGCCCGCTGGCCGCCAACCAGTTGATCCAGAAGAAGCTGGCCGACATGCAGACCGAGATCACCCTCGCCCTGCAAGGCTGCCTGCGCCTGGGCCGGATGAAGGACGAAGGCACCGCCGCCGTCGAAATCACCTCGATCATGAAGCGCAACAGCTGCGGCAAGGCCCTGGACATCGCCCGCATGGCCCGCGACATGCTGGGCGGCAACGGCATCTCCGACGAGTTCGGCGTAGCCCGCCACCTGGTCAACCTGGAAGTGGTGAACACCTATGAAGGTACTCACGACGTCCACGCACTGATTCTCGGCCGCGCCCAGACCGGCATCCAGGCCTTCTTCTAAAGCCAATGCCCCGCCTGTAGGAGCCAGCTTGCTGGCGATCGGTGAATCACCGGCTTCGCGAGCAAGCTCGCTCCTACAAAGTGCTCGTCACCCAGCAAAGGAATCCCGCGATGTCCGGTGCCCTTTCCCATATCCGCGTCCTCGACCTCTCCCGCGTACTCGCCGGCCCCTGGGCCGGGCAGATCCTCGCCGACCTCGGCGCCGAGGTGATCAAGATCGAGCGCCCGGAAGTCGGCGACGACACCCGCCACTGGGGCCCGCCGTTCCTCAAGGACGCCGACGGGCGCGACACCAGCGAGGCGGCCTACTTCCTGTCGGCCAACCGCAACAAGAAGTCCGTCACCGTCGACTTCACCCAGCCGGAAGGCCAACGCATCGTCCGCGAACTGGCGGCGAAATCCGACGTGGTGCTGGAAAACTTCAAGGTCGGCGGCCTCAAGGCCTATGGCCTGGATTACGAATCGCTGAAGCAGATCAACCCGAAGCTGATCTACTGCTCGATCACCGGCTTCGGCCAGAGCGGGCCCTACGCCAAGCGCCCGGGCTACGACTTCATGATCCAGGCCCTCGGCGGCCTGATGAGCGTCACCGGCCGCTCCGAGCATGAGGAAGGCGCGGGTCCGGTGAAGGTCGGCGTGGCGCTGACCGACATCCTCACCGGCCTGTACTCCGCCACCGCCGTGCTCGCCGCCCTCGCCCATCGCGACGTCAGCGGCATCGGCCAGCACATCGACATGGCCCTGCTCGACGTACAGGTCGCCTGCCTGGCCAACCAGACCCTGAACTACCTGACCACCGGCATCCCGCCGCGCCGGCTGGGCAACGCGCACCCGAACATCGTGCCGTACCAGGACTTCCCGACCGCGGATGGCGACTTCATCCTCACCGTCGGCAACGACGGGCAGTTCCGCAAGTTCGCCGAACTGGCCGGCCACCCCGAGTGGGCCGACGACGAGCGCTTCGCCACCAACAAGGCGCGGGTCGCCAACCGCGACGTGCTGATCCCGCTGATCCGCCAGTCCACCGTGATGCGCACCACCGCCGAATGGATCGAGATCCTCGAGCGCGCCAGCGTGCCGTGCGGCCCGATCAACGACCTGTCGCAGGTCTTCGCCGACCCGCAGGTGATCGCCCGCCAGTTGCGCGTGGACCTGCCGCATCCGCTGGCCGGCAGCGTGCCGCAGGTGGCCAGCCCGATCCGCCTGTCCGAAACGCCGGTTGAATACCGCAACGCCCCGCCGACCCTCGGCCAGCACACGGCGGAAATTCTCGAAGGCGTGCTCGGGCTCGACGGTGCCGCGCAAGTGAAACTGCGGGAAAGCAAAGTGATCTGACAGACTGTTCGCCCCCTTGCGAACGATCAGCCCGGCTTTCCCAAGGCCGGTTCTTGCGCCACGGGTAGTCACGGCCCCGTGGCGTATTTTTTTGTTTCCCCCGACGCCGATCCCTGCAGGAGCCAGCTTGCTGGCGAAAGGAGCTTCGCGAGCAATCTGGCTCCTGCAGGTTTGTGGCCGCGTACGATCTGTGCTCGGGCGCAGGAGCGTCCGCCGGTGTGTGGGATCGAGCAGTTCCCCTTCTTAGCAGATCAATGGCCAACGCCAGGCTTGGGCGATCCCGCCGACGCCGCTATAATCGCCCCTTCAAGCGGCCGTCCGGCCGCTCCCGCCTTCCGTTCGAGGGGCGCTGCAGCAGGCTAGCGCCTGTTTCGGATCTTGTAGGCCGCAGAGTTTTTTCTGCGCCGCCCGAGCAGATCCGAATCAGGCTCCACCTGTCAGGCTCGAACGGAGCGCGCTCACAGGGCCGTTTCCCCGCCCTGTCAACGCACCAACGGCGCCCATTCGCACACAAACGAATGGAGAACTCTTCATGAGCGCTGTCATGACGCCTGCCGGTTTCACCGACTTCAAAGTCGCCGACATTTCCCTGGCCGCCTGGGGCCGCCGCGAGCTGATCATCGCCGAGTCCGAAATGCCGGCTCTGATGGGCCTGCGCCGCAAGTACGCCGCCAGCCAGCCGCTGAAAGGCGCGAAGATCCTCGGTTGCATCCACATGACCATCCAGACCGGCGTGCTGATCGAGACCCTGACCGCGCTGGGCGCCGAAGTGCGCTGGTCGTCCTGCAACATCTTCTCCACCCAGGACCAGGCCGCCGCCGCCATCGCCGCCGCCGGTATCCCGGTCTTCGCCTGGAAAGGCGAGACCGAGCAGGAGTACGAGTGGTGCATCGAGCAGACCATCCTGAAAGATGGCCAGCCGTGGGACGCCAACATGGTGCTGGACGACGGCGGTGACCTGACCGAGATCCTGCACAAGAAATACCCGCAGATGCTCGAGCGCATCCACGGCGTCACCGAAGAGACCACCACCGGCGTGCACCGCCTGCTCGACATGCTCAAGGCCGGCACCCTGAAAGTCCCGGCGATCAACGTCAACGACGCCGTGACCAAGAGCAAGAACGACAACAAGTACGGCTGCCGTCACAGCCTGAACGACGCCATCAAGCGCGGCACCGACCACCTGCTGTCGGGCAAGCAGGCCCTGGTGATCGGCTACGGCGACGTGGGCAAGGGCTCCGCCCAGTCCCTGCGCCAGGAAGGCATGATCGTGAAGGTTTCCGAAGTCGACCCGATCTGCGCCATGCAGGCCTGCATGGACGGCTTCGAGCTGGTCTCCCCGTACAAGAACGGCCTGAACGACGGCACCGAAGCCAGCGTTGACGCCGCCCTGCTGGGCAGGATCGACCTGATCGTCACCACCACCGGCAACGTCAACGTCTGCGACGCCGGCATGCTGAAAGCGCTGAAGAAGCGCGCCGTGGTGTGCAACATCGGTCACTTCGACAACGAGATCGACACCGCCTTCATGCGCAAGAACTGGGCCTGGGAAGAGGTCAAGCCGCAGGTGCACAAGATCCACCGCACCGGCGCCGGCGACTTCGATCCGGCCAACGACGACTACCTGATCCTGCTGGCCGAAGGCCGCCTGGTGAACCTGGGCAACGCCACCGGCCACCCAAGCCGCATCATGGACGGCTCCTTCGCCAACCAGGTGCTGGCGCAGATCTTCCTGTTCGAGCAGAAGTACGCCGACCTCTCCGCCGAGAAGAAAGCCCAGCGCCTGACCGTCGAAGTACTGCCCAAGAAGCTCGACGAGGAAGTCGCCCTGGAGATGGTCAAGGGCTTCGGTGGCGTCGTCACCCAGCTGACCAAGCAGCAGGCCGATTACATCGGCGTGACCGTGGAAGGCCCGTTCAAGCCGGACACCTACCGTTACTAACAGCAGCTGCAAGCGATAAGCCGCAAGCTGCAAGCCAGGTCGCTCCTGCTTGCAGCTTGGAGCTTGCAGCTTGAAGCTGAGAAGAGAACCTTCTCCTATGTCCCAAGAACGCCGTTTCAGCTTCGAGTTCTTCCCCGCCAAGACCGAAGCCGGCCATGAAAAACTGCTGGCCACCGCGCGCCAGCTGGCCACGTACAAGCCCGACTTTTTCTCCTGCACCTACGGGGCCGGCGGCTCGACCCGCGACCGCACCCTGACCACCGTGCTGCAGCTCGACGGCGACGTGCAGGTACCCACCGCCCCGCACCTGTCCTGCGTCGGCGACACCAAGGCCGAACTGCGCGCCCTGCTCGCCCACTACAAGGACGCCGGCATCCGCCGCATCGTCGCCCTGCGCGGCGACCTGCCCTCGGGCATGGGTATGGCCAGCGGCGAGCTGCGCTACGCCAACGAACTGGTGGAATTCATCCGCGCCGAAACCGGTGATCACTTCCACATCGAAGTTGCCGCCTATCCGGAAGTTCACCCGCAGGCACGTAATTTCGAGGATGATCTGGCGAATTTCGTGCGCAAGGTCAAAGCCGGCGCCGACTCTGCCATCACACAATACTTCTTCAACGCCGACAGCTACTTCCATTTTGTCGAGCGTGCGGAGAAACTCGGTGTCAGCATTCCGGTCGTACCGGGTATCATGCCGATCACCAACTACACCAAACTGGCCCGCTTCTCCGACGCCTGTGGCGCGGAAATCCCCCGCTGGATTCGCAAGCAGCTGGAAGCCTACGGCGACGACATCGCCAGCATCCAGGCCTTTGGTGAGCAGGTCATCACCGACATGTGCGAACGCCTCCTCGAAGGCGGCGCACCCGGTCTGCATTTCTACACCCTGAACCAGGCTGACCCCAGCCTGGCGCTCTGGAACAACCTCAAGCTCCCCCGCTGAGGATCATTGCTCCGGGCTTACCGTCCGCGATCCCGGCCAGCGCAACGCCGGCGTATCGTGGACGGGGTGCTTCCAGCCACCGGCTGAGCGCTCGCCCCGAGCTTGAAATCACGCGCCCTTGAGCCGGCAGGTCGCCGGCCTACAGGAACCCCGCATGTCCTTTTCCTCCCTCGGTCTCTCCGAGGCCCTGGCTGGCGCCGTTGAAGCCGCCGGCTACGCGCGCCCCACCCCCGTCCAGGAACGCGCCATCCCCGCCGTGCTCCAGGGCCGCGACCTGATGGTTGCCGCCCAGACCGGCACCGGCAAGACCGGCGGCTTCGCCCTCCCGGTGCTCGAGCGCCTGTTTCCCGAAGGCCACCCCGACCGCGAACACCGCCACGGCCCGCGCCAGGCGCGCGTGCTGGTACTGACCCCGACTCGCGAACTGGCCGCCCAGGTGCATGACAGCTTCAAGGTCTACGCCCGCGACCTGCCCCTGAAAAGCGCCTGCATCTTCGGCGGCGTCGGCATGAATCCCCAGGTCCAGGCCATGTCCAAGGGCGTCGATGTCCTGGTCGCCTGCCCCGGCCGCCTGCTCGATCTGATCGGTCAGGGCAGCGTCGACCTGTCCCGCGTGGAAATCCTCGTCCTCGACGAAGCCGACCGCATGCTCGACATGGGCTTCATCCACGACGTCAAGAAGGTCCTCGCCAAGCTGCCGGCCAAGCGCCAGAACCTGCTGTTCTCGGCGACCTTCTCGAAAGACATCATCGACCTCACCAACAAGCTCCTGCACAACCCGGAGCGCATCGAGGTCACCCCGCCGAACACCACCGTCGAACGCATCGAACAGCGCGTGTTCCGCATCCCCGCCGTACAGAAGCGCGTCCTGCTGGCGCACCTGGTGACCGTGGGCGCCTGGGAACAGGTGCTGGTGTTCACCCGCACCAAGCACGGCGCCAACCGCCTCGCCGAGTACCTCTCCAAGCACGGCCTGCCGGCCGCCGCGATCCACGGCAACAAGAGCCAGAATGCGCGCACCAAGGCCCTGGCCGACTTCAAGGCCAACGACGTGCGTATCCTGGTCGCCACCGACATCGCCGCCCGCGGCCTGGACATCGACCAGTTGCCCCACGTGGTCAACTATGAACTGCCCAACGTCGAGGAAGACTACGTCCACCGCATCGGTCGTACCGGCCGCGCCGGGCGTAGCGGTGAAGCCATCTCGCTGGTGGCGCCGGACGAGGACAAGCTGCTCAAGGCCATCGAACGCCTGACCAAGCAGCGCATCCCCGACGGCGACATGCAGGGCTTCGACCCTGACGCCGTGCTGCCGGAAGTCCAGCAGCCCGAGCCGAAGGAGGCGCCGCAGCGCCAGCCGCGCAAGGACAAGGCCAAGCGTGGCGAGCGCAAGGAGCGCACCAGGGACAAACCCCAGCAGCCGCAGGCCGAAGAGCAACACAACGCCGCTCCTGCCGCAGTCGAAGCCGCCGAAGGCGACAAGCCGGCCGGCAAGCGCCGCCGCCGTGGCGGCCGGGGCAAGAAGAAAGGTGATGGCCAGGGCGGCGATGCCCAGCCCAATGCCAACGCCCAACCGCGCCAACAGAGCCAGGGCCGCCAGCAACAACAGCCCAAGCAGCAGGCGCGCGCACCGAAGGTCGATCCGGATCGCGATCCGGAAGAGTTCCTCGACGACGATTTCGACAACTTCGGCAATCGTGCCGACTACGTCAGCCCGTTCCCGGACAAGGACCAACCGCGCGGCCAGCGTCGCCGTGGCGGCCAAGGCCAAGGACAGAGCCAGGGGCAAGGCCAACAGCAGCGCAGCCGTGGTCAGGGCGGCGGTCAGGGTCAGGGCCAAAGCCAGAACCGTGGCCAGGGGCAGGGGCAAGGCCAGGGCAAGGCTGCCAAGAAGCCCGGCGGCGCTCGCGGCCAGGGCCAGGGTGGCAGCCAGGGCAAGCAGGGCCAGCGCAAGCGCGGCGGCAAGGCACCGGCCTCGCGCATGAACGACGCCCCGCTGCGCGAGCCGAGCGAATACGGCGCCGCCAAGCCGACCCGTCAGCCGGTGGTGATCAACAAGCGCGACCTGCTCCGCACCGACCGCTTCCCTACCGCCGAGCAGTTGGAAGAACTGGAACCGCGCCGCAAGACCGAGCGTCCGGCGCTGCTGACCCGCAATCGCGAGTGATGCTGTAGAAGAAACCGCCCTCCGGGGCGGTTTCTTTTTGCCCGCTCGAAGGCACACAATGCCGCTGTCGCGTCGTAAGCGAACGGGCATTACACGTTGCCAGCGGATACCCAGTTGTG
>NZ_JBTVPY010000021.1:0-107337 GCF_054720805.1 Pseudomonas sp. MT3
TGGTAGTGTGGGGTTTCCCCATGTGAGAGTAGGTCATCGTCAAGCTTCTAATTCCAAAGCCCCTGATCAGCGAGAGCTGGTCGGGGGTTTTGTTTTTGGGGCGAAAAAGCTTGGTGTGCCGGAAGTCATCAGCGTGCGCTGAGATGCTGGCATTCGCGGACAAGGTCCTCTCCTGCGAAGGCTGCAATCAGGGCGCGCGGGGATGTTCGCGAGCAAGCTGCTCCTACAAAGAGGAGAGCGGCTTGGTCATGATGAGGGTGCGTTCTTCGCCGTGGAATTGTTCGCGTACGACGCGGTAGCCCAGGCGGATGTAGAAGGCTTCGGCGGTGAGGGAGGAGGGGACCAGCAAGGCGTCCAGGTTGTGCTCCAGGGCGGTTTCCTCTATTCGAGCCATCAGCATCTGGCCGACGCCCTTGTGTTGTTGCTGTGGAGCTATATAGAGGCTGCGCACGACGTTGCCATCCAGGGCGGCGGTGCCGATGATCTCGGCGTTCAGCAATGCGACGAAGACCAGGCGTTTCTCCAGCAACTCGGCCACGCATTCGGGGGTGAAATGTGCCACCACCGACTCGATGACGCTTGTCGGGTAGTCTTGGCCGTTGCTCTCCCTGACCGCCGTCACTATCACCTGGCTGATGGCGACAGCGTCTTCCCTGCGGGCCCTTCTGATCACCGGTTCCATCTGCATGCTCGCTGTCATTGCGTTTCTCCCATCCTGACCTGATTCGGACAGCAGGGAAAGCGGAGGGTCGAGAGCTCGTGTCGGTAGAAGGGAAATCACAGGCAACAAAAAAGGCGCCCTAGGGCACCTTTTTTGTCTGGGTCACCGATCAGCCGTTGTGGCGTTTCAGGACCAGTGTGGCGTTGGTGCCGCCGAAGCCGAAGCTGTTGCTCATGACGGTGTCGATCTTCGCGTTCTCGCGGGTCTCGCGCAGGATCGGCATGTCGGCGACTTCCGGGTCCAGCTCGTCGATGTTCGCGGAACCGGCGATGAAGTTACCTTCCATCATCAGCAGGCAGTAGATGGCCTCGTGAACACCAGCGGCGCCCAGGGAGTGGCCGGACAGGCTCTTGGTGGAGCTGATGGCCGGGGCCTTGTCACCGAATACGGCGCGGATGCCACGGATTTCGGCAACGTCGCCGACCGGGGTGGAGGTGCCGTGGGTGTTCAGGTAGTCGATCGGGGTATTCACGGTCGACAGGGCCTGCTGCATGCAGCGGATGGCACCTTCGCCACTCGGGGCGACCATGTCGTAGCCATCGGAGGTGGCGCCGTAGCCGATGATTTCGGCGTAGATCTTGGCGCCACGCTTCAGGGCGTGTTCCAGTTCTTCGACAACGACCATGCCGCCGCCGCCGGCGATGACGAAGCCGTCACGCTTGGCGTCGTAGGCGCGGGAGGCCTTTTCCGGGGTTTCGTTGTACTGGGTGGAGAGGGCGCCCATTGCGTCGAACAGGCAGCTCTGGCTCCAGTGCTCTTCTTCACCGCCGCCGGCGAAGACGACGTCCTGCTTGCCCATCTGGATCTGTTCCATTGCCTGGCCGATGCAGTGCGCGCTGGTGGCGCAGGCCGAGGAGATGGAGTAGTTCACGCCCTTGATCTGGAAGGGAGTGGCCAGGCAGGCGGAAACGGTGCTGCCCATGGTGCGGGTGACACGGTATGGGCCGATGCGTTTGACGCCTTTTTCGCGCAGGGTGTCGATGGCTTCCATCTGGTTCAGGGTGGAAGCACCGCCCGAGCCTGCGATCAGGCCGGTACGCGGATTGGAGATCTGCTCGGGAGTGAGGCCGGAGTCCTTGATCGCCTGTTCCATCGCCAGGTAGGCGTAGGCGGCGGCGTCGCCCATGAAGCGGAAGACCTTACGGTCGATCAGCTCTTCCAGGTTCAGGTTGACCGAACCGGAAACGTGACTGCGCAGGCCCATCTCGGCATAGCTCGGGTTGTGCCGAATGCCTGCACGGCCTGCGCGCAGGTTGGCGGAGACGGTGTCTTTGTCATTGCCCAGGCAGGAAACGATGCCCAGACCGGTAATCACGACGCGACGCATGCGGATACCCTTAGAAGCTGTCAGTGGAAGTGAACAGGCCGACGCGGAGGCCTTCGGCGCTGTAGATTTCGCGGCCATCGACGCTGACGTTGCCGTCGGCGATGGCCAGAACGAGCGATCGATTGATCGTACGCTTGATGTGGATGTTGTAGGTGATTTTCTTGGCGGTCGGCAGGACCTGGCCGAAGAATTTCACTTCACCCGAACCCAGGGCGCGGCCACGGCCGGGATTGCCCTGCCAGCCGAGGTAGAAACCTACCAGCTGCCACATGGCGTCGAGGCCCAGGCAGCCCGGCATTACCGGATCGCCTTCGAAGTGACAGGCGAAGAACCACAGGTCGGGGTTGATATCCAGCTCGGCGACCAGTTCGCCCTTGCCATACTTGCCGCCCGTCTCGCTGATGTGGGTGATACGGTCGATCATCAGCATGTTGGGGGCGGGCAGTTGCGCATTACCCGGGCCGAAGAGCTCGCCGCGGCTGCAACGCAGCAGGTCTTCTCGGGTGAAGGCGTGTTGTTTGGTCATGCGAGCTCCTCAAAAATCCTGGATGGCAGGCGGTGTTGGCTTCTGCCTGCGGCGCCGCGCTCCGTTGTTATTGTCACGGGTCTCACGCGGCAGCCTAGTCATAGACTATTGCCTTTAAGTGAAAGTCACAGCGTCCGGCGAACGCTTGTTCACTTTTCGTCGGCGCTGGGTTGTCGTCAGGGGCACAGGCCCCGTGGCCGGTCCGCAGTGTGGTGCATGCTCTCGCCCGGATCAACGACCTGGAGCAACCCAACGCTGCAGTATCCGTTGCAGTTCCGCCCGTTTGAACGGTTTGGCCAGGTAGTCGTTCATCCCGGCTTCCAGGCAGGCTTCCCGATCGCCCTGCAGGGCGTTGGCCGTCAGGGCGATGATCGGTACCTGTTCGCCGCCGGGTCTGGCGCGGATCTGCCGGGTGGCCTCATAGCCGTTGAGCACCGGGAGCCGGCAGTCCATGAGGATCACCGCGAACTCGCCGCGCTCTGAGGTGCGGACCGCCTGGACGCCGTCACCCACCAGCGTGACGCGATAACCCAGGCTGCGCAACATAGCTTCTATGACCGTTTGATTCACCGGGTTGTCCTCGACGAGCAGAACGGACTGACCAGCGGCAAGCGTGTCGCTCCCCGCATCGCCTTCCTCCGAGGGCGCCTGGCGCTCGCGGAAGGGCAGGGGAATTTCCAGCGTGAAGGTCGAGCCACAGCCTTCCTCGCTGGTGGCGCCGAGGGTTCCGCCCATGCGTTCGGCCAATGTCCGGGCGATGGGCAGGCCCAGTCCGGTGCCGCCGTAGCGACGCGAGGTGGAGGAATCGGCCTGCTGGAAGGCGTCGAACATATGTTCCAGGCGCTCGCGGGAGATGCCGATGCCGCTGTCCTGCACCGAGCAACTGAGCCACAGGACCTTGTCGTCCAGCGCCTGCCAGGTGGCCTCCAGCCGCACGCCGCCGTCTTCGGTGAATTTCAGGGCGTTACCCAGCAGGTTCACCAGGATCTGCCGGATGCGTGTCGGGTCGCCCTGGACCTCGAGAGCGCTCAGGCCATCCTGCACCGCCAGTTCCAGAGACAGGCCACGCTGGTGGGCGCTGTGCTGGAAGACCTGCACTGAACTCTGGATCAGCTCCAGCAGGTTGAACGGGATGCGTTCCAGTTCCAGCGCGCCGCGCTCGATGCGGGAGAAGTCGAGGATGTCGTTGATCACCTTGAGCAGGTGTTCGGTGGATTCGGTCGCCAGCGCGCTGTATTCGGCCTGCTCCTGGTTCAGCTCGGTGGTTTCCAGCAGTTGGAGCATGCCCAGCACGCCATTCATCGGGGTGCGCAGTTCGTGGCTCATCATCGCCAGGAAGTCGGATTTTGCGCGGTTCGCCTCTTCGGCTTCCTCCCGCGCGGCCACCAGTTGGGCGATGCTGCGTTCCTGCTCCAGAGCAGCTTGTTGCAGGCCGCGGGCGAGGTTGTTGATATGCCGGGCGAGGTCGCCGACTTCGCCATCATCGGGTACCGGCAGGGTCGTATGGTAGTCACCGCTCTGGATGGCCTGTACTGCGCGTCCCATCGTGCTGATCGGTGCGGCCAGGCGGCGCGCCAGGCGACGGGCGAGGAGGCAGGTCAGCACCAGGGCGAACAGCGCCAGCAGGCTGGCCTTGAAGAGAATCTCCTGTTGGCGATCGCTGAACGCATCGCTGGCCATCCCGACGACTACCCGCCCGAGGTAGTCGCTGCTAGATGTCTCGGCCTGGGCGTTGAGGGCGACGCCGAGGTTGCCGTCGCCCAGCTCGATGTTCTCGCGCTGGATGGCCGCATGGAAGATTTCCACTTTGGTGGAGGTCTGCGCCGGATCGGCGGGGTGTTCGACGTAGACCAGGATGTTGTCGCTGCGGTCGCGCACTTCGATGAAGCGTACGTGGGCGGTGCCCAGGGTCGCCCGCAACAGGCTCTGCAGTACCGGCAGGTTGCCGGAAATGACGCCGTATTCGGCGGCCGGAGCCAACTGGTTGGCGATCAGTTGGCCGGTGTGATTGGATTCTTGTCGCAGGTCCTGCAGGCGCGAGTAGGTGAAATAGCCGGTGAGCAGCAGTGTCAGCAACAACGCCGGACCGAGGCTGATGGCCAGCATGCGCGTCTGGATATTCCAGCTCTTGCGGGCGCTCATGGGGATTCTCCTTCGGCAAGACGCTGTGCGAGCGAGGCGTCGTCCTGCAGCTCGATGCCCAGCGAACGCGCCACCTGGCGGTTGCTCTGCACCTTGAAGCGTTCAGGGTAGAGGCTCGAGGGCCATTGCGATGGCGGCTGGTCGAGCAGTGGGTCCAGGGTATCCAGCCAGTCGTTCTGGTCGCTGTAGGTGCTGGCCAGACTGCCGGCCCTGACGAAGGCCACGGTGGGGCCGATCAGGGCGCGGTTCTCGGCGTAGGCGCTGAGCAGGATGCCTTTGATGGTGCGCGGGTTGTAAAGCAGTTTGTCGTCCAGTCCGAGCAGCAGGTCACTGTTGTCCAGCAATTTGCGCAATGGGCGGGGATCGTCGCTGCGGTCCTGCTCCTGGGGGAGCAGTTCGACACCGAGTTGCCGGGCGTGCTCCGCCAGTTCCTTCAGGAGGAATGCGCTGGCGGGGCTGAAGAGTACGCCGATGCGCTGCGGCCGGGGATGCAGTTGCATGGCCAGTTGCAACTGCCGAGAGGGCGGCGGATCGCTCCAGAGCAGGCTGATGCCGTCCGGGCGTCGGTCGTCGAGCAATTGCTGCGCCTCCACACGGCTGACCAGCAGCGTCAGCGCCGGCGGTCCCTGTTCGCTGGCCAGGCGCCAGTTCAGGGCGGCGCTCCCGAGCAGCAGCAAATGGGTTTCCGGGGACAGCGTCGAGGCGGCGGGGAGGGTATCGGGTGACTCCAGGCGGATCCGGTCCGCCGGGCGGCGTTCGGCCAGCGCCTGGCTGAAGGCCTGCACGGCCGCACCCTGTTCGCCGCTGACCAGCAGCAGTTCGCGGGCCAGCGCCGGCAGCGCCAGCAGGCAGGCCAGGCCGAGCAGCAAGGGGCGCAGACGCTGCCCGAGGCTCATTCCTGAGCGGCGAGCCGGCATGCTAGAAACTCACCTCGGCGCTGAAATACAGCAGGTGACGGTCGTCGTAGCGGTTTTCCGGCCAGGTCAGCGGTTCGTCGTCCAGGCGCTGCTGCAGCACGCCCGCCAGTTCCAGCGCGGCGGCGCCCAAGGGAATGCGCCTGGCCACGCGCAGGTCCACGCGCTCGAAGCGGTGTTCGTTCAGCGCGTCGTCGCCGTAGTAGAACACCGAGCTCGACCAGCCCCGCCCCCAGTCGCGCATCCAGCCCGCCGAACCGCTGTTGCGGGAGGTGAGGCGCTGGTCGTAGCGGCTGCTGGCGTCGTAGTCGACATAGGCGTAGGTGAGGCGCAGCCGGTCGCGCAGGCCGAGGCGCCAGTCCAGCTGGGTTTCGGCGCCACTGAAGCGGATTTCGTTGTCGTTGCTGGGCTCGAAGTCGGTCAGCTTCAGCGGATCGCTGATCAGCCCGTGAATCTCGTCGTGATACGCCTTCACGTCCAGCGCCAGGCCGATTTCGTCGAACTGGCCGTTGTAGCCGATTTCCCGCGAGCGCATGCGCTCCTGGTCCAGGTCCCCCGGCCCGTGGGCGCGGGCGAAATAGTAGGCCGCGTCCTGGCCGTAGGCGGCCGGGGTGAGTTTGCGCGCGCGATAGCTCCAGTTCACGTCGTTCTCGTACATATCGGGCGAGCGCACGGCTTCGGAGTACACCGCCCGCAGGCTGTGGCGCGGCGTGATCAGGTAGTTCAGGGCGATACGCGGGCTGACGGAGCTGCCGGAGGTCTGGTCGTCTTCCAGCATAGCGCCGCCCTGCAGCAGCCAGTGGGACGTCAGGTGCCATTCCAGCTGGCTGAACAGGCGCCAGATTTCGTTGTTCACCGTGCCGTCGAAATAGGTTTCGGAGACCGCCTGGTCATGGCGGTAGCTCATGCCGGTGAGCAGCCGTACACCATCGGCCAGACTCAGCGTGTCCTGCATTTCGAGGTCGTAGCGGGTTTCCCGGATGTTCTGGTTCACCCAGCCGCAGGCCGGCGTACCGGCCCCGGCGACCACCTGTTGCAACACCTGGTTGGCCAGGGCCTGCTCCTGGGCGGTGCCGGTCGGGATGCGCGGCAAGGCTTCGGACAGCGCTTCCACGTACTTCGGATTGAGCGCCCAGAGCTGCGCCAGCTGCGGGCTGAACACGACCTGGGCCTCGCAGGCGCGGAAATCCTGAAGGCGCTCCCAGTGCTCGGCATAGCCCTGGACGTAGAAGCTGTGTTGCGGGTTGACGTCGAAGGTCCAGCGCAGGGAGCCGGCGTAGTCGCGGGCGGTCAGGTCGGCGTCGCTGTCGCCGGCGGGGATGTTGTCGAATACCGGGCGGTAGTTGTAGGGGCGCTGGTTGGTGCCTTCCTTCGCGGCGATCTGCCAGTCCAGGCTGTTGCGCAGGTCGAGACTGTGGTTGGCCACCAGGTTGACGCGGGTCAGGCGGCGGCTGTCGCGGTAGTCGCGGCCGAACTGGTCCTGGTCGAAGCCGTCGTCGGCCTGGCCGGAGAGCGACAGGCGATAGTCGCTGGACTCGCCGCGCAGCCCCTGGCTGGCGTACCAGTCGCGGATGCCGTTCTGCCCGGCGGTGTACTTCAGGCGCGTGCCCTGGCTGTCGGCGGGGTGGCGGGTGAGGATGTTGATCACGCCCATCAGCGCGTTCGCGCCGTAGCTCACGGCGTTCGGCCCGCGGAACACCTCGATGCGGTCGATGTCCTCGATGGCCACTGGAATGTCGCTCCAGTCCACCGTGGCCAGGCCCGGGCGGTACACCGAGCGACCGTCCACCAGCACCTGCAGGCGGCGCGCCTCGGTGACGTTGGTGCCGTGGTAGTTGACCGTGGCCTGGTTGCCGGACAGGTAGCCGACCATCATGCCCGGTACCAGGCGCATCAGTTCGGGGATGTCGCGGGCGCCGGAGGCGCGGATCAGGTCGCGGTCGAGCACCGTCATGCTGCCCGGCACCTCGGCGGGCGACTGCTTCAGCCGGCTGGCGGTGAGGACCTCCGGCACCTCCACACGGTCCACGAAGAGATCGCCGGCGACTGCCTGGCCTGCCAGTAGCGCGGCAAGCAAAGAGAGCGGCAGGGGAGCGCGGGGGGAAATCTGCACGGAACGGCCTTGTTCTCGATTTCTTCTTCAATAGACGGATGTTAAACGAGGCGCCGTTGTTTGCCAGTCCTGCGATCCGGACTGGCCGCAGGGCGACGGGGCCTTATAATGCCCCAATCGCCGCCCCGAGGCGGCCCGTGATGGAAAAGACATGACTGAGCAGCAACCGATCGCCGTCCTCGGCGGTGGCAGTTTCGGTACCGCGTTCGCCAATCTGCTGGCGGAGAACGGCCAGCGCGTTCGCCAGTGGATGCGCGACGAGGAACAGGCCGAAGCGATCCGCACCCTGCGGGAGAACCCCCGTTACCTGAAGGGCGTGAAGATTCACGCGGGTGTCGAGCCAACCACCGACCTGCCGGCGACCCTGGCCGCGTGCGAGATGATCTTCGTCGCCGTGCCGTCCAGCGCGCTGCGCAAGGTGCTGGAAGGCCGTAGCGAGGAGCTGGCAGGCAAGATGCTGGTCAGCCTGACCAAGGGCATCGAGGCGCAGACCTTCAAGCTGATGAGCCAGATTCTCGAAGAGATTGCGCCGAAATCCCGCATCGCGGTGATCTCCGGGCCGAACCTGGCGCGCGAGATCGCCGAGCACGAGCTGACCGCCACCGTGGTCGCCAGCGAGGACGAGGAGCTCTGCGAGCGCGTGCAGGAAGCGCTGCACGGCCGTACCTTCCGCGTCTACGCCAGTAGCGACCGTTTCGGTGTCGAACTGGGCGGTGCGCTGAAGAACGTCTATGCCATCATCGCCGGCATGGCCGCAGCATTGGGCATGGGCGAGAACACCAAGGGCATGCTGATCACCCGCGCCCTGGCGGAGATGACCCGCTTCGCCGTCAAGCTCGGCGCCAACCCCATGACCTTCCTCGGCCTGGCCGGGGTGGGCGATCTGATCGTCACCTGTTCGTCACCCAAGAGCCGTAACTATCAGGTGGGCTTCGCCCTGGGCGAAGGCCTGAGCCTGGAAGACGCCGTGGCGCGCATGGGCGAGACCGCCGAGGGCGTGAATACCCTGCGAGTGCTCAAGGCCAAGGCCGACGAGCTGCAGGTCTACATGCCGCTGGTGGCCGGCCTGAACGCCATCCTGTTCGGTGGCCGCACCCTGGCGCAGGTCATCGAGGCGCTGATGAACGGCGAGCCGAAGACCGACGTCGATTTCATTCCCACCACCGGTTTCTGAGAGAGGCAACCCCATGTCCGCTGAGCGTATGGAAAAAGAGTCCCTCATCCTGCGAGTCGTCTGGATGCTGGTCTTCGCCCTGGTCTGGTTCATCGCCGAAATCCTTCTCGGCGCCATCGTGGTGGTGCAGTTGATCTACCGGATCATCTACGGCGCGCCGAGCGGCAGCCTGATGGCCTTTGGCGACAGCCTCAGCCAGTACTTCGCGCAGATCGGCCGTTTCGGCACCTTCCAGACCGAGGAAAAACCCTGGCCGTTCGCCGACTGGCCGGCCGCCCACGCCCCCGAGGGCGAGCCGCCGCACAGCGTGCCGCCGGCCGAGCATCCGGCACGCGACGAAGAGCCCAGGCTGTGAAGCTCTGGCTGTTGCGCCACGGCGAAGCCGAGCCGCAGGCCCGCCGCGATGCGGACCGGCGCCTGACCGCCCACGGCCGCAAGGAAGTGCTCAAGAGTGCGGCCCAGCTCGCCGGCCAGCCGATCGATGGCATTCTCGCCAGCCCCTATGCGCGGGCTCAGGAAACCGCCGAGCTGATCCGCGAAGCCCTGGGCTTCGACGGCTCCGTCGGCACCGCGCCCTGGCTGACCCCGGACGACGACCCCAAGGATGTCCTGCGCTTCCTCGACGGTCGCAACGAGCGGAACCTGCTGCTGGTCAGCCACCAGCCGCTGATCGGCTCCCTCGCCGGCCTGCTGGTCCACGGTAGCCGCAATGACGCGGTGCCCTTCAGCACCGCATCGCTGGCCGAGCTGGAGGGCGAATGCCCGGTGGCGGGGCTGATGCAACTGGTGTCGCTGCACCACCCACGGCACGGCTGAGTGCGCCAACTGTCCATGAACAAGGCCCCGGAAGGGGCCTTGTTCATTTCGGCGGCTCATCGTCGTCCGTCAGCGTGGGCGGCGGTTTGCGGAAGCGCGCGTCGATGTGGTGTTCCAGCCAGGTGCCGAGGCTGAGGACCAGGAGTGTCAGGACTACGCCGGTGACGGCTGTGAGGACGTGGCCGCTGCCACAGGCGATGCCGATCATGGAGGACACCCAGATGGTGGCGGCGGTGGTGAGGCCTTCCACGCGGTAGCGGCGTTCGTGATGGACGATGACCCCGGCGCCGATGAAGCCAATGCCGGTCAGCACTCCCTGGACCACCCGGCTGGCGGCATCGATGCTGGTGGGGTGCATCTGCTGGATGACGCCCACCGCCAACGCGGCGGCCAGCGCGGTCAGGGCATGGGTGCGCAGGCCGGCGGGGCGATTGTGCAGCTCGCGGTTGAGGCCGATCAGGCCGCCGCAGAGGGTGGCGATCAGCAGGTTCAGCAGCAGCTCGAGTTGGTCTGGCGGTATCTGGAAGGCTTCCGGCATGGCGCATGTCCGTCGGGGGCTACCTGCAAGGGTAGTGCGCCTGCGCACGCGAGGCGCCGCTCCAGGGCAAATCGTCGCCAGATGTTTCGCCGGAGAGCCCCGTGGCAGAGCGGCTGCGCTTGGCGTGAAGGAGGTTTCCTACAAAACTTCACACGATCAGTCTTGTCTGCCGTGCCGGTGCATGGAATATTCAACCAAGCAAGTGCTTGGTTGATCCATCGCTATACCTCTGAGCTACACCTCTGAAAAAAACAACAAAGGAGGGGCACGTGGTTAAAGCAGTCCGATTACCGCTCGATCTGTTCTATCAGCGCGAGACGAGTCACCCGAACAAGCCATACCTCGTACAGCCGCAGGGCGGCGGCGAGGTGCAGACGCTCACCTGGGGAGAAGTGGGCGATCAGGCGCGCCGTGCCGCCGCCTGGCTGCGCAGCCTGGAACTGCCGCCGGGTAGCCGCGTGGCGATCATTTCCAAGAACTGCGCGCACTGGATCGTCGCCGATATCGCCATTTGGATGGCCGGCCACGTATCCGTGCCGCTGTACCCCAACCTCACCGCCGATTCCGTGCGCCAGGTGATGAGCCACTCCGAAACCGCGGTGGCTTTCGTCGGCAAGCTGGATGACTGGCCGGCGATGGTCGATGGCATTCCGCCGGGTGTGCCGACCGTGGCGCTGCCGCTGCATCCGTCGGGGCGCTTCGATCACCAATGGGCCGATCTCCAGGCGCAGTCGCCGATCCGTGACGATCCGCGCCCGGACGCCGCCACCCTGGCAACCCTCATCTACACCTCCGGCACCACCGGCACGCCCAAGGGCGTGATGCATACCTTCGGCAACTTCGCCTTCGCCGCCAGCCATGCCATCGACCTGTTCGGTGTCGGCGAGGAGGACCGCCTGCTGTCCTACCTGCCGCTGTGTCATGTGGCCGAGCGCATGTTCGTGCAGATGGCGTCGATCTACGCCGGGCAGACGATCTTCTTCGCCGAAAGCCTGGACACCTTCGCCGCCGACATGCGCCGTGCGCGGCCCACGGTGTTCTTCGGCGTGCCACGCATCTGGACCAAGTTCCAGATGGGCGTTTATGCGCAGATGCCGGCGCAGAAGCTCGAGCGCCTGCTGCGCCTGCCCATCGTCGGGCGCCTGGTCAGCCGCAAGGTGCTTGCCGGCCTCGGCCTGGATGCCGTGCGCTACGCACTGTGCGGCGCCGCGCCTGTGCCCGAAGCGCTGCTCGACTGGTATCAGCGCCTGGGCCTGAACGTGCTGGAGGTCTATGGCATGACCGAGAACTGCGGCTACTCCCACGTCTGCCGGCCCGGCGAACAGAAAAAGGGCTGGATCGGCCGCAACAGTCCCGGCGTGGAAGTACGCATCAGCGACGAGGGCGAGGTGCAGGTGCGCAGCGGCGCGACCATGCTCGGCTACTACAAGGATCCGCAGCGCACCGATGAAACCATTACCCGCGACGGCTTCCTGCGCACCGGCGACAAGGGCGAGCAGGACGCCGACGGCAACCTGCGCCTGACCGGACGGATCAAGGAAATCTTCAAGACCGCCAAGGGCAAGTACGTGGCGCCGGCGCCGATCGAGAACCGCCTGGCCGTGCACTCGCGGATCGAGCAGATCTGCGTGGTCGGCGATGGCCTGATTGCGCCCCTGGGGCTGTGCGTGCTGTCGGACATCGGCCGGCAGGAAGCGGCCAACGGCGCCCGTGGCGAGCTGGAGCAAAGCCTGAGGACGCTGCTGGAAGAGGTGAACAATGCCCTGGACAAGCACGAGCGGCTGGCCGGGCTGGTGCTGGTCCGCGATGCCTGGACGGTGGACAACGGCTTCCTCACGCCGACCCTGAAGATCAAGCGCAATGTGGTGGAAGGTACCTACGGCCAGCGCTTCAATGAATGGGCGGAGCGCCGCGAGGCGGTGCAGTGGCATGACTGAACAAGGGGGAACGCAATGATCTGGCACACCACACCTACGCTGGAGCAGCTCAACGCGCAGTTGAAGAACACCATCGGCGAGCTCCTCGACATCCGTTTCGAGGCGTTCGACGACGACTCGATGACTGCCAGCATGGTGGTGGATTCGCGTACTCACCAGCCCTACGGCCTGCTGCACGGTGGCGCCTCGGTGGTGCTGGCGGAAACCGTCGGCTCCACCGCCAGCTACCAGTGCCTGGACCCCGGCAAGCACTACTGCGTCGGCCTGGAGGTGAACGCCAACCACCTGCGCGGCCTGCGCAGCGGGCGGGTGACGGCGGTGGCCAAGGCGGTGCACATCGGCCGCTCGACCCACGTCTGGGAAATCCGCCTGCATGGCGAGGATGGCAAGCCGAGCTGCATCTCCCGGCTGACCACGGCCATCGTCCCGCTGGAGCGCTGAGCCGTTGCGTTGGGCGCCGAGTGGTTTGCTTTTGCCAGGAGCGAGCTTGCTCGCGAACAATGCCGGGCACCTGGGCATCGGGCGGTTCGCGAGCAAGCTCGCTCCTACAGATCCCGTGCCGCTTGGCGCCCGCTCGCAATTTTGTCCAAGACCCAGGGTTCCCGCGTCGGTAAAGTGGGCCTATGGAACGCATCGAACACCACAGCAGCGGCCTGCCCGGCGTCCGTTTCATCGACGCCGAGTACCGCCGTTTCGCCTTTCCCCGGCATTTTCATCTCGACTACCACGTCGGGCTGATGCTGGGCGGCTGCCAGCGCTACACCCATCGCGGCGAGCGCTCGCTGGCCGGCAATGGCGACATCCTGCTGATGAGTCCCGAGAGCATCCATGATGGCGCCAGCGAAGGCGACGAGGGTTACCGCATCCGCGTGCTGTCCATCGATCCGCAATGGCTGGATGACGCCTGCCGCTCCTTCAGCGATGGTCGCCAGGGCGCGCCGCGTCTGACCGCCGCGCAGCTTCGCGATCCGCTGCTGCAGGTCGAGCTGCAGCGTGCTCACGCGCTGATGCTCGGCGGTGAGCGCCTGGCCCAGGAAGGCCAGCTCTGGCAGGCACTGGCCGCGTTGCTGGAGCGCGCCTCCAGCCTGCGTATCCGCGAGCCGGGGCAGGGCTTCGATGCGTCGACCTGGGCGCGCATCCGCGAGTGGCTGGAATCGCGTCTGGAAACCCCGCCGACCCTGGAAGAGATCGCCGGATTCTGCGACCTCAGCCCCTGGCAGGTGCTGCGCCGCTTCCGCCACCAGTGCGGATTGCCGCCGCACCAGTGGCTCACCCAGTTGCGTCTGGAGCGCGCGCTGCCACGGGTGATCAAGGGCCAGCCGCTGTCGGAGATTGCTCTGAGCCTGGGCTTCTATGACCAGGCGCACTTCAGCCGCCTGTTCCGCCGGACCTACGGATTGCCGCCCGCACGCTTGCGTCAGCGCTGATTCCCCCCTTCCGCCTTTCCCATTGGAGAATCCCGCCATGCAGGAGGTTCACGTCTTGCTCATGCTCACCGCCGTGTTCGCGGTCGCCCTGGTCAGTCCCGGCCCGGACGTCGCGCTGGTGGTGCGTACCGCCTTGCACCAAGGGCGTCGCGCCGGCCTGCTCAGCGCCCTGGGGCTGGCCTGCGGGATCCTGGTCCACGGCACCCTGGTGCTGACCGGGGTATCGCTGCTGCTCAGCCGTTCGCCACTGCTGTTCAACGCATTGCAACTGGTGGGCGCGGCCTACCTCGGCTGGCTGGGCATCGGCGCCTTGCGTGCGCTGCGCAAATCCGGTGGGGCAGGGCGGATCGACGGAGAGCTGCCGGACTCGACGCTCGGCCCCTGGCTGCGCGGGTTGGCGACCAACCTGTTCAACCCCAAGGCACTGGTGTTCTTCCTCGCGCTGCTCAGCAGCCTGATTCCGGCGGACATGTCCGCACCCGGCAAGGTCGCGGTGGCGGCGATGCTGTTCGGTACCGGCTTCGCCTGGTTCAGCCTGCTCAGCGTGACCCTCACCCGGCCGCAGTGGCAGCAGCGCTTGCTGCGAGCGGTGCCGGTGATCGATGGCGCCTGCGGGCTGGTCTTCCTGTTGGTGGCCGGTGGCATCCTGTTCAGCGTGGTGAACCAGGCGGGGCACTGGGTTTGAAGACAAGCGGCGGATAACGCGGAGTGCGTTGGGGGCTGATCAAGGCAAATCCGCCGGAGTGCCATGAACTTTGGCCGTAGTGCCGTCATTCGTTGGAGTGAGGGTCATTGCCGCACCCCGGTTGCTGTCGGAAAATTCAGGCTGTCATTTCCCTGAGTTCACGCAGCATGTCCCAAGCGGTCTTCTTCGCCCACGCCAACGGCTTCCCTTCGGGCACCTACGGCAAACTGTTCGATGCGCTGGAGCCGGATTATCGGGTCCACCGGTTGGACATGCACGGCCACGATCCGCGCTTCCCGGTGAACGCCAACTGGGAAAACCTGGTGGCTGAGTTGCTGCATCATCTCGAACGGCTGGATGAGCCAGTCTGGGGTGTCGGCCATTCCCTGGGCGGCGTGCTGCATTATCACGCCGCGCTGCGCCGTCCGGAGTTCTATCGGGGCGTGGTGATGCTGGATTCGCCGTTGCTGACCCTGGCCGACCAATGGGTGATCCGCGCGGCCAAGCGTTTCGGTTTCATCGACCGCCTGACCCCCGCCGGCCGCACCCTGGGCCGTCGTGAAGACTTCGACGATTTCGCCGAGGCGCTGGAATATTTCTCCGGCAAGCCGCTGTTCAAGCGCTTCGACCGCGACTGCCTGGAAGCCTACGTGCGCCACGGGCTGGCGCCGGCCGACGCGAGGGGCCTGCGGCTGAAGTTCGACCCGGCCACTGAAATCTCCATCTACCGCAACGTCCCCCATACCAGCCCCGGCCGCGCGAAGCAGCTGGCCGTGCCGCTGACGATGGTGCGCGGCCGCCACAGCCGCGTGGTGCTGCCGCATCACGCGCGGCTGGTCAGCCACATCCCGATGGGCGAAAGCCTGTCGCTGCCGGGGGGGCACATGTTCCCGCTGGAGCGCCCGCAGGACACCGCGGCGCTGCTCAAGACCGTCTTCGCCCGCTGGCAACAGCGCGAAAATCATAAGGAAACGCCATGACCGCCCATGTCCAGGAAATCCGCCTGAACCTGCCGCATATCGAGCTGGCCGCTCACCTGTTCGGCCCGGAAGATGGCCGCCCGGTGATTGCGCTGCACGGCTGGCTGGACAACGCCATGAGCTTCGCCCGCCTGGCGCCGAAACTGCCCGGCCTGCGCATCCTCGCCCTCGACTTCGCCGGCCACGGCCACTCGGCGCACCGCGCGCCGGGCGCCAGCTACCTGTTGTGGGACTACGCCCTGGACGTGCTGATGGTGGCCGACCAGATGGGCTGGGAGCGCTTCACCCTGCTCGGGCATTCGATGGGCGCCATTGTCTCGGTGCTGCTGGCCGGTGCCATGCCCGAACGCATCGAGCGCCTGGCGCTGATCGACGGCCTTGTGCCCTACACCGGAGAGGCGGAAACCTCGCCGCAGAAGCTCGGCGAGGCGCTGCAGGCGCAACTGGCGCTGCCGAACAAGCGCAAGCCGGTGTACGAGGCGATCGACCGTGCGGTGGAAGCGCGCATGAAGGGCGTCGGCGCGGTCAGCCGCGAGGCGTCGGAACTGTTGGCGTCCCGTGGCCTGGTACCGGTGCCCGGCGGATACACCTGGCGCACCGACGCGCGCCTGACCCTGCCGTCGCCGCTGCGCCTGACCCGCGCCCATGCGCGACAATTCGTCCAGTCCGTCCAGTGCCCGACCAGCCTGGTGCTGGCGAAACAGGGGCTGTTGGCGGTGGAGCCGGCGATCCGCGAGATGCTTGAAGACCGCCCCTTCGACATCCATGAACTGCCCGGCCAGCACCATCTGCACCTGGATGACGAGGCTGGCGCGGAGGCGGTCGCCGCCGTATTCCGGCCCTTCCTGCTGGCCTGAAAGCCTGTTCGAGGCAGCGCCGGCGGGCACTGCGCCGGCACCCTCGGGGAAACACTCCGTAGCGCCCTTTGGCTTGACTAAACCGGGGCCTGCCGCGAGTCTGCACGGATCGCTTCAGGGAGATTGTGCATGCTCGACATCCAAACCGCCGCGCGCCCGTGCTGCAAAGGGACTTTCCAGACCGACGCGCAGAGGACCCGGATGCCACGGCGCCTTCACTCCCTGCTGTTCGGCGGCCTGCTTGCCGCCAGCGCCGGCAGCTTTGCCGGCGATCTGCAAGGCAGTCACGACCTGGATATCCTGCCGCGCTTCCCGCGCTCGGAAATCGTCGATTTCAACCAGGCGTCCAGCCAGGAGCGAACCTATCCGCAGGGCTCGATCAGTCGTATCAGCGGCCGCCTGCGCATGGAAGGGGAGGTGCGCGCCATTGGCGAGCTGACCGCCGTGACCTATCGCCTGCCCGACGAGGACGCCAGCCAGAGCGCCTTCGCCGCCGCGCGCAAGGACCTGCTCAAGGCCGATGCCACGCCGCTGTTCTGGTGCGAAAGCCGCGACTGCGGCTCCAGCAGCTTGCTGGCCAACGCGGTGTTCGGCAATTCCAAGCTCTACGGTCCGGACGACCAGCAGGCCTATTTGCTGGTGCGCCTCGCCGCGCCGCAGGAGAACAGCCTGCTGGCGGTCTACACCATCACCCGTGGCAACCGCCGTGCCTATCTGCACGCCGAACAGTTGGACAGCGGCAGTGCCCTTGGCGAGCTGCTGCCCAGCCCGTCCACGCTGATGCGCCTGCTCAAGGCCAACGGCGAGCTGACCCTGAGCCACGTGCCGGAACAGCCCGGCGGCGCCTGGCTCGACCTGCTGGTGCGCACCCTGCGCCTGGACACCGGCGTGCGCGTCGAACTGGCCGGAAAGCACGCCGGCGACTGGCGCGCCGCGCTCACCGCCCAGGGCGTGCGCGATGCGCGCCTGGAACAGGGCAAGGATGACAGCGACGGCCTGCACCTGAGCTGGCTGCGCTGATTCGCCTACGCTGAAGGCAGGCGCTCTGGAAAGGACGCCTCACCGTCTTCGATAACCGGGAGTCTCGATGTTCGACAATGACCGCCTGCTGCTGCGCGTGCTGCTGCTGGGCCTGCTCGCCGCCAGCATCTGGGTGCTGCTGCCATTCTGGTCGGCGCTGGTCTGGGCCGCCGTGCTGGCCTTCGCCAGTTGGCCGCTGATGCGTCTGCTCACCCAACTGCTGCATGGCCGGGAGTCCGCCGCCGCCGGCCTGCTCACCGTCTGCTGGATCGTGCTGGTGGCCCTGCCGCTGGTGTGGCTGGGCTTCGGTCTGGTGGACCGGGTGCGCGAGGGTGTCGAACTGGTGAAGAACCTGCAGGTTTCCGGCCTGCCGCCGCCGCCGGAATGGATGGCCCGCGTCCCTCTGATCGGCGATCGCCTGGTGGGCTGGTGGTACCAGGCCGACCAGCAGGGCGTGGCGATGTTCTCCGCGCTCAAGCCGTACATGGGCGAGGTCGGCAACTGGGCGCTGGCGCGCAGCGCCAAGCTCGGCACGGGGATTTTCGAGCTGGTGCTGAGCCTGGTGCTGATCTTCTTCTTCTACCGCGACGGCCTGCGCCTGCAGGCTTTCGCCCATGCCGTGCTGCAGCGCCTGATCGGTGACGCGGCGTCGCAGTACATGGAGATCATCGCCGGCACCGTGCAGCGGGTGGTCAACGGCGTGATCGGCACCGCCGCCGCCCAGGGCGTGCTGGCGACCATCGGCCTCCTCATCGCCGGCGTGCCGGGGCCTTTCGTGCTGGGGCTGCTGACCTTCGTCTGCAGCCTGCTGATGGTCCCGCCGCTGATCTGGGGGCCGGCGACGATCTGGCTGTTCTACCAGGAGAGCTACGGCTACGGTGTGTTCATGGCGATCTGGGGTTTCTTCGTGATCAGCGGCGTGGACAACATCCTCAAGCCCTACCTGATCAGCCGCGGCGGCAACCTGCCGCTGGTGGTGGTGCTGCTGGGCGTGCTCGGCGGTTTGCTCAGCTTCGGTTTCATCGGCCTGTTCCTCGGGCCGGTGCTGCTGGCGGTGGTGTACAACCTGATCAGTGCCTGGATCGACAGTTCGGATCGGTCGCCGCCGAGGGTTTGATGGCTCGCTTGGGGCCAGAGATCGTAGGAGCGGACTCCGTCCGCGATGCTCTTGGGGCCTGGGTGATTCTGCGCCGCTTTGGCATGCTCGGGGACATTTTATTTCGCCCCCTCGGGCGAGTTACTTTCTCAAACGACAGAAAGTAACCAAAGGTCTTGCCCCTGCATCCGGGTCCCGCTTCGCGGGACTTCCCTCGCTCCATCGAAGTTCCAGGGGCACGCGCTGACGGGCCATCCCTGGCCCGACAGCGCTCTCGCGGCATCCATGCCGCTCAACCCCTGAAACTCCGATTCCACTCGGCCTCCTGAAAGGGGCGGTTCGGAGTGCTCGGGTGTTTCTCTGGAAGTCTGTTAAGAGCCAGAGCCAGAGCCAGAGCCAGAGCCAGAGCCAGAGCCAGAGCGGAAGCTGCGCTCCCGTAGGAGAGACGGGGGCGCCTAGCCCTTGTCCGCGAAGATCCGCCGCTGCACCCCACGCTGCAGGATGAATACCTGTAGGAGCGAGCTTGCTCGCGAACCGCCCAACACCGATGTCGCCGGGAAATTTGTTCGCGAGCAAGAACCAGGCGTCCCCCTCGCGCCTACAGAAATGCGCTTTACACGTGCTCGCTCTTCACCTGCACCAGGCGATCCCGTCCAGCCCCCAGGCCGAAGGCGATCGCCCCGACCGAGACCACCACGAAGATCACCCCGGTCGCGCTCCAGCCGCCGGTGACGTCATGCACCACGCCGACCAGGAAGGGTCCGCAGGCCGCCAGGGTGTAGCCCACGCCCTGGGCCATGCCGGAGAGGTTGGAGGCGACGTGGGCGTCCGGCGAGCGCAGCACGATCAGCGCCAGCGCGATGGCGAAGGTGGCGCCCTGGCCGAGGCCGAGCACCACTGCCCAGCCCCAGATGCCCGAAAGCGGTGCGTAGAGCAGGCCGAGCAGGCCCGCCAGGGTCAGGCTCATGACGATCACCACCGCCAGGCGCTGGTCCTTGCCACGGGTGGCCAGCCAGGGGCCGGCCAGGGCGCTGAACAGTTGCACCATCACCGAACCGGACAGCACCAGCCCGGCTTCCGTCGGGCTCAGGCCGCGGTCGATGAGGATCGACGGCACCCAGCCGAAGACGATGTAGGCCAGTGACGACTGCAGCCCCATGTACAGGGTGACCTGCCAGGCCAGCGGGTCGCGCCACAGGCCCTTCACCTTGTACACCGCGCGGTGGGCGTGGTGGTTCTGCCGGGTCTGCGGCAGCCAGACCAGCGCGGCAAGGATCGCCGGTAGCGCCCAGAAGGCCAGCGCCGGTTGCCAGCTGTCGCCCATCAGCCCGGCCAGCGGCACGGTGGCGCCGGCGGCGGTGGCGGCGCCCAGGCACAACGCCATGGTGTAGACGCCGGTCATGGTCCCGGCGATGTGCGGGAAGTCGCGCTTGACGATGCCCGGCAACAGCACGCCGATGATGCCGATGCTGGCGCCGGCCACCAGGCTGCCAAGGAACAGCCCGGCCACCGGGAACAGGCTGCGCAGCACGATGCCGGCGGCCAGGCTGAGCAGGATCAGCAGCACCGTGCGCTCGGCGCCGAGGCGGCGGGCGAGCATCGGCGCCAGCGGGGCGAACAGGCCCAGGCAGAGCACCGGCAGGGTGGTCAGCAGACCGGCGGCGGCGGCCGACAGGCCGGTACCGTCGCGGACGGTGTTGAGCAGCGGGGCGAGGCTGGACAGCGCCGGGCGCAGGTTCAGCGCCACCAGCACCAGGCCCAGGAGCAGCAGCCAGGGGCGCGGCGGTTGAGCTGGGGGCGTTGGTTCGTCGTTGGCCTCGGCGTCGACCAGCAGCTCCTCCGGGGGGCAGGAGCGCTTGTGTTCGGCTTCGTGTGGATCGTGGGGCAGGGACATGGTGGGCATTCCGGCAAAAGACAGAGAACGTCAGATCAGCAGGGCGCGATTGGCGCGGGCGGCGGCCTCGGCATCGCCGCGCTCGATGGCATCGAGCAGCTCGCGGTGCAGTTCGAAGCTCGGCTGCGGTCGGCTGGGGTCGCCGATGGTGCGTTCCAGGCCTGCGCGGATCACCTGCGAGAAGTAGCGGTAGAGCTCGCTGAGCACCGGGTTGTGGGCGCTGTCCACCACACGCTGGTGGAAGATCAGGTCATGGACGATGTAGTCGTCCAGGGCACCGCCGTGGCGAATGGCGGAGGCCTCCAGCGCCTCGCGCAGGGCCAGGATGTCCGACTCGGTGCGGCGCTCGGCGGCCAGCCGGCTGGCTTCTTGGCGCAGGCGCGTACGTAGGTGCCGTCGCCCTGGCGGACTTCCAGCACGCCGGAGAAGGTCAACACCCGTACCGCTTCGCGCACGGTATTGCGGCTGATGCCGAGTGACTCGGCCAGTTCGGGTTCCGGTGGCAGGCGCTGGCCCAGGGGCCAGGTGCCGTCATCGATGCGCAGGCGGATCTGCTCGAGGGCGATATCCACCAGCGAGCGCTTCTGAATGGGGCTGGGCATGGAAACATCCAATCATCGGATGAATGTGAAGAAGCCAAGCCTAGGGCATGGCCGGGGGCGGTTGCAAATGCGGGGACGTCTACCTGACGCGGGCCGGGTGGCGGCCTTGTCGCGAAGGGCTTCCAGTGGCTGCCAGGGTGGTCTTTTACGTTTTCTTTATGCCTCGCCGGGGCTTCGGGAATCGCTCCTTTACGCCGTCCTTGCGGAAAATTTCCGGCAGGCGGCAAGAGTCGCATGAAGGAGAGAGAAGCCATGAGCGTGCTCGACGGAGTGTCCCTGGTCCTGGCCACGGGACTGTTCATTTATCTGCTGGTGGCGCTGCTGCGCGCCGATCGTTCCTAGGGGTGGCCATGAACAGCCATGATCTGTTGCTGATCGTCGTCTTCCTGGCGCTGGTGCTGGTGCCGGCGCCGTTCCTCGGGCGTTTCTATTACAAGGTGATGGAGGGGCAGCGCACCTTCCTCAGCCCGGTCTTCCTGCCCGTGGAGCGGGCGATCTACCGCGCCTGCGGCATCGACCCCGACGTCCAGCAGGACTGGAAGGGTTACACCCTGGCGTTGCTGGCCTTCAACCTGGCCGGGCTGCTCCTGTTGTTCTCGATCCTGCTGCTGCAGGGTCTGCTGCCGCTCAACCCTCAGCATCTGCCGGGCCTGGAGTGGACGCTGGCGTTCAATACCGCGGTGAGCTTCGTCACCAACACCAACTGGCAGGCCTACAGCGGCGAGGCGTCGCTCAGCTACCTGAGCCAGATGCTCGGCCTGACCGTGCAGAATTTCGTCAGCGCCGCCGTCGGCCTGGCCGTGCTGGTGGCGCTGGCCCGCGGCATCGCGCGCAAGTCGACGAACAGCCTGGGCAACTTCTGGGTCGACCTGACTCGCGCCACCCTCTACGGGCTGATCCCGCTGTGCCTGCTGCTGGCGCTGCTGTTGGTCTGGCAGGGTGTGCCGCAGACCTTCCTCGACTACGCCCACGCGCTGACCGTGCAGGGGACCGAGCAGCCCATCCCGCTGGGGCCGGCGGCCAGTCAGATCGCCATCAAGCAGCTGGGCACCAACGGCGGCGGCTTCTTCGGCGTGAACTCGGCGCACCCGTTCGAGAACCCGACCATCTGGAGCAACCTGTTCGAAGTGGCGTCGATCATCCTGATCCCGGCGGCGCTGGTGTTCACCTTCGGCCACTACGTCAAGGACCTGCGCCAGAGCCGTGCGATCCTCGGCTGCATGCTGGTGCTGTTCTGTCTTGGCCTGGGGACTTCGCTGTGGGCCGAGTACCAGCCGAACCCGGCACTCAGTGCCTTGCCGGTGGAGCAGAGCGCGCCGATGGAGGGCAAGGAAAGCCGCTTCGGCACCACCGCCAGCGTGCTCTGGTCGGTGACCACCACCTCTGCCTCGAACGGTTCGGTGAACGCCATGCATGACAGCCTCAACCCGCTGTCGGGCATGGTGGCGATGATCAACATGATGCTCGGCGAAGTGATCTTCGGCGGCGTCGGCGCGGGCCTCTACGGCATGCTGCTGTTCGTCCTGATCGCGGTGTTCCTTGCCGGGCTGATGGTCGGCCGCACTCCGGAATACCTCGGCAAGAAACTCGAAGCCCGCGAAGTCCGCCTGCTGGTGGCGACCCTGCTGGTGATGCCGGTGGGCGTGCTGGTGCTCGGCGCCATCGCCGCCAGCCTGCCGGGCCCGGCGTCGGCGGTGACCAATCCTGGCCCGCACGGCTTCAGTCAACTGCTCTACGCCTATACCTCCGGCACCGCGAACAACGGTTCTGCCTTCGCCGGGTTCGGCGCCAACACCCCGTTCCACAACCTGATGATCGCCCTGGCCATGCTGATCGGCCGCTTCGGCTACATCCTCCCGGTGCTGGCCATCGCCGGCAGCCTGGCGGCGAAGAAGGCCACGCCGGTGGGTCCCAACAGCTTCCCGACCCACGGCCTGCTGTTCGTCAGCCTGCTGACCGCCACCATCCTGCTGGTGGGCGGCCTGAACTTCCTGCCGACGCTGGTGCTGGGCCCGGTGGCCGATCACCTGACGCTTGGCTTCTGAGGAGCCGCCTCCATGAATGCGAAAACCCAGGAACTGGCCCTGAACAAGGCCGTCGAGAAACGCCCGACCACCGCGCTGTCCGCCCTGTGGAAGCCGGCGCTGGCGCAGGCCTTCGTCAAGCTCGACCCGCGCCAGCTGCAACGTTCGCCAGTGATGCTGGTGGTGGCCCTGACCGCCGTGCTGACCAGCGTGCTTTGCGTGGCGGGCGCGTCGGGCGCCGTGGGCGGCGAGTCGGTGCCCACCTTCGTCGCCGTGCAGATCGCCGTCTGGCTGTGGTTCACCGTGCTCTTCGCCAACTTCGCCGAGGCTCTTGCCGAGGGCCGTGGCAAGGCCCGCGCCGACAGCCTCAAGGCTGGCACCCAGGGCCTGCAGGCCCTGCGCCGGAGCGCCAGCGGCAATTTCGAGAAGGTCGCCGCCAGCAGCCTGCGCAAGGGTGATGTGGTGCGTGTCGAAGCCGGCGAGCTGATCCCCGGCGACGGCGAGGTGATCGAGGGCGTGGCGGCGGCCAACGAGGCCGCCATCACCGGCGAGTCCGCGCCGGTGATCCGCGAATCCGGCGGCGACCGCTCGGCGGTGACCGGCAACACCCGGCTGGTGTCCGACTGGCTGCTGGTGAAGATCACCGCCAACCCCGGCGAATCCACCCTCGACCGCATGATCGCCCTGGTGGAAGGCGCCAAGCGCCAGAAGACCCCCAACGAAGTGGCGCTGGACATCCTGCTGATCGGCCTGACGCTGATCTTCCTGCTGGTGGTCGTCACCCTGAAGCCGTTCGCCCTGTTCGCCGGCGGCAACCTGCCGCTGGTGTTCCTGGTGGCGCTGCTGGTGACCCTGATCCCCACCACCATCGGCGGCCTGCTCTCGGCCATCGGTATCGCCGGCATGGACCGCCTGGTGCGCCTGAACGTCATCGCCAAGTCCGGCCGCGCCGTGGAAGCGGCGGGGGACGTGCACGTGCTGATGCTCGACAAGACCGGCACCATCACCTTCGGCAACCGTCGCTGCAGCGCGCTGCACACCGCCCCCGGCGTGCAGCCGCTGGAACTGGCCGAGGGTGCGTTCCTCGCATCGCTGGCCGACGACACGCCCGAGGGCAAGTCGATCGTGGAGTTCCTGCGGGCGCAGATCATCCTGCCCGAGCCGGAGCGCAACCGTGTGAGCCCGGTGGCCTTCAGCGCCGAGACGCGCCTGTCGGGTATCGACATCGACGGGCACGTGTACCGCAAGGGCGCGGTGGATGCCGCGCTGGCCTTCGTCGGCCTGGACCGCACGCAGATGCCCGAGAGCCTGGCCAAGGAGATCGAGCGCATCGCCCAGAGCGGCGGCACGCCGCTGCTGGTGGTGGCCGACGGCAAGCTGCTGGGCGCCATCCACCTGAAGGACGTGGTCAAACCGGGTATCCGCGAGCGCTTCGCCGAACTGCGCCGCATGGGTATCCGTACCGTGATGGTGACTGGCGACAACCCGCTCACCGCTGCCGCCATCGCTGCAGAAGCGGGGGTGGACGACGTGATCGCCGAAGCCACGCCGGAGAAGAAGCTGGCGCGCATCCGCCAGGAGCAGGGCGAGGGGCGCATGGTCGCCATGTGCGGCGACGGCGCCAACGATGCTCCCGCACTCGCTCAGGCCGATGTCGGCATGGCCATGAACGACGGCACCCAGGCCGCCCGCGAGGCCGCCAACCTGGTGGACCTGGACAGCGACCCGACCAAGCTGCTGGACGTGGTGCAGGTGGGCAAGGAACTGCTGGTGACCCGTGGCGCGCTGACCACCTTCTCGGTGGCCAATGACGTGGCCAAGTACTTCGCCATCCTCCCCGCGCTGTTCGCCGGCATCTACCCGCAACTGGGCGTGCTCAACGTGATGAAGCTGGCCAGCCCGCAGAGCGCCATCCTCTCGGCCATCGTGTTCAACGCATTGATCATCGTCGCGCTGATCCCCCTGGCCCTGCGCGGCGTGCGCGTGCAGGCCAGCGACGCGTCGCAGCTGCTGCGGCGCAACCTGCTGATCTACGGCGTCGGCGGGCTGCTGGCGCCGTTCGTGGGGATCAAGCTGATCGACATGATCCTGGTCGCCATCGGTCTGGCTTGACCGGTGTAGGAGCGAGCTTGCTCGCGAACGGATTTCCCGGCAGCTCAGGCGCTCGGGCGGTTCGCGAGCAAGCTCGCTCCTACAGATCACGGCCAGCCTCGATCTGGCCGGATGCACCGAGCAACACCCTCTCCCTCTGGGAGAGGGCCGGGGTGAGGGCAATCCCTCGCTCCCAACCCAACAGAGGATCACCCAAAATGCTCAAGCAACTCCGCCCTGCCATCGCCTCGCTGATCCTGCTCAGCGCCGTCACCGGCATCGCCTATCCGCTGGCCGTCACCGCCATCGCCCAGGTTGCCTTCCACGACCAGGCCAACGGCAGCCTGGTGCGCGACGACCAGGGCAACGTGCGCGGCTCGGCGCTGATCGCGCAGAAGTTCGACGGCGCTCAGTGGTTCCATTCGCGGCCCTCGGCCGGCGACTTCGCCACCGTCTCCAGCGGCGCCAGCAACCTTGCGCCCGGCAACCCGGCGCTGGCCGAACGCATCGCCAAGGACGCCGCCGCCCAGCAGGTCGGCGCGCAGCCGGTGCCGCTGGCGCTGGTCACCACCTCCGGCAGCGGCCTCGACCCGCAACTGCCGCCCGCCGCTGCGCTGTACCAGGTGCCGCGCATTGCGCTGGAGCGCGGCGTACCGGCGGCGAGCCTGGAGAAGCTGGTGGAAGCCAACACCGAGCGTCCGCTGATCGGCCCCGCCGTGGTCAACGTGCTGGCGCTGAACATGGTCCTGGCCAGCCAGCCTCGCTAGACTCCAGCGCCACTGCGGTCCGGGCCGTGGGATGATGTTTCCTGCGCGTCTCGGGCAACCCCCTCTCCCTTTGGAGCGGGGCGCGTAGCCAGGGCTGGGGTGAGGGGCTTTGCCGGCTCACTCCAATGACATGAAGCGAGTGCCGAAAGCGCTCCGAGGATAGCCCCATGACCGACCCCAACCGCGCCGACGCCCTGCTTGCCGACTTGCCGAGCATGGGCCGTGGCCGCCTGAAGGTATTCCTTGGCGCCGCGCCTGGGGTCGGCAAGACCTACGCCATGCTGCTGGCGGCCCAGGGGCAGTCGCGCCAGGGCGTGAACCTGCGCGTGGGCATCGTCGAAACCCACGGTCGCGCCGAGACCGAGGCGTTGCTCGCCGGCCTGCCGCAGCAGGCGCTCAAGCGCTCGGTCTACCGTGGCATCACCCTGGAAGAGATGGACCTCGACGGCCTGCTGGCCGATCCGCCGCAACTGGCGCTGGTCGACGAGCTGGCCCACAGCAACGCCCCCGGCAGCCGCCACGCCAAGCGCTGGCAGGACATCCAGGAACTGCTCTCGGCCGGCATCGACGTCTACACCACGGTCAACGTACAGCACCTGGAAAGCCTCAACGACCAGGTGCGCGACATCACCGGCGTACAGGTGCGCGAAACCGTGCCCGACTGGGTGCTGCAGGAGGCCTACGACCTGTTGCTGGTGGACCTGCCGCCGCGCGAACTGCTCGAGCGCCTGCGCGAAGGCAAGGTCTACGTGCCCGAACAGGCGCGCGCCGCCATCGACGCCTTCTTCAGCCAGACCAACCTCACCGCGCTGCGCGAACTGACCATGCAGACCGCCGCCGCGCGGGTCGATGCCGACCTGGCCCATCGCTATCGCCAGCAGGGCGGCGAGGCGCCAGCCGTGCGCGGGCGCATGCTGGTCGGCGTGGACGGCGAACACAATGCCGAGCGCCTGGTGCGACACGCCTGCCGCGTGGCCGAGCGCCGGCACCTGCCGTGGTCGCTGGTGCATGTGGATACCGGCGAAGCGCGCAGCGAAGAGTCGCGCATGCAACTGCAAAACGCCCAGCAGCTGGCCGAACGTCTGGGGGGCGACGTGGTGGAACTGCGCGGCGGCGAAGTGGCGCGCACCCTGGTCGAACATGCCAAGGAACGTCGCGCCACGCTCTTGCTGGTGGGGCGCTCGCGACAGCGCTGGCATCGCCGGCTGTTCGGCGGCGGGCTGGCGGCGCGTCTACTGCGGTTGGGCGATGGGCTGGAAGTCAGTGTGCTCGACAGCGAGGCCGATCTCGCTCCGCCGAAAGCCCGTCCGCAATCCCCCTGGCCCTGGGGCAGCTATCTGCTGGCCGCACTGGCCGCGGCGGGCGCCAGCGCGTTGGCCTGGGCCGTGGCGAGTGTTCTGGAGCTGCCGAACATTTCCCTGGTGTTCCTCGCCGCCGTCCTGCTGGTGGCGGTGCGCAGCAGCCTCGGCCCGGCGCTGGCGTGCGCGGTGCTGTCGTTCCTGGCCTACGACTTCCTGTTCATCCCGCCGCACTTCTCCTTCTCCATCCAGCGCGAAGAAGACGTGCTGACCCTGCTGTTCTTCCTGCTCATGGCCGGCCTCACCGGCAACCTCGCGGCCCGCCAGCGCCGGCAACTGCAGGCGCTGCGCGAGACGCAGGAAGAGACCAGCCAGATGCTCGAACTGTCGCGCAAGCTGACCGCCGCCACTGACCGCAAGGCAGTGATGGCCGCTGCCGCGCAGCAGCTGGGCGGCTGGGAGGGGCTGGACATCTGCCTGCTCGGACAAGCCCACGGCGAGTGGAAGGTGGAGGGAGGCCTGAGCCGCCCGCTGGACGACCAGGAACGCGCCGCCGCCGACTGGGCCTGGCAGCATGACCAGCCCGCAGGCCTGGGCACCGGCACGCTGCCGGGCGGGCGCTGGTGGTGGTGGCCGCTGTCCGGCGAGGACGGCCCGCTGGCGCTGCTGGGCGTCAGCCCGCGCGACCGCCAGCCGTTGCCCGGTTCGCGTCGCCGCCTGCTCGCCGCCCTCGGCCAGCCGCTGGGCCAGGCCCTGGCTCGCGCGCGCCTGGCCGAGGACCTGGAGGCCGCGCGCCTGCACGGCGAAACCGAACAACTGCGCAGCGCGTTGCTGGCCTCGGTCAGCCACGATTTGCGCACGCCGCTCACTTCCATGCGCGGCGCCATCGACAGCCTGCTGGCTCTGGGTGACGCGATTCCGCCCGACGACCGTCGCGAACTGCTGGAAAGCACCCGCGACGAGGCCGAGCGCCTGGACCGCTACATCCAGAACCTGCTGGACATGACCCGCCTCGGCCACGGCGGCCTGAAGCTGTCGCGCGACTGGGTGTCGCCCGGCGACATCGTCGGCAGCGCGCTCAACCGCCTGCGCGCGGTGGTTGCCCCGTACCGCGTGGAAACCCGCGTGCCGCCCGAGCTGCCGCTGCTCTACGTGCATGCGGCGCTGATCGAGCAGGCGCTGGTCAACGTGCTGGAAAACGCCGCGCGCTTCTCGCCGCCGCAAGGGCGCCTGCGGGTGGCGGTGGAGGCGAACGAAGAGGAACTGCGCTTCTCGGTCAGCGACGAAGGACCGGGCATTCCGCCGGCCGAGCGCGAGAAGATCTTCGACATGTTCTACACCGCCGCGCGCGGCGACCGTGGCGGGCAGGGTACCGGGCTGGGCCTGGCGATCTGCCAGGGCATGGTCGGCGCCCACGGCGGGCGGATCACCGTCGAGGACGGCATCGACGGGCGCGGCACCACCCTCGTGCTGCACCTGCCGTTGCAGCAGCAGCCGGACCTGGAGCAGCTTGATGCCGCTGTCTGAAAGGCTCAAGCTGAACGGCCTCGCCAGCCAGTCCAGCTCCCCGATGAACGCCAGCGCCGCCACTATCCTGGTCGTCGACGACGAACCGCAGATCCGCAAGTTCCTCCGCATCAGCCTCAGCGCCGGCGGCTACAAGGTGCTCGAAGCCAGCACCGGCGAGGAGGGCCTGGCCCAGGCTGCTCTGGGCCGACCGGACCTCGTCGTGCTCGACCTCGGCCTGCCGGACAAGGACGGCCAGGACGTGCTGCGCGAACTGCGCGAGTGGTCGCAGGTGCCGGTGCTGGTGCTCTCGGTGCGCGCCAGCGAAAGCGAGAAGGTGCTGGCGCTGGACAGCGGTGCCAACGACTACGTGACCAAGCCGTTCGGCATCCAGGAATTCCTCGCCCGCATCCGCGTGCTGCTGCGCCAGGGCGGCAGTGGCGAGACCCAGGAAGTGCTGGTCGCGGTCGGCCCGTTGAGCGTGGATTTCTCCTACCGCCGGGTGCTGCTGGACGGCGCCGAAGTCTCGCTGACCCGCAAGGAATACGCCGTGCTTTCGACCCTGGCGCGTCACGTTGGCCGGGTGGTGACCCAGCAGCAACTGCTCAAGGACATCTGGGGGCCGACCCATACCGAGGATACCCACTACCTCCGCGTAGTGGTCGGGCATCTGCGGCAGAAGCTCGCCGATGACCCGGCGACGCCGCGCTTCATCGTCACCGAGGCCGGCGTCGGCTATCGCTTGCGCGAAGGTTGATCCTTAGGATGAACGGCTTCAGTACGGGGGGGAAACGGTTCGCCAGCAAGGACTAGGCGTCCCCCTCGGTCCTACGAAGAGCCGAGCGGCGAGGTCCTGTAGGAGCGAGCTTGCTCGCGAACCGCATGGCAGCGGATCAGCCGGTCAGTACTGATTCTCCTCCTCGTACCGATCCAGCGTGTCGCTGGCGATCTGCCGGCCGAGGGCGATCAGTTCCGGGGCCTTGTAGAACTCGAAGAAGCGGCACACGCGCTTGGGCACGTTGATCAGGATGTCCGGCGGGTATCCGGCGATCTTGTACTGCGCCAGCGAGGTCTGCATCACCTCGAAGCTCTGGTTGACCAGTTCCAGCAGGGATGCCGGGCTGCTGCTGTCGATCACCTGGCTGCCGGTGGCCGAACGCGGCGAGCCCTTGGCCAGGGGCGCGGCGGCCGGTTGCTGCATTTCCGGCTCGGCCGGTTGCTCGGCGAGGGCCGGCACCGGGTGGAGCAGGGCGTCGGGCAGCAGTTCCGGCGGCGCTTCGGCGTCGCCGCCCTGGCGGCGGAAGAAGCTGAGCTTGTTGCTCAGGCTGCCGATCACCGCGTCGAAGCGGCCCATGAGGGCTGGCGGGCGCTCGATCACCGGCAGCGAATACTGGCGCTGGTTGGTGGCGTTGAGGTTGACCGCGACGATCAGGTCGGCGTGGGTCGAAACCACCGGGACGATCGGCAACGGGTTGAGCAGGCCGCCGTCCACCAGCATGCGCGAGCCCTGCATGACCGGGGTGAACAGGCTGGGGATCGCCGCCGAGGCGCGCATGGCCTGGTGCAGGCAGCCTTCCTGGAACCAGATTTCCTGCTGGTTGGTGAGGTCGGTGGCGACGGCGGTGTAGGGAATCGGCAGGTCCTCGATATCGACCTCGCCGAGCATCTCGTGGATCTTGCCGAAAACCCGCTCGCCACGGATGGCGCCGAGGCGGAAGCTCACGTCGAGCAGGCGCAGCACGTCCAGGTAATCCAGGCTCTCCACCCAGTCGCGGTACTCTTCCAGCTTGCCGGCGGCGTAGATGCCGCCGATCACCGAACCCATCGAGCAGCCGGCGATGCAGACGATCTCGTAGCCGCGCCGTTCGATCTCCTCGATCACGCCAATATGCGCGTAGCCGCGCGCTCCGCCGGAACCGAGCACCAGCGCAATCTGTTTTGACATCGGGTAATTCCCCCCTTGCGAAACATTTCGACGATACGCCCGGGGACAAGCGCCGCCAAGGTCGGCTTTGCTAGAATTGTCGCCTGTTTTTCCTTCGCCGGAGTCCGCGATGAGCGAACCGATCCGCCTGACCCAATACAGCCACGGCGCCGGCTGTGGTTGCAAGATTTCCCCCAAGGTCCTGGAGGTCATCCTCGCCGGCAGCGGCGCGCAGAACCTTGACCCGAACCTGTGGGTGGGCAACGCCTCGCGCGATGACGCTGCTGTCTATGCTATCGACGCCGAGCGCGGCGTGGTGTCCACCACCGACTTCTTCATGCCGATCGTCGACGATCCCTTCGACTTCGGCCGCATCGCTGCCACCAACGCCATCAGCGATATCTATGCGATGGGCGGCGACCCGCTGATGGCGATCGCCATCCTCGGCTGGCCGGTGAACGTGCTGGCGCCGGAAATCGCCCGCGAGGTGATAGCCGGCGGCCGCAAGGTCTGCGACGAAGCCGGCATCCCGCTGGCCGGCGGCCACTCGATCGACGCGCCGGAGCCGATCTTCGGCCTGGCGGTGACCGGCATGGTCGAGAAGCGCTTCATGAAGCGCAACGACACCGCCAGCGAAGGCTGCAAGCTGTACCTGACCAAGCCGCTGGGCATCGGCATCCTCACTACCGCCGAGAAGAAGGCCAAGCTGCGCGCCGAGGACGTGGGCCTCGCCCGCGACTGGATGTGCACCCTGAACAAGCCGGGCGCGCGTTTCGGCAAGCTCGACGGGGTGAAGGCGATGACCGACGTCACCGGCTTCGGCCTGCTCGGCCACCTGGTGGAAATGGCCGACGGCAGCGGCCTGACCGCGCGCATCCGCTACGATGCGGTACCGCGCCTGGCCAGTGTCGAGCACTACCTGGAAGCCGGTTGCGTGCCCGGCGGCACCCTGCGCAACTTCGACAGCTACGGCGAGCGCATCGCGCCGCTGCCGGAGCTGCACAAGCTGCTGCTGTGCGACCCGCAGACCAGCGGTGGCCTGCTGGTGGCCGTGGCGCCGGAGGGCGAGGCGCAGTTCCTTGCCGCCGCCGGCGAGCTGAGCCTGGACCTCGCGCCCATCGGCGAACTGGTCGGCCGACAGCGTCACGCGGTCGAGGTGGCCTGATGCGCGACAACACCCGCCACTACCGCGAGCTGTTCCTCGGCGACGTTAAAATGATGGACGTGCGTGCCCCGGTCGAGTTCGACAAGGGTGCCTTCCCGCACACCGTGAACCTGCCGCTTATGAACGACAGCGAGCGGCAGAAGGTCGGCACCTGCTACAAGCAGAACGGCCAGCAGGCGGCCATCGCCCTGGGCCACGAGCTGGTCATGGGCAAGCTCAAGGCCGAGCGCATCGAGGCCTGGGCGGCGTTCGCCAAGGCGAATCCCGAAGGTTATCTGTACTGCTTCCGCGGCGGCCTGCGTTCGCAGATCACCCAGCAGTGGCTCAAGAGCGAGGCCGGTATCGATTACCCGCGTGTGGTCGGCGGCTACAAGGCGATGCGCGGCTTCCTCTTCGACACTACCCAGGCGGCGGTGGAAGAGTGCCAGTTCGTGCTGGTGGGCGGCCTGACCGGCACCGGCAAGACCGAGGTGATCGCCCAACTGGCCAACAGTCTCGACCTGGAAGGCCACGCCAACCACCGGGGCTCCGCCTTCGGTCGCCGTGCCACGCCGCAGCCGGCGCAGATCGATTTCGAGAACCGCCTGGCCATCGACATCCTGAAGAAGCGCCACGCCGGCATGGAGCAGTTCGTGCTGGAAGACGAAGGCCGTATCGTCGGCAGCTGCTCGGTGCCGCTGGAGCTGTACCAGGGCATGCAACGTTACCCGCTGGTGTGGCTGGAGGACCGCTTCGAACAGCGTGTGGAGCGCATCCTCAAGGATTACGTGATCGACCTGTGCGCCGACCACATGCAGGTGGTCGGCGAGGAGGGTGGTTTCGATTCCTTTGCCGCCTACCTGCGCAAGAGCCTGTCGGGGATCGTCAAGCGCCTGGGTGGCGAGCGCTACCAGCGCCTGGCGGCGATCATGGATGCCGCCCTGGAAGAGCAGAAGCGCAGCGGCGCGGTGGACCTGCACCGGGGCTGGATCGAGGGGCTGCTGGGCGAGTACTACGACCCGATGTACGCCTTCCAGCGCGAGAGCAAGGATTCGCGCATCGAGTTCCGAGGCACCCAGGACGAGGTGGTCGAGTACTTGCGTTTCCGCGCGGAGCGCTGAGTCCTCAGGGCGCGCGCCAGAGGCCGATGCGGCGCGCCCGCGCTTCCTGTTCCTCGAACGCGTACTGGCCTTGCTCCTCGGCGTCCTGCTCGTCGGCCGACCGCCAGCGCGCCAGGCCGACGCTCAAGAGCGCGCGCCCGGCATCCAGGGTCTGGCCGCAGCCGGGGCAGTCCGCCGGTTCGACCCAGACGGCTGCGCGCAGCGTGCCGTCCGCTTGGCGTTGCGCCGCGCGCAGGCTGGCCGTCCGGCCCAGGGTCAGCCGTTGCAGGGTTTCCCGGGCACGCTGGGCGAATGGCTCGCCCGGCGCCTCGATGCCGCGCAGATGGATGCTCCGGGACAGGCCGTCGTCGCCCCGGCAGGTGAGCCGGTCGCCGCTGTCGATGGCGCTGACCCGGCACTGTTCGTGCGCCAGAGCGGCGCCGGACAGGGAGAGCAGCAGGATGGAAAGAATGCGTCGCATGGGGCCTCCGCCGGATGAGCGCCAGCATAACCGCTGGCGCTCGCTCGCGGGGCGCCGGTTCACTGGATCAGGCGCATCACCTCTTCGCTGTAGCGCCCGCCCGTGGCGGCCCCGGCGGGGAAGATGGCGTCGATCCCGGCCAGTTCCCCGGCGCTGAGCTCCAGCGCCAGGGCGGCGACGTTTTCTTCCAGGTACTTGCGCTGCTTGGTACCCGGAATCGGTACCAGATGCTCGTCCTGTGCCAGCACCCAGGCCAAGGCCAGTTGCGCGGGCTTCACACCACGGGCGTTGGCCAATTCGCCGATTTTCTCCACCAGTTGCAGGTTTCTGGCGAAGTTTTCCCCGCTGAAGCGTGGGCTGGAGCGGCGGTAGTCATCCTCGGCGAAATCTTCCGGGCTTTTCAGCGCGCCGGTGAGGAAGCCGCGCCCCAACGGGCTGTAGGGAACGAAGCCGACGCCGAGGCGGCGGCAGGTGTCCAGTACGCCGTTTTCTTCCGGGTCGCGCGTCCACAGCGAGTATTCGCTTTGCAGGGCGGTGATCGGGTGGACCTTGTGGGCGCGCTCCAGGGTGTCGGCCGAGGCTTCGCTCAGGCCCAGGTAGCGTACCTTGCCGGACCGTACCAGCTCGGCCATGGCACCGACGGTCTCCTCGATGGGTACCCCGGGGTCGACACGGTGCTGGTAGTAGAGGTCGATATGGTCGGTGCCCAATCGTCTGAGGCTGCCTTCCACGGCCTCCCGCACATACTCGGGGCGGCCGTCGGCGCCGCGGCTCGTGGGCTGGTCGGGGTTGCGCAGCAGGCCGAACTTGGTGGCCAGGAATACCTGCTCGCGCTTGCCTTTCAGCGCCCGGCCGAGCAGCGCTTCGTTGGTGTGCGGACCGTAGACGTCGGCGGTGTCGAACAGCGTGACGCCCAGTTCCAGGGCGCGGTGCAGGGTGGCGACGGATTCCTTCTCGTCGCTGCCGGTGGTGTAGAAGTCGGACATGCCCATGCAGCCGAGGCCGATGGCGGAAACGCTGGGGCCCTGGGGGCCGAGGCGGCGGGTCTTCATGCTGGATTCTCCGGAAAGTGGGGCGCGGATTCATTCTTGTTGTTTGACTTGCATGGATAAACCGGCTGCTTGTGGTTTAACTATTTGGCGTGAATGAATAATCGGAGCGTCGTCATGGATCGTTTGCAGGCCATGCAGGTGTTCACCCGCATCGTCGAGCTCAGGGCCTTCGGCAAGGCGGCGGACAGCCTGCAACTGCCGCGCGCCAGCGTGACCCAGCTGATCCAGCAACTGGAGGCGCACCTCGGCGTGCAACTGCTGCGGCGCACCACCCGCCAGGTCAGCATCACCGCGGATGGCCAGGCCTACTACGAGCGTTGCGTGCGGCTGCTGGAGGACCTGGAGGAGGCGGAGAACTGCTTCTCCGATTCACCGGACAACCCGCGCGGTAAATTGCGTGTCGACCTGCCCAGCTCGCTGGGACGACTGGTGGTGATCCCGGCGTTGCCGGCGTTCTGCCGCCGCTACCCGCAGGTCGAACTGGAACTGAGCCTCAACGATCGCCAGGTGGACCTGGTGCGCGAGGGCGTGGATTGCGTGCTGCGCGCCGGCGAGCTGCCGGACTCCAGCCTGGTGGGCCGGCGCATCGCCGAGCTGGAGCAGCTCACCTGCGTGAGTCGTTCGTACCTTGCGGAATATGGCCGGCCGGCGCATCCGGATCGGCTGGCCGGGCACCTGGCGGTGAATTACCAGTCGGCGTCCAGCGGGCGCATCTTCGACCTGGAATTTCGTTTCGACGGCGAGCTGCGCACCACCCGGTTGCCGAGCCGGATCACGGTGAACAACGCCGATGCCTATATCGCCGCCTGCCGTGCCGGTTTCGGAATGATCCAGGCGCCGCGCTATCACCTGTGCGACGGGCTGGCCAGTGGCGAGCTGGTGGAGGTGCTGGAGCAATGGCGGCCACCGCCGCTGGCATTGAGCGTGCTGTATCCGGTGCGGCGGCAGATGTCGCGGCGGTTGCGGGTGTTTTCCGATTGGTTGGCGCAGTTGTTCGCGGAGCGGAGTGGGTAGGCGCGGTTCCGTAAGGGGTCGCGAGCAAGCTCCTACAAAGAGCGGGACGCCAACCTGTAGGACCGAGGGGGACGCCCAGTCCTTGCTCGCGAACCTGCCGTGCTCCGGAATATTCATCCGCATATCCGAGCGTTCCACTCAGGCAAGTCGTGCTAGGATTTGCCCCCGGCCCCGATTCCTCGGGCGGCGTTGGCACTGTGCCAGCGCTGCCACCCCTCACCAGAAGGATCCAAGCAATGGCTCAAGTCACCCTCAAGGGCAATCCGGTTTCCGTCGATGGCAAGCTGCCGCAGAAAGGCGAGCAGGCTCCGGCCCTCGCGCTGGTCGCTGGCGACCTCTCCGACGTCACCCTGGAAAACTACGCCGGCAAGCGCAAGGTGCTGAACATCTTCCCCAGCGTCGACACCCCGACCTGCGCCACCTCCGTGCGCAAGTTCAACGCCGAGGCCAGCAAGCTGGCCAACACCGTAGTGCTGTGCGTTTCCGCTGACCTGCCGTTCGCCCAGGCGCGCTTCTGCGGCGCCGAAGGTCTGGAGAACGTGGTCAACCTGTCCACCCTGCGTGGCCGCGAGTTCCTCGCCAACTACGGCGTGGCCATCTCCAGCGGCCCGCTGGTCGGCCTGGCTGCCCGCGCAGTCGTGGTGCTGGACGAGCAGAACAAGGTGCTGCACAGCGAGCTGGTTGGCGAGATCGCCGACGAGCCGAACTACGCCGCCGCCATCGCCGCCCTGGCCTGACGCCGCCGCTTTCGTGAGAAAGCCGGGCCGACCCGCCAGGGTCGGTCCGTCAGGTCGGGAACCCTTCCGGCCAATCCGGGTCGCAATGCCCCGGCAATTCGTAACTCCCGGTAAATCAAAGGTAAATAGCGGGTAAAGAGACTTTGCCTGCGGCCAGGCTGTGCTTATCGTTCAGCCTCGTTATCCTCTCTTCTTTTTCGCCATGACGACGACCATGACCCCAAGCAAAGGAACGCCCTCGAAACTCCGCACCCTGCGCCCCTGGCTTTTCACCGCGATCATCTTCGCCGGTGTGGTGGGGCTGATCATGTGGCTGCATTCGACGTCCAGCGGGGCGCCGGCGGCCCAGGGCGGGCGCGGCGGGCGGCCGAGTCCGGGGCAGATGGCGGCGGGGCAGGGCACTGCGGTGACCGTCAGCGTCGCGCCCGCCCTCAAGGGCGACCTGCCGGTGCACTATCACGCGCTGGGTACCGTCACGGCCTACAACACGGTCAACGTCCGCGCGCGGGTCAGCGGCCAACTGGTCAAGGTGCCGTTCCAGGAAGGCCAGGAGGTGAAGGCCGGCGACGTCCTCGCGGTGATCGACCCGCGTCCGTTCCAGGCCGCGCTGGACCAGGCCCAGGGTACGCTGTTGCAGAACCAGGCGCAGTTGAAGAACGCGCAGATCGACCTCGCGCGCTACAAGGGCCTGTACGCCGAGGATTCCATCGCCAAGCAGACCCTGGACACCCAGGAAGCCCTGGTGCGCCAGTACGAAGGCACCCTGAAGACCAACCAGGGCCAGGTCAGCGATGCCAAGCTCAACCTCGAATTCACCCAGGTGCGCGCGCCCATCTCCGGCCGTGTCGGCCTGCGCCAGGTGGACGTGGGCAACCTGGTTACCTCCGGCGACACCACGCCGCTGGTGGTGATCACCCAGGTCAAGCCGATCTCCGTGGTCTTCAGCCTGCCGCAGCAGCAGCTCGGCACCATCGCCCGCGAACTCTACGGCGACAAGCCGGTGCCGGTGCAGGCGCTGGACCGCAACCAGAACCAGACCCTGGCCAGCGGCGTGCTGAAGACCCTGGACAACCAGATCGACACCACCACCGGCACGGTCAAGCTCAAGGCCGGCTTCGATAACGACGACCACAAGCTGTTCCCCAACCAGTTCGTCAACGTGCGCCTGCTCGCCGAGACCCTGCAGGGCGTGCTGACCATCCCGGCCAACGCCGTGCAGCGTGGCAACGACGGCACCTACGTCTATAAGGTGGGCGAGGAAGACAAGGCCAAGCGCCAACTCGTCACCCTGGGCACCAGCGAGGGCGAGCGGGTGGTGGTCAGCGAGGGCCTGAAGGAAGGCGACCGCGTGGTCGTCGAGGGCACCGACCGCCTGCGCGACGGCATGCGCATGAACATCGTCGCCTCCGACGAGAAGGCCCGCGCCGCCGCCAGCGAGGAAGGCGACAAGTCCACCGCCAAGCCGTTCGGCTCGGGCAATGCCGTCCAGAGCGACCCGGCCCAGGACAGCGGTAAGAGCGAATGAACCCGTCACGCCTGTTCATCCTGCGACCGGTCGCCACCACGCTGTTGATGGTGGCGATCCTGCTGTCGGGGATCATCGCCTACCGCTTCCTGCCGATTTCGGCCTTGCCGGAAGTGGACTACCCGACCATCCAGGTGGTGACCCTGTACCCCGGCGCCAGCCCGGACATCATGACCTCCTCGGTGACCGCGCCGCTGGAGAACCAGCTGGGGCAGATTCCCGGCCTCAACGAGATGTCCTCCACCAGCTCCGGCGGCGCTTCGGTGATCACCCTGCAGTTCAGCCTGGAGGTGAACCTCGATGTCGCCGAGCAGGAAGTCCAGGCGGCGATCAACACCGCGCAGAGCTTGCTGCCCAAGGACCTGCCGAACCAGCCGGTGTACAGCAAGGTGAACCCGGCGGACGCGCCGATCCTGACCCTGGCAGTGATGTCGCCGGACATGCCACTGCCGCAGATCCAGGACCTGGTGGACACGCGCCTTGCGCAGAAGATTTCGCAGATTTCCGGCGTCGGCCTGGTCAGCATCAGCGGCGGCCAGCGCCCGGCCGTGCGCATCCGCGCCAACCCCGGCGCCCTCGCGGCCGCCGGCCTGAGCCTGGAAGACCTGCAGACCACCGTCACCAACAACAACCTCAACGGCCCCAAGGGCAGCTTCGACGGCCCGACCCGCTCCTCGACCCTGGACGCCAACGACCAGCTCAAGTCCGCCGACGCCTACCGCGACCTGATCATCGCCTACAAGAACGGCTCGCCGCTGCGCGTGCGCGACGTGGCGAGCGTGGAAGACGACGCCGAGAACGTGCGCCTGGCCGCCTGGGCCAACACCTCGCCGGCGGTGGTGCTGAACATCCAGCGCCAGCCGGGCGCCAACGTCATCGAGGTGGTGGACAGCATCAAGAAGATGCTCCCGCAGCTGCAAGCGACCCTGCCCGGCAGCCTGGAAGTGACGGTGCTCACCGACCGCACCACGACCATTCGCGCCTCGGTGGCGGACGTGCAGTTCGAGCTGTTCCTCGCCGTCTGCCTGGTGGTGATGGTCACCTTCCTGTTCCTGCGCAATATCTCCGCGACGCTGATCCCCAGCTTCGCCGTACCGCTGTCGCTGATCGGCACCTTCGGCGTGATGTACCTCGCCGGCTTCTCGATCAACAACCTGACGCTGATGGCGCTGACCATCGCCACCGGCTTCGTGGTGGACGACGCCATCGTCATGGTGGAGAACATCGCGCGCTACCTGGAGCAGGGCGACCCGCCGCTGGAGGCCGCGCTCAAGGGCTCGAAACAGATCGGCTTCACCATCATCTCGCTGACCTTCTCGCTGATCGCCGTGCTGATCCCGCTGCTGTTCATGGGTGACGTGGCGGGCCGGCTGTTCCGCGAGTTCGCCATCACCCTGGCGGTGGCGATCCTGATTTCCGGCTTCGTCTCCCTGACGCTCACGCCGATGCTCAGCGCCAAGCTGCTGCGCCATGTCGAGCCGGAGAAGGAAGGGCGCTTCGCCCGTGCCGCCGGGCGCTTCATCGAGCGGATGATCGAGCGCTACGCCGCCGCCTTGCGGGTGGTCCTGCGCCATCAGGGGCTGACCCTGCTGGTGGCCATCGGCACCCTGGCGTTCACCGCGCTGCTCTATGTGGTCATGCCCAAGGGCTTCTTCCCGGTGCAGGATACCGGGGTGATCCAGGGCATCGCCGAGGCGCCGCAGTCGATCTCCTTCCAGGCGATGGCGGGCCGCCAGCAGGACCTGGCCAAGGTCGTGCTGCAGGATCCGGCGGTGGAGAGCCTGTCGTCCTTCATCGGCGTCGACGGCACCAACGCCACGCTCAACACCGGGCGTCTGCTGATCAACCTCAAGCCCCACGCCGAGCGTGACGTGACCGCCAGCGAGGTGATCCAGCGCCTGCAGCCGGAGCTGGACAAGGTCCCCGGCATCCGCCTGTACCTGCAGCCGGTGCAGGATCTGACCATCGAAGACCGCATCGCCCGCACCCAGTACCAGTTCACCCTGCAGGACGCCGACCCCGAGGTGCTGTCCGAATGGGTGCCGAAACTGGTGGACCGTCTGGAGCAACTGCCGGAGCTGGCCGACGTCGCCAGCGACTGGCAGGACAAGGGCCTGCAGGCCTACATCGATATCGACCGCGACACCGCTTCGCGCCTGGGCGTGAGCCTGTCGAGCATCGACAGCGTGCTGTACAACGCCTTCGGCCAGCGGCTGATCTCCACCATCTTCACCCAGGCCACCCAGTACCGCGTGGTGCTGGAAGTGGCGCCGGAGTTCCAGATCGGCCCGCAGTCGCTGGAAAACCTCTACGTGCCGTCCAGCGACGGCACCCAGGTGCGCCTGTCGAGCCTGGCCAGGGTCGAGGAGCGCCATACCCTGCTGGCGGTCAACCACATCGCCCAGTTCCCGGCGGCGACCATCTCCTTCAACCTGGCCAAGGGCGTCGCCCTGGGCGAGGCGGTGCAGGCGATCCGCGACGTCGAGGTGCAGATGGAGATGCCGGTCAGCCTGCAGGGCAGCTTCCGCGGCGCGGCGCAGGCGTTCGAGGCGTCGCTGTCGAATACCCTGCTGCTGGTGCTGGCCTCCATCGTCACCATGTACATCGTGCTCGGCATCCTCTACGAGAGCTTCATCCACCCGGTGACCATCCTCTCCACGCTGCCCTCGGCGGGCGTGGGCGCGCTGCTGGCGCTGATGCTGGCGGGGCAGGACATCGGCATCGTGGCGATCATCGGCATCATCCTGTTGATTGGCATCGTGAAGAAGAACGCGATCATGATGATCGACTTCGCCCTCGACGCCGAACGCAACGAAGGCAAGCCGCCGCACGAGGCCATTTACCAGGCGTGCCTGCTGCGCTTCCGGCCGATCCTGATGACCACCATGGCCGCGCTGCTCGGCGCGCTGCCGCTGATGCTCGCCGGCGGCGCCGGCGCCGAACTGCGTCGGCCGCTGGGTGTGACGATGGTCGGCGGCCTACTGCTCAGCCAGTTGCTGACCCTGTTCACCACGCCGGTGATCTACCTGTACTTCGACCGCCTCGCCGCGCGCTGGGCCGCCTGGCGCGGCCGCCACGGGCTTGACGTGAACAGCATCGATCCGGCGGAAAGATCCTGATGAACCTGTCGCGCCCGTTCATCCTGCGTCCGGTCGCCACCAGCCTGCTGACCCTGGCGCTGATGCTCGCCGGCATCCTCTCGTTCGGCCTGTTGCCGGTGGCGCCGCTGCCCAACGTGGACTTCCCCACCATCATGGTGCAGGCCGCGCTGCCCGGGGCCAGCCCGGAGACGATGGCGTCCACCGTGGCGACCCCGCTGGAGCGCTCGCTCGGGCGCATCGCCGGGGTCACCGACATGACCTCCAGCAGTTCCCTGGGCAACACCACCATCATCGTGCAGTTCGACCTGTCCAAGGACATCGACGGCGCGGCGCGGGAGGTGCAGTCGGCGATCAACGCGGCGATGAGCCTGCTGCCGTCGGGTATGCCGAACAACCCGACGTACCGCAAGGCGAACCCGTCGGACAGCCCGATCATGATCCTCACCCTGACCTCGGACACCTACTCCCGCGGGCAGATGTACGACCTGGCCTCGACCATCGTCTCGCCCAAGCTCGCGCAGGTGAAGGGCGTGGGGCAGGTGAGCATCGGCGGCTCCTCGCTGCCGGCGGTGCGGGTGGACGTGAACCCGGACCAGCTCAGCCAGTACGGCATTTCCCTGGACAACGTGCGCACCGCCATCGACAACACCAATGCCGATGGGCCCAAAGGCTCGCTGGAATTCGGTGAGCGGCACTGGCAGGTGGACTCCAACGACCAGTTGCGCAAGGCCAGCGAATACGCGCCGCTGATCGTCCACTACAACGCCGAGACCGGCGCTGCGGTGCGCCTGAAGGATGTGGCGAAGGTGTCCGACTCGGTGGAGGACGTGCGCAACGCCGGCTTCTCCGACAACCTGCCGGCGGTGCTGCTGATCATCACCCGCCAGCCGGGCGCCAACATCATCGAAGCCACCGACGCCATCCACGAGCAGTTGCCGATCATCCAGGACGTGCTCGGCCCGCAGGTGAAACTGTCGGTGATGGACGACCGCAGCCCGTCGATCCGTGCCTCGCTGGAGGAGGCCGAACTGACCCTGATCGTCTCCGTGGTGCTGGTGATCCTGGTGGTCTACCTGTTCCTGCGCAACGGCCGCGCCACGCTGATCCCCAGCCTCGCGGTGCCGGTGTCGCTGGTGGGGACCTTCGCGGTCATGTACCTGTGCGGCTTCTCGCTGAACAACCTGTCGCTGATGGCGCTGATCATCGCCACCGGCTTCGTGGTGGACGACGCCATCGTGGTGGTGGAGAACATCGCCCGGCGCATCGAGGAGGGCGATCCGCCGCTCAAGGCAGCCATTCGCGGTGCGCGCGAGGTGAGCTTCACCGTGCTGTCGATGACCCTGTCGCTGGTGGCGGTGTTCATTCCGCTGCTGCTGATGGGCGGTATCACCGGGCGGCTGTTCCGCGAGTTTTCGGTGACCCTGGCAGCGGCCATCCTGGTGTCGCTGGTGGTGTCCCTGACCCTGACGCCGATGCTTTGCGCGCGGCTGCTCAAGCCCATCGAGCGCCCGCAGAAGGCCTCGGTGGCACGCCAGAGCAACCGCTATTTCGTCGCCTTCATGCTGCGCTACCGCGCCAGCCTGAGCTGGGCGCTGGAGCACTCGCGGCTGATGATCGTGATCATGCTGGGCTGCATCGCGCTGAACCTCTACCTGTTCGCGGTGGTGCCCAAGGGCTTCCTGCCGCAGCAGGACTCCGGGCGGTTGCGCGGCTTCGCGGTGGCCGACCAGAGCATCTCGTTCCAGGCGCTGGACCAGAAGATGGCCGAGTTCCGCACGATCCTTTCCAAGGATCCGGGCGTGGAAAACGTGGTGGGCTTCGTCGGTGGCGGCAGGTGGCAGTCGAGCAATACGGGTTCCTTCTTCGTCACCCTCAAGGACATCGGCGAACGCGATTCGGCAGACGTGATCGTCAACCGCCTGCGCAAGCAGCTGGCGCGGATTCCCGGTGCCACCCTCTACCTGCAGGCCGGGCAGGACGTGCGCATCGGCGGCCGGCAGAGCAACGCCCAGTACGAGTTCACCCTGCGCAGCGACGACCTGACCCTGCTGCGCGACTGGGCGCCCAAGGTCGAGGCGGTGCTGAACAAGATCCCGCAACTGGTGGACGTCAACAGCGACGCCCAGGACAAGGGCGTGCAGAGCCGCCTGGTGATCGACCGCGACCGCGCCGCCAGCCTGGGGGTGAACGTCGCCGACGTGGATGCGGTGCTGAACAACTCCTACGGCCAGCGCCAGGTGTCGACCATCTTCAATCCGCTGAACCAGTACCACGTGGTGATGGAGGTGGACCAGCCCTACCAGGAGTCGCCGGAAGAGCTGCGCCAGGTCTACGTGATCGGCAACGACGGCCAGCGCGTGCCGCTGTCGGCCTTCACCCACGTGGAGCCGAGCCGCGCGCCGCTGACGGTCAACCACCAGGGACAGTTCGCCGCGACCACCTTCTCCTTCAACCTGGCCCCCGGCGCGCTGATCGGCCCGGCCCGCGATGCGGTGATGGTGGGGCTGGAGCCGCTGCACCTGCCGATGGAAATCCAGGCCACCTTCGAAGGCAGCGCCGGCGCGGTGCAGGACACCCAGAACGACATGCCCTGGCTGATCCTGCTGGCGCTGGTGTCGGTGTACATCGTGCTCGGCATCCTCTACGAGAGCTACGTGCACCCGCTGACCATCCTCTCGACGCTGCCGTCCGCCGGCGTGGGGGCGCTGATGACGCTGATGCTGTTCCGCACCGAACTGTCGCTGATCGCGCTGATCGGGGTGATCCTGCTGATCGGCATCGTGAAGAAGAACGCGATCATGATGATCGACTTCGCCCTCGACGCCGAACGCACCCTCGGCCTGTCGCCGCGCGAGGCGATCCTGGAGGCCTGCATGAAGCGCTTCCGGCCGATCATGATGACCACCCTGGCCGCCATCCTCGGCGCGCTGCCGCTGATCTTCGGCGTTGGCGGCGACGCCGCGCTGCGCCGCCCGCTGGGCATGACCATCGTCGGCGGGCTGATCGGCAGCCAGTTGCTGACCCTGTACACCACCCCTGTCGTCTACCTCTACCTCGACCGCCTGCGCCACTGGGTCAACCAGAAGCGCGGCGTGCGTACCGACGGCGCCCTGGAGACACCCGTATGATCCGCTCGCGTTCCTTCTTCCCCCTGGCGCTGGCCGTGGCCCTGGCCGGTTGCGCCATCGGCCCGGACTACCAGCGTCCCGAGCTGACGGTGCCCGCCAGCTTCAAGGAAGGCGAGGGCTGGCAACTGGCGAAACCCCAGGATGGCTTCAACCACGGCGCCTGGTGGGAACTGTACGGCGACGCCACGCTGAACGACCTGCAGACGCGCCTGGTCGCCGCCAACCAGACCCTGGCGCAGTCGGTCGCGTCCTACCGCCAGGCCCGGGCACTGGCCAAGGGCGCGCGCTCGTCGTTCTTCCCCACCATCAGCGCCGACGTCGGCAAGACCCGTTCCGGGCAAGGCACTGGCAGCGGCGGCAGCGTGCGTCTGCCGGACGGTTCCACGGTCAGCAGTGGCGGCGGCAGCAGTTCGATCAGTAACAGCTACTCGGCAAGCCTCGGCGTGAGCTGGGAGCTGGACCTGTGGGGCAAGCTGCGCCGCCAGTTGGAAGCCGATACCGCGAGCATGGATGCCAGCGCCGCGGACCTTGCCGCCTCGCGCCTGTCGCTGCAGTCGGAGCTGACCCAGGATTACCTGCAACTGCGTGTGATGGACCGGCAGATCAAGCTGCTCAACGACACCGTGGCGGCCTACCAGCGCTCGCTGAAACTCACCGAAAACCAGTACAACGCCGGCATCGTCACCAAGGCCGACGTGGCCCAGGCGCGCACCCAGCTGAAGAGCACCGAAGCTCAGGCCATCGACCTGAAGTACCAGCGCGCCCAGCTGGAGCACGCCATCGCCGTGCTGGTCGGCGTGCCGCCGGCGCAGTTCTCCCTGGCCGCCGTGGACGCCGTTCCCGCGCTGCCGCAGGTGCCGGCGCTGCTGCCGTCGGAGCTGTTGCAGCGTCGCCCGGACGTGGCGTCGGCCGAGCGCCAGGTGATCGCCGCCAACGCGCAGATTGGCGTGGCCAAGGCCGCCTGGTTCCCCGACCTGACTCTCACCGCCGCCGGCGGCTACCGCAGTGGCAGCTTCCAGAACTGGATCGAGACGCCGAACCGCTACTGGTCCATCGGCCCGCAGTTCGCCATGACTCTGTTCGACGCCGGGCTGATCGCCTCGCAGGTGGAACAGGCCGAGGCCAGCTACGACCAGACCGTGGCCAGCTACCGGCAGACTGTGCTGGACAGCTTCCGCGAGGTCGAGGACTACATGGTCCAGCTCAAGGTGCTGGAAGAGGAGAGCGGCGTGCAGCAGGAGGCGCTGGACGCCGCCCGCGAAGCGCTGCGCCTGACCTTCAACCAGTACAAGGCCGGCACCATCGACTACAGCAACGTGGTCACCACCCAGACCAGCGCGCTGTCCAACGAGCGCACGCTGCTGACCCTGCAGGGCAGCCGGCTGACCGCCAGCGTGCAGTTGATCGCCGCGCTGGGCGGCGGCTGGGATGCGGCGAAGATCGCCGAGGAAGGCGAGGCGGTACGGGACTGACGCCGGTCAGTCCCCGGGCAGCGCACTCGGCGGGATGCGCAAGCGGCCCTCGCCGTCGATGGATCGCATGCCTCGGGGGCGGGTGACGCTCACCTGGCGCCATGTTTCCGAGGCCTCGCAGGCGGTATGGCCGATGGCCGGTAGCGGGCCGTCGTTCAGCGCTCGAAGCCGTAGGCGCGCTCGACCCTGCAGACCCGCACCTGGAAGCCGCTGTACCAGTCCTGCCGTCCGCGCCGCTGGGCGACGCGGTGCTCGCCTTCCTCCCGCCACTGGCGGATGGCGGCTTCGTCGCGCCAGTAGGAGACAGTGATGCCGAGTCCGTCGGCACCCCGTGCCGACTCGACGCCGAGAAAGCCGTCCTGCCGGGCAGCCAGCTCCAGCATGCGCGCGGCGGCGTCGGCGTAGCCTTGCTCCTGCTCGCTGCGCAGGGAGGTGAAGATCACCGCGTAGTAGGGCGGCTGGGGTGTGCGGGCGATCATGCGGGGCTCCCTGCGGTGGCGGCCGCGTGCCTGAAGGCGGCGCTGAGAAAGGCCTGGGCCAGCGGTACGCCGACCCCGGCGAGTGCCTTGCGCTCGGGTTGGAACAGGGTGGCGAGGAAGAACGGATGGTCCGTGGCCTCCAGCGCGCGGATGCTGCCGTCCTCGCCGTGGGCGCAGGCATGCAGGGCGCCGCCGAACAGCGCGTCCTGGAACTCGGGGTTCACCCCGTAGCTGCAGCGATAGCCTTCGCGGATGCTCGGCAGGCCGTAGATCGCCGCCAGGCGCGAACCGGGACTCAGCGCGATGGTTTCGCTGACGTCCAGCAGCGAGCAGGGCAGGGCATGGATCACCGTGCGTTCGGCCTCCGGGTCGGTCTCGCCGTGGGCGGCTTCCCGCCAGCCGAGCACCTGGCGGGCGCGTTCCAGCAGTGCGTGCTGGAAGCCGCCGCAGGTGCCGAGGAACGGCACGCCGTGGGTGCGCGCGTAGGTGATGGCGCGCAGCGCCCCCTCGGTCTCGCGGTAGGGGCTGCCGGGAATGCACCAGAAGCCGGCGTAGGCGTGCAGCGGCAGGCCGGCCGCCAGGCGCGGCGTATCCAGCCAGTCGACACGCAAGGTGCCGCTGTGGGGCAGCAGCGACTGCTGCAGTGCCAGGGGAATCGCCCAGTGCGCGATGACGCGGCTGTCACGGTCGCCGATCAAGCCGATACGCAGAACCTTCCGTCGCCGTCCCATGTGTGCTCCCCTTTGCGCCGAGGCCCATTGGCGGGCCGGTGGGAGCAATCTATAGTTGCGCTGGTGCAACCAAAATTGGCGGTTGTGCAATATCGGAGTGCGTCCATGCAATATCGTCTCGAGTACGCCGATCTCGCCCTGGTGCTGGCGCTGGTGCGCGGCGGCAGCCTGGCCCGCGCGGCGGAGTTGCTGGATGTGGATGTCTCCACGGTGTTCCGCGCCGTGCGCCGGTTGGAAAAGGCCCTGGGCAGCGCGCTGTTCGAGAAGGGTCGCCACGGCTACCTGCCGACCGCCACCGCCCAGCAGGTCGCCAGTCAGGCGGAGCTGGCCGAGCAGGCACTGGAGGCCGCGCGACTGAGCCTGGAGCAGGGGCACGACGTGCTCAGCGGTACCGTGCGCCTGACCTGTTCCGACACCGTGTTGCAGGGCCTGCTGTTGCCGGCGCTGGCGCGCTTCATGAAGCGTTACCCGGCGCTCAACCTGGAACTGACCACCTCCAACGCCTTCGCCAACCTGAGCCGGCGCGACGCCGACATCGCCCTGCGCCTGACCAGCTCGCCGCCGGAGCATCTCGTCGGACGCAACCTGGGCGACGTGCATTACGTCCTCTGCGCCCACCGCGACTACCTCGCCGAGCAGGGCAAGCGCCCCTGGCAGGACATGAGCTGGATCGCCCCGGACGACTTCCTGCCCGAGCACTCCAGCGTCGCCTGGCGCCGCCAGGCGTTCCCGGCGGTGGTCCCGGCCTACCGCTGCAACAGCATGCTCTCGGTGCTCGACTTGTGTCGCGCGGGGTTGGGGCTGGCGGCGTTGCCGGCCTTCCTGCTGCGGCCCGGCGATGGTCTGCGGGTGCTGGACGGCGAGCTGCGGGGGTGCAGCACCCACCTGTGGCTGCTGACCCGCCCGGACTGCCGCGCGCTGCGTGCGGTGGTGACGCTGTTCGAGGAGTTGGCCGGCAACCTGTCCATGAACTCGCGGGCAGGGGACGCTCACCCGGGCTAGCGTCCGGGTGCGTTGGCGCCGGAACGAAAGGCCCCGCGCGAAGCGGGGCCTTTGGCGATTACCAGTGGCGATAGCGCCCTGGCGGGCCGTAATAGGCTGGCCCGTAGTAGCGGGGCGCGTAATAGCGCGGGCCGTAGTAACGCGGCGCCGGCACCACCACCACGGGCCGATAGAGCGGAACCGGCCGGTAGTACACCGGCGGCGCTGGCGGGTAGTAGGCCACGGGCGGCGGCGCATAGTACGGCGCGGGAGGTGGGGCGTAGTACGGCGTTGGCGCGGAGCCGGCGACGATCGCTCCACCGACCACGGCGCCGACCACCGCGCCGATGGCGGCGGCATCGCTGTTGCTGTTGGCCGCTGCCTGTCCGGCGAGGGCCAGGCAACCGCAGAGTACGGCGAACCGGGAAAGACAGCGAAGCATGATGTACCTCCTGGGACTCCGGCAGGGAGCCCGTTATCCATGAGACATCTGCCCGCGGGGAAGCGTAAGTCCGCCCAGTGTAAAAGTTGTGTAAAACGCAGCGTGCGGCTCTGCGCCGGGCTTTCAGTGCAGCAGGTTGCAATACTTCAATGCCCCCGTTAGGGGCTTCATGCTGGTAAGGTGGCGCTTTTCACGCTTTTCACACATCTCATCAGGGAGACGTTCCATGCCCTTGAACCGAGTGACCCTGCTGTCGCTTTTCGCCGTGGCCGCACTGGCCGGTTGCAGCTCCAAGGATTCCTCGTCCGACACCAGCACCCAGGCGTCGGAGACGCCGCCGGCCATGACCGGCATCTGTGACGCCAAGGCCGTGCAATCGCTGGTCGGCAAGACCATCGACGCGAACCTGACCGAACAGGCCCGGCGCGATGCCGGCGCCAGCGTGGCGCGCGTGCTGCACCCGCACCAGCCGGTCACGATGGAGTACAACTCCCAGCGCCTGAACATCGATGTCGATGAACGCCAGGTGGTGCGGCAGGTCAACTGCGGCTGATTGCCAATGCCAGAACAGAGCCCCGCATTGCGGGGCTTTTCATTGACCGGGGGGCAATCTGCCCGGCCCGCGCCGTGGGGAGGCGGAACGGTCAGATCGCCGAGAATCGCTGCCCCAGCCCCGTCTCGCGGAAATGCTCGACGACGCACTCGACGAAGACGCGGGTCTTGGCCGGCAGGAGCTTCTGTGCCGCGTAGTAGATGGCGGTGTTGCCGGCGTCGACGTACCACTCCGGCAGTACCCGGACCAATCGGCCATCCTCCAGGTACGGCAGCGCGTGCTGCATGCTGACCAGGGTGATGCCCAGCCCCATGAGGGCGGCGACGCAGGCGGCTTCCGGGTCGCTCAGGGTCATGCGCTCCTTCAGCGCGATGGGCGCCTGGACGTACTGGCGGTTGACCAGCGGCCAGGGGCGCACCCGGCCGGTCTGCGGCGAGCGGATACGGAGGCCGTCATGGCTGGGCAGGTCGCTCGGGTAACGGATCGGCGGATGGGCAGCGAGATAGGCCGGGGAGGCCAGCAGTACCATGTGCGCCGGCGACAGCTTGCGCGCCACCACGCCGGGCGGCAGTTCGAAGCCGCCGCCGATGGCGGCGTCGAAGCCTTCGGCGATCAGGTCCACCTGGCGGTTGTCGAAGTGCCAGTCCGGGCGGATCGCCGGGTAGCGTCCGAGGAAATCCGGTAGCAGCGGCAGGATGTAGTCGCGGCCGAACACCAGTCCCATGCTCACTTTCAGTACGCCGCTGGGCTGGCCGTCGGCGCTGGCCAGGTTGGCGATGGCGCTCTGCAGGCTGGCCAGGCCGCCGCTGGCCTCATCGAGGAAGCGCTCGCCGGCCTCGGTCAGCGCCAGGCTGCGGGTGCTGCGCTGGAACAGCCGCACGCCCAGGTTGGTTTCCAGCCGGGCGACATTCTTGCTCACCGCCGCCGGCGTCAGGCCCATGCGCCGCGCGGCGGCGGCAAAGCTGCCGGCCTCGGCGCTGCGCACGAAGCATTCGATACTGATCAGGCTTTCCATGACGGGATTCCGGACATTCTGTATCGACTGAATATAGTGATTACCGGCTACTGCGTGCGTGTTCGGGAGAGGAGACTGGTCGTGTCGAATTTCTCCCACCTCAGTCACGGAGTCTCACATGAGCACGAATCAACCTCTCGCCGGCAAAGTCGCATTCATCCAGGGCGGCTCCCGCGGCATCGGTGCCGCCATCGCGCAGCGCCTGGCCAATGAAGGCGCCGCCGTGGCCTTCACCTACGTCAGTTCGGCGCAGAAGGCGCAGGACCTCGCCGCCAGCATCGAAGCCGCCGGTGGCCGCGCCCTGGCGATCCAGGCCGACAGCGCCGACGCCGCCTCCGTGCAGGCGGCCATCGACAGCGCCGCCCGGCATTTCGGCCGTATCGACATCCTGGTGAACAACGCCGGCGTGCTGGCCATCGCACCGCTGGACGAGTTCAGCCTGGACGACTTCGACCGCACCCTGGCGGTGAACGTGCGCAGCGTCTTCGTCGCCACCCAGGCCGCCGCGCGGCACATGGGCGAGGGCGGCCGGATCATCACCATCGGCAGCACCAATGCCGAACGCATGCCCTTCAGCGGCGGTGGCGTCTATGCCATGAGCAAGTCGGCGATCGTCGGCCTGACCCGTGGCCTGGCCCGCGACCTCGGTCCGCGCGGCATCACCGTCAACAACGTGCAGCCCGGCCCAGTGGACACCGATATGAACCCGGACCAGGGCGAGTTCGCCGAGACCCTCAAGGGCCTGATGGCGGTCGGCCGCTACGGCCGCGCGGAGGAGATCGCCGCGTTCGTTGCCTACCTGGCGGGCCCGGAAGCCGGCTATGTCACGGGCGCCAGCCTGACCATCGATGGCGGCTTTGCGGCCTGATGGGTTGAGCAGGCGTTGAGCGCCGGCCCGGAGCGCAAGCCGCCGGGCCGGGCTCAGATGCGGTCGCGGCTCTGGATGTTCCAGTGCACCGCCGTGGCGGCGAGTTTCTCCGAGAGTATTTCCACCTGTTCGTACAGGCGCAGCGTCAGCCAGTAGAAGCCTTGCTTCTCGAAGGAGTCGGTGAGGTTGAGCGGGCGCGCGGGCAGGTTCTCCAGGCCCTGGCAGGCCTGCACCAGTTTGCTGGTGCGGCTGAATTTCAGGGCGTGAGCCGATTGCAGCAGCAGGCGGCCGATCAGTTGCCGGTGATGATCCAGGCTCGGCGGCACCGGTTCGATCTCGCCGGCCTGGGCGGCGAACTGGCGCGAGGCGATCAGCGATTCGAGGGTGCCCATCACCGCGCGGTGGATGCGCTGGATGATTTCCAGGTCGCGCATCGGCATCCCGGTCTCCCGCGCCACCGGTCCCAGGTGGGCGCGCGAGGCCACCAGGCGGTGGTCCAGTTCCTCCAGTTGGCGGGCGAAATGCTCCGGGGTGAAGTCGTGGTTGGACGACAACTGCCCATACAGGTGCGCGCAGGCCCGCAGGTTGTCCGAGAGCAGGTAGCGCCAGACGTAGACCGCCCGCAGCGGGTAGATCTGCGAGAACAGCAGGGACACGGCGACCCCGATCAGGACGTTGGCCGAGCGCCACAGCCCTTCGGTGAAGCCGGTTTCCCCCGGCCCCGCGACGATGCACAGGGTGATTCCCGCGAGCAGCGCGACGTAGCCGGGGCGGCGGATGGCGAAGAACGCCGAGGCGGCGCCCAGCACCGACATCAGCAGGTAGGCCAGGAGCTGGGAGCGGGTCTGGTCGTAGACGGCGATCACGCACAGGCCCAGCGCCGCGCCGACCAGAGTGCCGACCACCCGTTCGTAGGACTTGCCGCGAATGGTGCCCTGATGCACCAGCCCGCCCATTACCACCAGCACCGTCACCGAGGCCCAGAGGCCGTGGGGCAGCTTCAGTGCGCTGGTCAGCAGCATCGAGGCCAGCAGCGCCAGGCCGACCCGGATGCAGTGGATCCAGGCGGCGTAGCGGTAGCGGGTGTAGGGGTTGGCCAGGCGACGGAAGGGCAGGCTGAGGCTTGAGGGTTGCTTCGCCAAGGGAAGCGGCTCCTGTGCGGGCGGTGGCGATGCAGCAAGGTTAGCCGGTCCCGGCGGTATCGGGGGATGGCTGGTCAATGCCCGCACTATTCGTGGCCGACGAAGCCGTAGTCGCGTTGGCCGAACCGCCAGTGCCGCAGCACGTCCTTGTTCAGGGTGGAACGGCGTGGCGCGGATGGCGACGAACAGAAGTCGTTGCCAGTGTTTTGCCACCAGGCTTTTCGCTAGAATCCGGACCTTTTGCGCGCCTCGTCGTGCGTGCCTAGAGAGTCCCCATGCTGACTGGCAGTTACGATCCTTCCCTGGTCCTGATATCGCTCTGCGTGGCGATCCTGGCGTCCTACACCGCCCTCGACCTCGCCGGCCGGATCGCCACCGCCAGGGGCTGGCCGACGCTGTTGTGGATCGGCGGCGGCGGGGTGGCGATGGGGATCGGCGTCTGGTCGATGCACTTCATCGGCATGCTCGCCTTCAGCCTGCCCATCGCGCTGGGCTATGACCTGACCCTCACGCTGCTGTCGCTGGCCATCGCCGTGCTCAGCTCGGGGTTCGCCCTGGCGCTGGTCAGCCAGGAGCGCCTGCCGCCGTGGCAACTGGTGCTCGGCGCCCTGGCGATGGGCGCCGGCATCAGTTGCATGCACTACCTGGGGATGTACGCGATGCTCATGCAGCCGGGCATCGACTACGACCCGCTGTTGTTCGGCCTGTCGCTGGTGGTCGCTGTGCTCGCCTCGGGGGCGGCGCTGTACATCGCCTTCCGTCTGCGCCGCAACACACCCTACGTGCGCCTGGTACGAGCCGGCGCCGCGCTGGTGATGGGGGTTGCGATCGTCGGCATGCACTACACCGGCATGGCCGCGGCGCGCTTCCCCGACGGCAGTTTCTGCGGCGCGGCGCCCAGCGGACTGGGCAATGACTGGATGGCGGTGCTGGTCATCGTCGTCACCCTCGCGGTGATCGGCATCGCCCTGCTGACCTCGGTGCTCGATGCGCGGCTGGAATCGCGTACCGCGCTGCTCAGCTCATCGCTGGCGCAGGCCAACCAGGAGCTGACCCAACTGGCCCTGCACGACAACCTGACGCGTCTGCCCAACCGCGTGCTGCTGGAGGATCGCATCGAGCAGTTGGTCGGCAAGGTGCAGCGCGGCGGTGGGCATTTTGCGCTGATGTTCCTCGATCTGGATGGTTTCAAACCGGTCAACGATGCCTTCGGCCATCACGTCGGCGACCTGCTGCTCAAGGACGTCGCCCGCCGTCTGTGCGACAACCTGCGCAGCGAAGACACGGTGGCGCGCATCGGTGGCGACGAATTCGTCCTGCTGGTGGAACTGGTCGAACCGGAAGACGCGGTGAGCATCGCCAGCCAGCAGATCAACCTGCTGGCGCAGCCGTTCCAGGTGGCCGGCCAGGAGCTGCGCATCGCCGCCAGCATCGGCATTGCGCTCTATCCCGGCGATGGCGCCAGCCAGCAGGAACTGCTGCGCAATGCCGACGCCGCGATGTACCACGCCAAGGGCAATGGCAAGAACGGCTACAGCTTCTTCGAGCAGTCGATGAACACCAATGCCCGCAACCACCTGCAACTGCTCCACGACCTGCGCACGGCGCTGGCGCGGGGCGAGTTCGTCCTGCATTACCAGCCCAAGTTCGCCGCCAGCGGCGAACCCGTTGGCGCCGAAGCGCTGCTGCGCTGGCAGCATCCGCAGCGCGGCCTGCTGATGCCCGATACCTTCATCGCCCTGGCCGAGCGCACCGGGCTGATCATCCCCATCGGCGACTGGGTGCTGGACGAAGCCTGCCGGCAGATGAGCCTGTGGTATGCCCAGGGTTACCGCGACTGGCGTGTGGCGGTGAACCTCTCGGCGTTGCAGTTCTGCAATGCCGAGCTGGTGGATGCGGTGGCCGGCGCCCTGGGCCGCTATCAGTTGCCAGCCAACTGCCTGACCCTGGAAATCACCGAGACCACGGCGATGCGCGACGCCGATGCGAGCCTGGCAATCCTCGGCCGCCTGGCGGACATGGGCGTGGACCTGTCCATCGATGATTTCGGCACCGGCTATTCCAGCCTGCTGTACCTCAAGCGCCTGCCGGCCAACGAGCTGAAGATCGACGGCGGCTTCGTCCGCGACCTGGAGCACGACAGCGACGATGCGGCGATCGTCTCGGCCATCGTCGCGCTGGGCCAGGCGCTGGAGTTGCGGATCGTCGCCGAGGGGGTGGAAACGCCGCGCCAGCAGGACTTCCTCACCCGCCTGGGGTGCGATTCGCTGCAGGGCTTCCTGCTCGGCAAGCCGGCGCCGGCCGAACAGTTCCTCGACCACCTCAGCGCGCTGGCGTGACCTCGGCGAGCTGTGCGCACAGGCTGCGCAGTTGCTCGTACAGGCTGCGCCCCGCGCTGCCCAGTTCGGGGCGGGCGTAGAGCGCCAGTTCCAGCCCGTCGATCGGCGCGAAGCCCTGTATGGCATCGAGCCGCCGGTGTCCGGCGTGACGGCCGCGCAACGGCAACAGGCTGACGCCCATCCCGGCCGCCACCGCCGCCGACAGGCTGGCCAGGCTGCCGCTGCTGTAGCTGATGCGCCAGCGCCGCCCGCTGGCTTCCAGGGCGTGGATCATCTCCTGGCGGTACAGCGCGCCGAGCGGGAATACCACCAGCGGCAGGGGATCGCGGGCGGCGGCGGGGTTGTCGGCGCTGTCCAGCCAGGCCAGCGGCTCCGGCCAATGCGCCAGGCAGTCGCTGTCGGCGCCCCATTGCTTGACCAGCGCCAGGTCCAGCTCGCCGCTGCGGTACTGGCGCAGCAACTCCTGGCTGAGGCCGCTGGAGACTTCCAGGCGCAGGCGCGGACGCTCCGCGCTGAAGGCCGCCAGCAGCGGCATCATGCGTTCACCGGCGAAGTCCTCGGGCATCCCCAGGCGCAGCACGCCTTCGCTGTGCTCGCTGCTCAACGCCTCGCGGGCCTCGCCGCCGAGCTGGAGGATGCGCCGGGCATAGCCGAGCAGGCGTTCACCCTGTTCGGTGGGCAGCACCTGGCGCTGGCTGCGGTCCAGCAGGCGGCAGTCCAGGCTCTGTTCCAGCCGCAGGATCTGCTGGCTGACGGTGGATTGGGTCAGGTGCAGCAGTTCGGCGGCACGGGTGAAGTTGCCGGCGTCCACCACCATCACGAAGCTGCGCAGCAGATTGGGATCTAGCATTCTTTTTCCCACTGAAAGTCATGATTCTATTTAATTTCAACATAGAACCTCCCTTCGTCATACTGTCGACATTCTTTTCGGGGCTGTTGCCGCTTCGTCGTGCCTGCCGGTGGCTGTATTCCGCACGGCGAGCATCCCAGCAGCCTCTGGGCACGACAGCCGACAAGGGGGAGCGCCAATGGACATGCCAACCACCATCCAGACCGAAGACGTGCACAGCCGCGCGGCAGCGGAGGCCCTGCTGGGCGCCGCCAGCGCGGGCCGCGAGGAAGACGTGGCCACGCTGCTCAAGCGTGGTGTGCCGGTCGACGTTAGCGACAGCCAGGGCAACACGCCGCTGCTCCTGGCCACCGCCCATGACCGCCTCGGCGTCGCTCGCCTGCTGGTCGCCGCCGGTGCCGACGTCAATCGGCAGAATCGTATCCACGACAGCGCCTACCTGCTGGCCGGCGCCTCGGGACGCCTGGAAATCCTCAGGCTGACCCTGGCCAACGGCGCCGACCTGCGCAGCACCAACCGCTATGGCGGCACCGCGCTGATCCCGGCCTGCGAGCGCGGCCATGTGGAGGTAGTGGAGACGCTGCTCAAGGCGGGCGTTGATCCGGACCACGTCAACAGGCTCGGCTGGACCGGACTGCTCGAAGCCATCCTGCTCAGCGACGGCGGCCCGCGCCACCAGGCCATCGTGCAACGACTGATCAACGCCGGAGCGAACCTGAACCTGGCCGACAACGACGGCATCACGCCGCTGCAATACGCCTACCAGCGCAACCAGACCGCCATCGCCAGGATGCTGGAAGCCGCCGGCGCGCACTGAGTCCATGCCGAATCCTTGAAGAGAACTGCCATGCAACACGACGACTTCATGCGCGAGGCCTGCAAACTGGCCAGCGACAATATCGAGGCCGGCGGCCGTCCCTTCGGCGCCGTGCTGGTCAAGCACGGGCAGGTGATCGCCCGCGCCGCCAACTCCATTCACCTGGACCACGACCCGACCGGCCACGCCGAACTGCTGACCATTCGCCGCGCGTCCGCCGTGCTCGGCACGCCGCGCCTGGAAGGCTGCGTGATCTACGCCAGCGGCCACCCGTGCCCGATGTGCCTGGCGGCCATGCACCTGTGTGGCGTCGAGGCGGCGTACTTCGCCTATTCGAATGACGAAGGCGAGCCATTCGGCCTGTCCACCGCCGGGGTCTACCAGCAGATGACCCTGCCGCCGCAGCAGCAGGCGCTGCCGCTGCGACCCCTGCGGCCGGTCGGGGAAGAGGGACTCTACGCGCGCTGGCAGGCGCGCCGCGCATGAGCCGCAGCATCGCCATGCCGGCGGACGATGCGGCCCGTACCGGCTGGATCGGTCTCCTGGTTATCGTCGCGCTGGGTATCAACTTGCGACCGATCCTCACCTCCATCGGCCCTTTGCTCACCGATATTCGCGACGCCACCGGCCTGGGCTTCCAGGGCGCCTCGATGCTCACGGTGCTGCCGGTACTGTGCATGGGCCTGTTCGCCCTGGCCTTGCCTTGGGTCGGCCCGCGCCTGGGCGAAAGCCGTGGCGTGGTCGCCGGCCTGCTGGCCATCGGCGCCGCCTGCTTCTGGCGCCTGCTGCTGGACAGCGGGTTCGCCCTGATCGCCAGCGCCGTGCTGGCCGGTACCGGCGTAGCGATCATCCAGGCGTTCGTGCCGGGAGTGATCAAGCGCTGGTTCCCGCACAAGGTGCCGTCGGCGATGGGGCTGTATTCGGCCTCGCTGATGGCCGGCGGCGGCAGCGCCGCGGTGCTGGCGCCGGTGGTGTCGGAGCATTTCCATCGCTGGCAGGACGGCCTCGGCGCCTGGTTGCTGCTGGCGGTGCTCGGGTTGCTGTTGTGGGCGGTCGCGCGCCCGCGCGAAACGCCGGTGGCCACGCCGCCGCGGCAGGCGGTGCAGCATTACTTCGGCAGCCGTCGCGCCTGGTTGCTGGCGTTGTATTTCGGGGTGATCAATGGCGGCTACACCAGCATGGTGGCCTGGTTGCCGGTGTATTACCGCCAGTTGGGCTGGAGCGCCCAGGCCAGCGGAGGGCTGATCGGCCTGATGACCATCTTCCAGGTGATCGCCGCACTGACCATCCCGGTGCTGAGCCGTGGTTCGCAGGATCGGCGCGGCTGGCTGAGCCTGTGCCTGCTGGTCCAGCTCGCCGGCTTCGCCGGGCTGATCGCATCGCCCCTGCATCTCTCCGGCCTCTGGGCGGCGCTGATCGGCTACGGCCTGGGCTCGTGCTTCGCCCTGAGCCTGACGCTGACCCTCGACCATCTGCCCGATCCGGGGGCGGCGGGGCGGCTGGCGGCCTTCGTGCAGGGCATCGGCTTCATCGTCACCGGGATCATTCCCTACGTGACCGGCGCGCTGCGCGACAGCACCGGCAGCTTCCAGGCCTCCTGGATACTGCTGGCGGTGTCGGTGGTGGCGATGCTGGGGGTAACGCTGCGCTTCTCGCCCAAGGGCTATGCGCGGGCGATGGGCCAGTAAGCGACCGGGTAATTTCCACGGCGCCCGCCGGGCGCCATTCGCGGACCTTGTCCGCGAAGGCCAGCCATTACACCCATGCTGCAGGCTGAACACCTGTAGGAGCGAGGGGGCGCCTAGCCCTTGCTCGCGAACCGCCCAACACCGATGCGCTCGGGCAGTCCTGTCCGCGAGCAAGCCCGCTCCTACGAAAAGCAGGAGCTCGGAGCAGGACAGCCCCTCGCTACACCGAGGTGGCCAGGTAGATCCGGTAGGTGATGATCGACAGCATGCTCAACACGCCGATCCACATCAGCAGGACGCCTGTGCCCCGTTCGCGGATGGTGTAGCCGATCCCCAGCATGAACATGCCGAAAACGATGATGGCGAGGGTGACGAGGATGGAGTCCATGAAATGTCCTTGTCGCAGTGTTCCGATAGATGAAGTTTAGGCCAGCGCCGCCTCAAATTCGCGTGATCCACGGCAGCCGGGCGGGCGGATGATAGCCGCTTGGTCGCGGTTGCCCAAGCCGCTGTCGCTCATGCCTGATCTTCCGGTCGACGGATCAGCCGGTGGGCCTTGAGTGTCAGGTACAGGCCACAGGAACGCTGTTCGAGATACCCCAGGTGGACGAGCAGGTCGCTCAGGCGAGGATGAATCGCCGTGCCGTGTTGCACGTCGGTGAGGAGTTTGCGCAGCTCGCTGTCCGAATAGCTGGGGAAGGGTGGATTCCTTCGTTCTGTGCTCATGGTGATCTTTTCCCTGTTGCGGTTTCTATCAGTCTGCGTCCAAGGACTGTTCGGCGTATTTGCATTGCCATCGGAAAATACCGATCGATAGATCAGCATCCGACAGATTTCAGAACCCCGGCATGTTCCGTTCGTGGGAGCCGCGCGGGGCGCTCATAAAAAAGCCCCACGGCCAGGAGCGCAGACCGCGGGGCTGGAAAGGTCGAGGTCGTCTCGACCGGGGGAGGATCGATCAGGCCGACGGCTGCCAGCCGCCGCCGAGGGCCTTGTAGATGGCGACGATGCCGCGATAGACATCCACTTCCGCCAGGGCCTGGGCGTCCTCGGCGGCCAGTTGTTCGCGCTCGGCGTCCAGCAGGTTGAGGAAGTCCACGGTGCCCTCGCGGTACTGCAGGCCGGCCTGTTGCGCTGCGTTGCGGCTGGCTTCGGACTGGCGCACCAGCGACACCAGGCGCTGCTGGCGCTTGCCGTAGTCGCTGAAGGCGTTCGACGACTCTTCCAGGGCCAGCAGGACCTGCTGCTCGTAGGTCGCCAGGGCGCCGTCGGCGTCGGCCTTGGCGGCGCGCAGGCGGGCCCGCACACTGCCCAGGTCGAAGGCCGCCCAGGTGATGCTCGGGGCCACGCCCCAGGCGCTGGCGGCGGACGAGCCGATCTGCGAGCCACGCCCGGCGGTGTAGCCGAGGAAGCCACCGAGGCTGACTTTGGGGAACAGGTCGGCGGTGGCCACGCCCACGTCCGCGGTGGCGGCTGCCAGGCGGCGTTCGGCGGAAGCGACGTCCGGCCGGCGGCGCAGCAGCTCGCCCGGATCGCCGATGGGCAGGGCCTTGGCGATGGCCGGCAGCTTCTTCGGCGACAGGTCCACGGAGAGCGTGTCCGGGCGCTGGCCGAGGAGGGTGGCGATGCGGTTGCGCTGGCGCACTTCCTCGGCCTGCAGTTGCGGCACGCTGGCTTCGGTGGCGGCCAGGCGCGCTTCGGCGCGCTGTACGTCCAGCTCGCTGCCGACACCGGCGTCGCGCAGCTGGATGGTCAGGTTGCGGGACTCGCGCTGATTCTCCAGGTTGCTCCTGGCGATGCTCTCGCGCAGTTGCGCGCCACGCAGTTGCCCATAGGCATCGGCCAGCTCGGCGATCAGGCTGACCTGCAACTGCTGCAGGTCGGCCATCGTCGCTTCGCTCAGCGCGTCGCTGGATTCCAGCTGGCGCCGCACGCGGCCGAACAGGTCGACTTCCCAGATCATGTCCAGGCCCAGGTCGTAGCGCTCCTGGTTGACCCGGTCTTCGGTCTGGCCGGGCACCTGGCCCTTGCCGACCTGGCCTTCGGCGCGGCTGGTGACCGTGGGGAAACGGTCATTGGCAATGTCGTCGCGGATCGCCCGCGACGCCAGCACGCGGGCATAGGCCACGCGCAGCTCGCGGTTTTCCTTGAGGGCCTGGTCGACCAGCTGGGTCAGCACCGGGTCGTCGAACTGCTTCCACCAGGCGTCTTCGAAGCGGGTGCGGTCATAGCCTTGCGCGGTGCCGTCGGTAGCGACCTTGGCCGGCTCGGTGGCGGGTTTCTGGTAGTCGGGGCCGACCATGCATGCGCTGAGGGCCAGCGCAAGCAGGGAGGGGACGAACAGTTTCACGGCACTCATGTTGATGACGCTCATGCCTGGTGGGCCTCGTTGTGGGTCGTGTGGCTCAGGGCGGCACGCGCCTGTTTCTTCGCTTCACGGGCCTCCATGAAGCGGCGGATCAGCACATAGAAGACCGGGGTCAGCAGCAGGCCGAAGAAGGTCACGCCGAGCATCCCGGAGAACACCGCGACGCCCATCGCATGGCGCATTTCGGCGCCGGCGCCGGACGACAGCACCAGCGGCACCACGCCCATGATGAAGGCGATGGAGGTCATCAGGATCGGGCGCAGACGCAGGCGGCAGGCTTCCAGTACCGCGCTGATGCGGTCCATGCCTTCGTCCTGTTTGTCCTTGGCGAACTCGACGATCAGGATCGCGTTCTTGCACGCCAGGCCCACCAGTACGATCAGGCCGATCTGGGTGAAGATGTTGTTGTCGCCACCGGACAGGATCACCCCCGCGATGGCCGACAGCAGGGTCATCGGCACGATCAGGATCACCGCCAGCGGCAGGCCCCAGCTCTCGTACAGCGCGGCCAGCACCAGGAAGGCGAGCAGCACGCAGAGCGGGAACACGTAGATCGCGGAGTTGCCGGCGAGGATCTGCTGGTAGGTCAGGTCGGTCCACTCGAAGGTCATGCCGTTGGGTAGTTCCTGCTTCAGCAGTCGCTCGATCGCCGCTTCCGCCTGGCCGGAACTGTAGCCCGGCGCGGCGGCGCCGTTGATCTCGGCGGTGATGAAGCCGTTGTAGTGCATCACCCGGTCGGGGCCGGAGGTGTCGCTGATCTTGATGAAGGTGGCCAGCGGAACCATCTCGCCCAGGTTGTTGCGCACCTTCAGTTGGCCGATCTGCTCGGGTTCCAGGCGGAAGCGCTGGTCGGCCTGGACGTTCACCTGGTAGGTGCGGCCGAAGCGGTTGAAGTCGTTGGTGTACAGCGAGCCCAGGTAGACCTGCAGGGTGTCGAAGATGTCGCTGATCGCAACCCCGTGGGTCTTGGCCTTCTCGCGGTCGATGGCGGCGTCCACCTGCGGTACGTTCACCTGATAGCTGGTGAACAGCGACATCGGGTCGAGTTCCGGCAGCTCGCGGGCCTTGGCCAGGATGTTCTGGGTCTGGCTGTAGAGCTCCTCGTAACCCAGGTTGCCACGGTCTTCCACTTGCAGGCGGAAGCCGCCGATGGTGCCCAGCCCCTGTACCGGCGGCGGCGGGAAGATGGCGATGTAGGCGTCCTGGATGTCGGTGAACTGCTGGTTCAGCTCGGCGGCGATTTCACCGGCGGACATGCCCGGCCCCTTGCGCTGGCCGAAGTCCTTCAGCGTGGTGAAGACGATGCCGCTGTTGGGGCTGTTGGTGAAGCCGTTGATCGACAGGCCGGGGAAGGCCACGGTGCTCTCGATGCCCGGATGCTTGCCGGCGATTTCCGACATGCGCTTGATGACGTCTTCGGTGCGGTCCAGCGTGGCGGCGTCGGGCAACTGGGCGAAGGCCACCAGGTACTGCTTGTCCTGCTGCGGCACGAAACCGGTCGGGGTGCTGGAGAAGCCCAGGTAGGTCAGGCCGATCAGTCCCGCATAGAGGATCAGTGCGATGGAGCTGCCGCGCAGCACGCGGGTGACGGTGCCGACGTAGCCGTGGCTGGCGCGGTCGAAGAAGCGGTTGAACGGACGGAACAGCCAACTGCCCAGCAGCTTGTCGAGCAGCACCGAGAAACGGTCCTTCGGTTCGTGGTGTCCCTTGAGCAGCACGGCGGACAGCGCCGGCGACAGGGTCAGCGAGTTGAACGCGGAGATCACCGTGGAAATCGCGATGGTCAGCGCGAACTGCCGGTAGAACTGCCCGGTGAGGCCGGAGATGAACGCGGTGGGGATGAACACGGCGCACAGCACCAGCGCGGTGGCGATGATCGGCCCGGTCACTTCCTTCATGGCGCGCTTGGTCGCCTCGATGGGCGTGAGTCCCAGCCCGATGTTCCGCTCGACGTTCTCCACCACCACGATGGCGTCGTCCACCACGATGCCGATGGCCAGTACCAGGCCGAACAGCGACAGCGCGTTGAGCGAGAAACCGAAGAAGTGCATCACCGCGAAGGTGCCGATCAGCGACACCGGCACCGCGGCCAGCGGGATGATCGAGGCGCGCCAGGTCTGCAGGAACAGCACGACCACCAGCACCACCAGCACCAGGGCTTCGAACAGGGTGTGCACCACCGCTTCGATGGAGCCGCGGACGAAGATGGTCGGGTCATAGACGATGGAGTAGTCCACGCCCTGCGGGAAGTTCTTCTTCAGCTCGGCCATCTTCTCGCGCACCTCGTTGGAGATGGCGATGGCGTTGGAGCCGGGACGCTGGAAGATCGGCAGGGCCACGGCCGGCTGGTTGTTCAGCAGCGAGCGCAGGGCGTACTGGTTGGAGCCGAGTTCGATGCGGGCAATGTCCTTCAGGCGGGTGATCTCGCCGTCCGGGCCGCTGCGGATGATGATGTTCTCGAACTCTTCCTCGGTGACCAGGCGGCCCTGGGTGTTGATCGATAGCTGGAAGCTGGTGGCGCTGGGCGCGGGCGGCGCGCCGAGGGAACCGGCGGCGACCTGGCGGTTCTGCTCGCGGATCGCCTGCACCACGTCGCTGGCGGTGAGGTTGCGCGAGGCGACCTTGTTCGGGTCCAGCCAGACGCGCAGGGAGTAGTCGCCCATGCCGAACAACTGCACGTCGCCCACGCCGTCCAGGCGCGCCAACTCGTCCTTGATGTTGAGGATGGCGTAGTTGGACAGGTAGAGCATGTCGTAGCGGTTATCCGGCGAGGTCAGGTGCACGACCATCGTCAGGTCGGGAGAAGCCTTGTCGACGGTGATGCCGATGCGGGTGACTTCCTCCGGCAGTTTGGGCTCGGTGCGGGTCACGCGGTTCTGCACCTGTACCTGCGCATTGTCCAGGTCGGTGCCCAGGGCGAAGGTGATGGTCAGGGTCATCTTGCCGTCGGCGGTGGACTGCGAGGACATGTAGAGCATGTTCTCGACGCCGGTGATGGCCTGTTCCAGCGGCGCGGCGACGGTCTCGCCGATCACCTTGGGGTTGGCGCCGGGGAAGTTGGCGCGCACCACCACGGTGGGCGGCACGACCTCGGGGTATTCGCTGATCGGCAGCTGGAACAGCGAGATGGCCCCGCCGATCAGGATGATCAGCGAGAGCACGGCGGCGAAGATCGGCCGCTGGATGAAGAATTGCGAAAAGTTCATGGCTGGTTCCTGTCGCGAACGCATCGTTCGCCAAACCCGGGACAAAGGTCACCCGAGGCCCTGGTGGGACAGGGCCTGGTACGTCGATTCAGGGTGAGTTCGTCGATGATCCACCGGCGCGGGTTCTGGCGGCGCTCGGCGGGATCCTCGATGAGCTCGGGCGGGTGGCGGTCAGCTGCGCGGAGCGCCTGGCCTGGCGGATTTCTCGGCGACCTTCGGCACTTCGCTCTGAGCCAGTGCCTGGCGTTGCCGGGCGAGGGTGGCGAGGGTCGACTGGCTGGCCATCTCGACGCCCTGGGCATCGACCTGGGCGCCGGGTCGGACGCGCTGCAGGCCGTTGACCACGATGCGGTCCCCCTTGGCCAGGCCGTTGCGGACAATGCGCAGACCTTCCAGCTTCGGGCCCAGCTCGATGCTGCGGTATTGCACCTTGCTGTCCTTGTCGAGCACCAGCACGAACTTCTTGCCCAGATCGGTACCGACCGCGTCGTCCTTGATCAGCGCGGCGGCGTAGGTGCCGCTGCCGACCAGCTTGATGCGGGCGTACAGGCCGGGGGTGAACTGGTTGTCGGCGTTGTCGAACACGGCGCGGCCACGGATGGTGCCGGTCCTGGGGTTCACCTGGTTGTCGAGGAAGTCCAGCTTGCCCTGGTGCGGGAAGCCGTCCTCGCCGGTCAGGCCCAGGTACACCGGGCTGCTGCCGCGCGCGTCGGGGCCGCCCTTGCGGGCCAGGTCGACGTACTTGAGGTAGACGCGCTCGTCGGCGTCGAAGTAGGCGTAGACCTTGTCGGTGGAGACCAGGGTGGTCAGCAGGGTCTGGCCGCTGTTCACCAGGTTGCCGGCGGTCACTTCGGCGCGCGAGACGCGGCCGTCGATGGGCGCGGTGACCTGGGTGAACGACAGGTTCAGGCGGGCGTTGTCCAGTTCCGCCTGGGTCGCGGCAACCACCGCTTTCGCCTCGGTGGCGGCGGCGCTGCGGGCGTCGGCCAGTTCCGCGGAGATGGCATTGGTGGCGCGCAGGCGCTCGCCACGGGCGGCTTCGTTGACGGTGCGGGTCTGGTTGGCGCGGGCCTGCTGCAACTGCGCCTCCAGGCGATGCACCTCGGCCTGGAACGGGCGCGGGTCGATCTGGAACAGCAGGTCGCCTTTCTTCACCAGCGTGCCTTCACGGAAGGCCACGCGGTCGATGTAGCCGGAGACGCGCGGACGCAGCTCAACGGACTCCGGAGCCTCCAGGCGGCCGGTGAACTCGTCCCATTCGTTGATCGGCTGTTCGATGACTTCCGCCACGCTGACCTTGGGAGCGGGCATGTTCTGCGCCGCATCCTGGGCCTTGCCGCAAGCGCTGAGCACCAGCGCGGCGATCAGCGCCAGCGGAATACGCAAGGTGTTGAGATTTCGCTCCATGGAAAAGACTCCGACGATCTAATTGGTTTGGGACTTCTGATGGGGCGGAGTCTGCGTTCGGTGGCGCCGGGGAACTAATCGAACGAGTGAATTTTGATTATCACGTGGAGTGATAAATGCTTTTGCACTATGCGCAGGAATAGATAGAAGAAGCGGGCACGGAGATTTCCCGGAAGCGCTTTTTGTAGGAGCGCGCTTGCTCGCGAAGCTCTTTCCAGCGGTTGCACCGTGCGATGCGGATTCGCGAGCAAGCTCGCTCCTGCAAGGGGGCAGGTGCTGTGGAGGTCAGAGGCTGTCCGGATCGCCGACGAACATGGTGATGCGCGAGCGCAGCCAGCGTTCGGCCGGGTCCTGGTCCTGGGCGCCGCGCCAGACCATCGACAGCTCCGCCAGGCGGGTGGGGAAGGGCGGTTCCTCGGCGCGCAGGCCGCCGGCGGCGGTCAGGGCCTGCGCCACGTATTCGGGCACCGTGGCGATGATGTCGGTGCCGGCCAGCAACTGGGCAAGGCCGACGAACTGTGGTACCGCCAGCACCACCTGGCGCTTGCGCTCCATCTCGGCCAGGGTCTGGTCGACGAAACCGTCCAGGTCGCCGGCATAGGACACCAGCGCATGCGGGCGCTCGCAGTAGTCGTCGAGGGTCAGGGCGCCGGGGATCGAGTCGGCGCGCAGAACCTTCCAGGTGCTGCGGCGCAGGGTCTTGCGCTTGGCGTTGGCCGGCAGCTCGTCGGTGTAGCTCACACCCACGGAGATTTCCCCGGAGGCCAGCAGTTGCGGCATCAGCAGATAGTTCGCGCGACGCACCACCAGCACGATGCCCGGCGCCTCGGAACGCAGGCGGCGCAACAGCGGCGGCAGCAGGCCGAATTCCACGTCATCGGACAGGCCGATGCGGAACACCGCCTTGCTGGTGGCCGGGTCGAAGTCGGCGGCTCGGCTCAGCGCGGTGGAGATGGAGTCCAGCGCCGGCGAGAGGTGACCGAAGATTTCCTGCGCTCGCGCGGTGGGTTCCATGCTGCGTCCGGTGCGGACGAACAGCGGATCGTCGAACAGGCTGCGCAGGCGGGCCAGGGCCGCACTGATCGCCGGCTGGCCGAGAAACAGCTTCTCGGCGGCGCGGGTCACGCTGCGTTCGTGCATCAGCGTCTCGAAAACGATCAACAGGTTGAGATCAACCTTGCGAAGGTCGTTGCGGTTCATGGGGACTCCCTGGCGATGGGGGGAAAGTGAGGCCGAGCGTGTCCTGAGTCAAGTCTGTCAGATAAGTCCTTGATCAATTTCTACTTTTTTAATGAGAATCTCGCCCCGGCGGTGTGGTCAGACTCTGTAGGAACAGAGTCGCCCCGGTCCCTCCCGCAGCCCCGTCGCAGAGCCTTGCAGCCGCGCCGGACAAGGCTTGCAGCGCGGGCCGAATCATCGCCGTTTATGTCAATTATCAATGGTGAACGGTGGCGTCACCCCTAAAGCCCGGATAGAGTCCGTGGCTATGAAGCACTACAAAGGCGAGGTATGTGATGTCCCGCATGATCCGTTTCCACCAGTTCGGTGACGCCTCGGTCCTGAAGATCGAGGAAATGCCGACCCCGCAACCGGGGCCGGGTGAAGTGCTGGTCCGTACCCAGGCACTGGGCGTCAGTTGGCGCGACGTGCTCTGGCGGCAGAACCTCGCCCCGGATCAGGCCAAGCTGCCGGCGGGCATCGGTTATGAACTCTCCGGCATCGTCGAAGCCGTGGGCGAAGGCGTGGAAGACCTCGAGCCCGGTACGCCGGTGGCCAGTTTCCCGGCGAACTCGCCGAACCTCTATCCGGCCTGGGGCGACCACGTCGTGCTGCCGCGCACGTCGCTGACGCGCTACCCCGAGGTACTGAGCCCGATCGAGGCCGCCGTGCACTACACCGGCCTGCTGTATGCCTACTTCGCGCTGGTGGACCTGGCGCAGATCAAGCCCGGCCAGCGCGTGCTGATTACCGAGGCCGGCCATTGCCTGGCCCCGCAGGCCGTGCAACTGGCCAAGGCGCTTGGCGCCCAGGTGATCGCCACCACCAGCTCTGATGAAACCCGCGAGTTCCTCAAGGACCTGGGGGCGGACAAGATCATCTACACCGAGGAGCAGGACCTGGTGCTGGAGGTCGAGCGCTTCACCAAGGGTGAGGGCGTGGAGATCGCCCTCGACCAGTGCGCCGGTCCGCAGATGAAACTGCTGGGCGACGTGGCCGCGCCGCGCGGCAAGCTGATCCTCTACGGCATCAATGGCGGCAACGACGCGGCCTTCCCGGCTTGCGCGGCGTTCAAGAAGCACCTGCAGTTCTACCGTCACTGCGTGCTGGACTTCACCGGCCAGCCGGATATCGGCCTGACCCGCAACGACGAAGCCGTGCAGCGGGCGCTGGCCGCGATCAACCAGATGACTGCCGACCAGTTGCTCAAGCCGAGCATCGACCGGGTGTTCGATTTTGCCCAGTACCGCGACGCCAACTACTACATGGAAACCTGCCCGGGCGGCGGCCGTGTGGTGATGAAGATGCCGGAGTGATCCTTTGTCCGGAGCTGAGAAAGCCACTCCTCGGAGTGGCTTTTTTGTGCCTGCGGTTTTCCTGAGACAGGACGGGATCGCGAAAAAAGTCCGCCCCTCGAGAGCCGCCGCTGCAAATCATCAGGCAGCCGCCCCTACAAAATACCCATCCGGATGCTTCTGTGGTGCAGCGGCGGCTCTCGAGGGGCGGAGCTTCTCCGCGATAGGCGCCTACCGGGCGCGCCTCATGCCCTTCCGGCTACAGACTCTTGCCGTCGTACTCGCGAACCTTCAGCCCGCCCACGTCCACCTCCGGCAGGCAGCGCACGTTGATCGCGGCCATCGGCTTGCCGTCGGGCGTGGTGCCGTACGCCAGCGGCGCGCAACCGCAGGTGGGGCAGAAGCGGTGCTGGATGCGGTGGGTGTTGAAGGTGTAGGTGCTCATGGCGCTTTCCGGCGTGGTCAGGCGCAGCTTGTCCCGGGGCACGAACCACAGCAGCGAACCGCGCCGGCTGCAGATCGAACAGTTGCACTGGATGACTTCGCCGATCTCGCCTTCCACCTCGAAGGCGATGCCGCCGCAATGGCAGCTTCCGTGATACAGCATGATCGTGTTCCTGCGTTGCGTGAACGAACAGGCAGTGTAGTCCGGCGCGAGCGGCCGGGGCCGTCTAAGCTGGAAGGCGCCTGCACAACCAAGGAGGTCGTCATGAAGGCACTCTACGCTGTACTCGCCGCCAGCCTGCTGCTGGCCGGCTGCTCGGGCAACACGGTCAATCGCGACAGCTGCGCCAGCGAACTGAACGCGGCCTGGAAGGAGCTGGACCTGGCCAAGGCCGAAGGTTTTGCCGGGACCGTCAGCTACTCCAAGGCGTTCACCCTGATCACCGCCGCCAAGACCGAGCAGCAGGTCGAGTCCTATGGCGGGTGCCTCGACAAGGCCACCAAGGCGCGTTACTACATCAAGGAGTCGCGCGCCGGACGCTAGGCCCGTGTGCCGGGAGTCCCTGGCGCGGGCATAATCGCCGGGCGGACGGACGCACCGATCCGTCCGGCAGTCAGGGGAACCTTGCATGCAACTCGATTTCACCACCCTCGCGCCCGCCGACGCCTACCGTTGGCTGGCCTCCACCGTCACCCCGCGCCCGATCGCCTGGGTTTCCACGCTGTCCGCCGAGGGCAAGAGCAACCTTGCGCCGTTCAGCTTCTTCCAGGTCATCAGCGACGAACCGCCGACCCTGATGGTCAACACCAGCGTGCGCGACGACGGCAGCGTGAAGGACACCCTGCGCAACGTGCGCGAAACCGGCGAATTGGTGATCCACCTGGTCGGCGCCGCCCAGGCCGAGGCGATGAACGCCACCGCCGCCTGGCTGCCCCACGGTGTCAGCGAGATCGAGCATGCCGGCATCGCCACGCTGCCCAGCGAGCGCGTGGCGCCGGCACGCGTGGCTGGTGCGCCGGTGGCCTTCGAATGCCAGTTGGCCGAGATCGTCCCCTATCCGGCGGACAAGCCCAGCGCCTACCTGATCTTCGCCCGCGTGCTGCTGGCGCATGTCGACGACGGCGTGATGCGCGACGAGCGCCATGTCGATCCGGCGAAGCTGGACCTGGTGGGGCGCCTGGGCGGAACCCAATACAGCTATACCCGCGACACCTTCAGCATGCTTCGCCCCAAGTAAAGCCAAGCGCCTGGCGCCGTGCCGTCAGGCGAACGCCAGTTCCAGGTTGAGCTGCCAGAGGTTGTCGTTGAACCTCGCCGCGTCCAGCCGCTCGCGCAGGGCGAACAGCTCCTGGAGCAGGGCGGGGCGATTGTCGCACTCCAGCGTCCGGCCCTGGAGCAGATCGAGGATGCTCTGCACCAGGCGCCGGCCGCTGTCGGCGTCGAACCAGCAGCCAAGCTGATCGCCCTTGACCTCGTCGCAGCCGAAAGGGCAAAGGAAGTGTGAGATCGACGGCAGCCTTCGTGCGCTCAACAGCGAATCGATCCGCTGCTGTTCGCGGTACAGCTCCGGCAGCCGCAGGCCGGGTGCGAATCCGGCGATCGGACGCAGCAGGACCAGGCGATAGCAGGCATTCATTCGTATGTCTCGACGTAGACACGAGGTGTCGGAATTTGCCTTGCAGCCCTGCAGCGGCGCTGCAGGCATCGGCTGCAGCTTGGGTCTGAAATGTCCTTTCAGTGTTCTTGAGGTGCGCCTCGAGCGGTTTGCCGTGCGTTATCGGGGCTGGTCGGGCCGATTCGATGGCGAGTGCGGGTCCCAGTTGTGTTGCGCCTTGCGCTGCTGGTGCCAGCGCCGGTAGGCATTGACCCCGGCGCGCACCGAGCTGAATACCAGCGGCGGTTTCACCTCGCCCAGCGCCCCGGAGCGCTTGAGCATTGCCATTGTCTCGCCGGTGACCCGCGCCAGCGACAGGTGCACGCCCTGGGCATCCAGCGTCTGCTGCACCTCGCGCAGGGAGGTCAGGCCGCTGATGTCCAGGTTGAGGATACCCTCGGCGTTGAGCAGCACAGCGCGCGGCTGGTGGGCGGCGGCGACCACCTCCAGCAGGCGCTGCTTGAAGTAGTCGGCGTTGAAGAACAGCAGCGGCGCATCGAAACGGTAGATCACCAGGCCGGGCAGGGTGTGCGCGTTGGGGTACTGCTCCAGCTCCACCTGGCCGTCGATGCCGTGTACCCAGCCCATCACCGCATCATGGGGGCGATAAGTGAGATAGAGCAGGCGCAGCAGGGCGAGCATGATGGCGACGAAGATGCCCGGCAGCACGCCGACGCTGAGCACGCCGACCGTGGTCAGCACGCAGAGGCTGAACTCGAACCGGCTCAGTTGCCAGAAGCCGCGCAGCGCGCGGAAGTCGATCAGGCCCCAGCCGGCCATCAGCAGCACCGCGCCCAGTGCCGGCACCGGCACCCAGCCCAGCGGCTTGCTGAACAGCAACAGGATCAGGCCGATCACCAGTGCGGCGACGACGCCGACCATCTGGCTCTTGCCGCCGACCATGTCGTTCACCGCGGTGCGCGAGTCGGCGCCGCTGATCACGAAGCCCTGGGAAATCCCCGCGCCGATGTTGGCCATGCCCAGCGCCATGAACTCATGGTTGGCGTCGATGCTGTAGCCGTGGCGCGCGGCGAAGCTGCGCGCGGTGAGCATGGCGCTGCAGAAGCTGATGATGGTGATGCCCATCGCATCGCGGAACAGGCTGCCCAGTTCCTCGTAGGTGGCGTGGGGCAGGGTCAGCGTGGGCAGGCCCTGGGGCACCTCGCCGAGCAGCTTGATGCCGTACTGGTCGAGCCCCAGCAGAGCGGCCGCCAGGGTGGCGAACAGCACGCCGACCAGGGCGCCGGGCACCTTTGGGTAGAAGCGCGGCAGGACGATCATCAGCAGCAGCGTGGAGATGCCCAGCGCGAGGGTCGGCAGGTGCGTATCGGCGAGGTTGCGCAGCAGGGCGATCAGGCCGCGGACGAAACCGCTGGTTTCGCTGTGGTAGCCCAGCAGCTTGCCGAGTTGGCCGGCGATCAGGCTCAGGCCGATGCCGTTGAGGTAGCCCACCAGCGTTGGCCGCGAGAGGAAGCTGGCGACGAAGCCGGCACGTGCGAATCCGGCGGCGATGGACAGCGCGCCGACCATCACCGCGACGATCATCGACAGTTGCAGCAGGCGCTGCGGATCGCCGGCGGCCAGCGGCGTAATGGCGGCGGCGACCATCGCGGCGGTGGCGGCGTCCGGACCGACCATCAACTGCCGCGAACTGCCCACCAGGGCATAGATCAGCATCGGCAGGATGCAGGCGTAGAGCCCGACCTGGGCGGGGAAGCCAATGATCTGCGCGTAGGCGATGGCGGTGGGAATCTGCACCGCGGCGACCGACAGGCCAGCCTGCACATCGCGCGGCAGCCAGTCGAAACGGTAGTGCAGCAGGCTGTCCAGACCGGGCAGCCAACGGGCGAGGGACATTCGGGGGGATCTTCCTTGGAATCGACCAGGGGAAATCCTAGCTGGAAAGGCTCAACAGAGCTTGTCGGAAATCATCGAGATAGAGCGCGGAAAATGTCGCGGGAGGCGAAGTCTTGTCTGTAGGAGCGAGCTTGCTCGCGAACCGCCCAGCACCGCACTCGCCGGAAAGTGTGTTCGCGAGCAAGCTCGCTCCTACATCAGAGCCGCCTAGGCCGTCAGACCTTCAGCACCAGCTTGCCGAAGTTCTCGCCGCTGAACAGCTTGGCGAGGGTCTCGGGGAAGGTTTCCAGGCCTTCGACGATGTCTTCCTTCGACTTCAGCTTGCCCTCGGCGATCCAGGTCGCCATGTCCTTGAAGCCTTCCTGGAAACGGTGGGCGTAATCCATCACCACCATGCCTTCCATGCGCGCACGGTTGACCAGCAGCGAGAGGTAATTGGCCGGGCCGCGCACGGCTTCCTTGTTGTTGTACTGGCTGATCGCCCCGCAGATCACCACCCGCGCCTTGGGCGCCAGGCGGGCCAGCACGGCGTCGAGGATGTCGCCGCCGACGTTGTCGAAGAACACGTTCACGCCCTTGGGGCACTCGCGCTTGAGGCCGGCGTGGACGTCCTCGGCCTTGTAGTCGATGGCGCCGTCGAAGCCCAGTTCGTCCACCAGGTAGCGGCACTTGTCGGCGCCGCCGGCGATGCCGACCACGCGGCAGCCTTTGATCTTGGCGATCTGCCCGACCACGCTGCCCACCGCGCCGGCGGCGCCGGACACGACCACGGTGTCGCCGGCCTGGGGTAGGCCGACGTCGAGGAAGCCGAAGTAGGCGGTCATGCCGGTCATGCCCAGCGCGGAGAGGTACAGCGGCAGCGGCGCACGCTGGCTGTCGACCTTGTAGAAGCCCTTGGGTTCGCCGAGGAAGTAGTCTTGCACGCCGAGGGCGCCGTTCACTTCGTCGCCGACCTTGAAGTCCGGGTGTTGCGATGCGATCACCTGGCCCACGCCCAGGGCGCGCATCACGTCGCCGATGGCCACCGGGGCGATGTAGGACTTGGCATCGTTCATCCAGCCGCGCATGGCCGGGTCCAGCGACAGGTACTGGTTCTTCACCAGGATCTGGCCGGGGCCGGGCTCGCCGACCGGGGTTTCCACGTAGGCGAAGGTATCGCGGGTGGCGGCGCCGACCGGGCGCTGGGCGAGCTGGAACTGGCGATTGATCTGGGCGGGCATGGCAGTGGACTCAGTCAGGGAGAAAGCCTAGGTGATAGTCCGCGCGCGGCGTTGGGGCAAGTTCCGTCCGCTGGGGGAATGTCCGCCCATCGGCGCCAGTGATCCTTGCTCGCGGCAATCATCATTGGCATGGATGCAGCGACGTCGCCCCGCCTGATAGTGCTTCGCGCCCGCAATGCGCTGGCTAGACTGCGACGGTTATCCCCACACTGCTTCGAGGAACGCTCATGAGTCAGCTGCTTTCCGGCCAGGTCGCCCTGGTCACCGGCGCCGGCAACGGCATCGGCCGCGCCACCGCCCAGGCCTTTGCCCAGCAGGGCGTCAAGGTCGTGGTTTCCGATGTCGACGCCAAGGGCGGCGAAGCCACCGTCGAGCTGATCCGCGCGGCCGGCGGGGAAGCCACCTTCATCCGCTGCGACGTGACCCGTGACGCCGAGGTCAAGGCGTTGGTGGACGGCACCGTAGCCGCCTACGGCCGCCTGGACTACGCCTTCAACAATGCCGGTATCGAGATCGAGAAGGGCAAGCTGGCCGACGGCGAGGAGAGTGAGTTCGACGCCATCATGGGCGTCAACGTGAAGGGCGTCTGGCTGTGCATGAAGCACCAGATTCCGCTGATGCTGGAGCAGGGCGGCGGCGCCATCGTCAACACTGCCTCGGTCGCGGGCCTCGGCGCTGCGCCGAAGATGAGTATCTACGCTGCCTCCAAGCACGCGGTGATCGGCCTGACCAAGTCCGCCGCCATCGAGTACGCGAAGAAGAAAATCCGCGTCAACGCGGTATGCCCGGCGGTGATCGACACCGACATGTTCCGCCGCGCCTACGAGGCCGACCCGAAGAAGGCCGAGTTCGCCGCCGCCATGCATCCGGTGGGCCGCGTCGGCCGCGTCGAGGAAATCGCCTCCGCCGTGCTCTACCTGTGCAGCGACAACGCCGGCTTCACCACCGGTATCGCCCTGCCGGTGGATGGCGGGGCGACGGCGATCTGATCTTCCCCGAGTGAGTGTTCTGGGGCGTTCCCTTTCCCAGCCCTGGCTGCGCGGTCCGCTCCGAAGGGAGCGGAGGCCGTTCGGCGTGCGGTGAAGCATCGACGTCGGGCCGTTCAGTGCTGTTCTGAGCGCAATGGTGCCAGGCGTACGCTGAATTCAATCTGGCAGAGGAAAGCTCCCTCTTCCTTCAGGGAGAGGGCGGGGGAGAGGGCAGGTCCCCCGCCATTTCTGACCTGAAAGACCTGTAGGAGCGAGCTTGCTCGCGAACGGTTTTCCCGGCCGCTGCGGCGCTGGGCGGTTCGCGAGCAAGCTCGCTCCTACAAAAAAGCTCGCTCGCCTCACGATCCCACCCCGTTCGCTACAAACTTTCGCATTCTGTTACAGGATGAAGTGGTTTTGGCCTGCAAGGCCAGTTACAAGCGCCCAAGAGGCCGAAACAATCGGCCCATTCCAGTTGGAGAATAATGACAATGACCAACGATCCCTTGCTGACGCTGTTCATGCCCATCGCCCTGGGCATCATCATGCTGGGCCTCGGCCTGTCCCTGACCATCGCCGACTTCGCTCGCGTGGTGCGCTATCCCAAGCCCGTGCTGATCGGCCTGGTGTGCCAGATCATCCTGCTGCCCCTGGCGTGCTTCCTCATCACCCTGGGCTTCGCCCTCGAAGCGGCGCTCGCCGTGGGCATGATGCTGCTTGCCGCATCCCCCGGCGGCACCACCGCCAACCTCTACAGCCACCTGGCCCACGGCGACGTCGCGCTGAACATCACGCTGACTGCGGTGAACTCGGTGATCGCCATCCTCACCATGCCGCTGATCGTGAACATGTCGCTGCTGTACTTCATGAACGACGGCCAGACCATCCCGCTGCAGTTCGCCAAGGTGGTGCAGGTGTTCATCATCGTCCTCGGCCCCGTGGCCATCGGCATGATCGTGCGGCGCCTGCTGCCGGGCGTGGCGGCGGCGCTGCAGAAGCCGGTGAAGATCCTCTCCGCGCTGCTGCTGGCGGTGATCATCGGCGTGGCCGTGACCAAGGACTGGCAAACGTTCCTCACCTATGCGCCCATCGTCGGCGCGGCGGCACTGTGCTTCAACCTGCTGAGCCTGGCCCTGGGCTACTGGATTCCGCGCCTGCTCAAGCTGTCCAAGCCTCAGTCCATCGCCATCGGCATGGAGATCGGCATCCACAACGGCACCCTCGCCATCGCCCTGGCGCTCAGCCCGATGCTGCTCAACAACAAGACCATGGCGATCCCGGCGGCCATCTACGGCGTGCTGATGTTCTTCACCGCCGGCCTCTTCGGCTGGTGGGTCAGTCGTGGCGTGACCAGGACCGCGCCGGAGCAGGCGCCTGCCTGATGCTCCTGCAAGGGCGCTGTGCTCAGTGTTTCCCTTGGAGCGCCGCAGGATGGGGGAGCGCCGCGATACTCATCGAGGCCGTGCAGGGGCAGCGTGGGTATCGCAAGCCCGCGGATCGCTGCCCTGGCCATCCTGCGAAGGCGCGCGCCGGCTGCCGCTGAGCAGGCTTAATCCGGCCAATGCCACGCCGGGGCATCGAACATGTCCTGGTCGCGGATGCGCGTCTGGCCCAGTTCCTTGTCCAGGTGCAGGCAGTTGCACTCGGGGTGCTCCTCCAGCGTGGCGATCAGCCGGCTGGCGTGGGACACGACCCAGACCTGGGTGTGCTTCGAGGCCTCGATGATCAACCGTCCCAGCGCCGGCAGCAGGTCCGGGTGCAGGCTGGTTTCCGGTTCGTTGAGCACCATCAGCGACGGCGGGCGCGGGGTGAGCAGGGCGGCGACCAGTAGCAGGTAGCGCAGGGTGCCGTCGGAGAGTTCCGCCGCGCTCAGCGGGCGCAGCAGGCCGTATTGCTTCAGCGCCACGGCGAAGCGTCCACCGGGCTGGCAGTCGATCTGCAGTTCGGCGCCGGGGAAGGCGTCGGTGATGGCGGTTTCCAGTGCTGTCGCGTTGCCGATTTCACGAATGGTCTGTAGCGCAGCGGCGAGGTCGCGGCCGTCGTGGTGTAGCACCAGGGTGCGGGTACCGAGCTGCGGCTGGCGCGCGGGGGCGTCGGCATCGGTGCGGAAGTGGTCGTAGAAGCGCCAGCCGCGAATCTGCTCGCGCAGCAGCAGGGCTTCGGGGCAGTCCGAGCCGCCGCCGATCCGGGTGAACAGGCTGTCGAAAGTCGGGATGTGCTGCTCCAGCACCTGCCAGCTGCGGCTTTCGCGGGCGCGCAGCATAGGCCCGTTGCGTTCCACCAGTTGCGACGCGGGGCGGTACCAGGGGCCGGCCCAGATGCTTTCGTGCTTGATCTCCGGGTCCAGGCCGAAGGCGCTGACCACCGGCGGAGGCGGCAGGCCGAGGGCGATGGCGTAGCCGAAATCTTCGCCGGCAAAGCCCAGGCGCAGGCGCTTCACTTCGTTGCGCGGTCCGCCCTGGACTTCCACTTCGCCCGTGCGCATGCGCCGTGAATGGGTTTCCGGCCCGGCCCAGAAGGTGGATTCAAGCCCGCCCTCGCGCGCCAGTGCATTCACCACGCCGCCCTGGGCGGTCTCGGCAAGCAGGCGCAAGGCGCGATAGAGGTTGGACTTGCCGCTGCCGTTGGCACCGGTGATCAGATTCAGCCGGCCCAGCGGCAGCACCAGCGAGTTGATCGAGCGGTAGTTGGCGACGGCCAGGGTGTGCAGCATGCGGGGCGATCCGGTTCGGTCAATCGCCCGCATGCTAGCAGAAGGGGTGCGCCATTACGGCGCACGGCGCCAGTTCAGCACCAGTTGGGTCAGCAGCCCGGCCACCAGGCCCCAGAACGCCGAGCCCACGGAGAACAGGGTGAACCCCGAAGCGGTGACGAGGAAGGTGACCATCGCCGCTTCGCGCTGGCGCGCGTCGGCCATCGCGTTGGTCAGGCCGTTGGTGATCGAGCCGAGCAGGGCCAGCGCCGCGATGGACAGCACCAGCGCCTTGGGCAAGGCGGCGAACAGTGCGGCCAGGGTGGCACCGAAAATGCCGGCTACGCCGTAGAACAGGCCGCACCAGAGCGCGGCGGTGTAGCGTTTGTGCGGGTTCTCGTGGGCTTCCGGGCCGGTGCAGATGGCCGCGCTGATCGCCGCCAGGTTGATGCCGTGGGAGCCGAAGGGCGCCAGCAGCAGCGAGGCGACGCCGGTCACCGAGATCAGCGGCGAGGCGGGCACCTGATAGCCATCGGCGCGCAGTACGGCCAGGCCCGGCATGTTCTGCGAGGCCATCGCCACGATGAACAGCGGAATGGCGATGCTGATGGTGGCGGCCAGCGAGAAGCTTGGCGCGGTCCACACTGGACGGGCGATTTCCAGCTGGAAGTGGCTGAAGTCGAGCAGGCCGAGGACGCCGGCCAGGACGACGCCCACCAGCAGCGCGGCGAACACCGCGTAGCGCGGCGACAGGCGCTTGGCCACCAGGTAGCTGAGGAACATCGCTACCACCAGCAGGGTTTGCTGCTGCGCGGCATTGAGGATCTCGACGCAGATGCGGAACAGCACGCCGGCCAGCAGGGCAGCCGCCAGCGAGCCGGGCACCTGGCGCATCAGGCGGTCGAAGCTGCCGGTGATGCCGCACAGGGTGATCAGCCCGGCGCAGACGATGAAGGCGCCGATGGCCTCGCCGTAGGGTACGCCGGGCAGGCTGCTGATCAGCAGTGCGGCGCCGGGGGTGGACCAGGCGATGACGATGGGCGTGCGGTAGCGCAGGGTCAGGCCGATGGTGGTCAGCGCCATGCCGATGGACAGCGCCCAGATCCACGAGGAAATCTGCGCGCTGGAGAGCCCCGCCGCCTGGCCGGCCTGGAACATCAGCACCAGCGAGCTGGTGTAGCCGGTGAGCATGGCGACGAAGCCCGCGACCACGGCGGCGGGGGAGGTGTCGGCCAACGGGCGCAGGCGTGCGGGGGCGGTGTCAGTCATACGGGGTTCCATCAGGCGCTGGTGAGCAGCGGGTAGAGCGAGGCGACCAGCAGGGCCGCCATGCCGACATTGAACAGGCGCAGGCGCCTGGGATCTTCCAGCCAGCGCCGCAGCAGGCTGCCGATGATCGTCCAGACGCCCACGCTGGGCAGGTTGACCACGGCGAACAGGGTGGCCAGCATAATCACGTTGCTGATGAAGGCGTCGGGCGGCAGGTAGGTGGCGATGGCGCCCACTGCCATGACCCAGGCCTTGGGGTTGACCCACTGGAAGGCGGCGGCCTGGAGAAAGCTCATCGGCTGGCTGCCTTGCGCATCGGCGGCTTCGGGGGCGCCGGCACGGGCGATCTTCCACGCGAGGTAAAGCAGGTAGGCGCCGCCCGCGTAGCGCAGTGCCTGGTAGCTCGCCGGGAAGCGCTCGAACAGCTGGTGCAGGCCCATGCCGACGGCCACCACCAGCAGCAGAAAGCCGATGCTGATGCCAAGCATGTGCGGAATGGTCCGGCGGATGCCGAAATTCACGCCCGAGGCCAGCAGCATCATGTTGTTGGGGCCGGGGGTGATGGAGGTGACGAAGGCGAACAGCACGAAGGCGCCGAGGAGTTCGATGGGCATGGCGGAATACACCGGTCTTGTTGTGCTTGCAGACTAATGCCGGTGACGGAGGCTGTCCCGTAACAGCCAGGCGCCGAGTGGGCCGTACAGTGGCGCTGGCAATCGCCCGGCGGGCTCAGTATGTTGCACCTCCATCGTCAGCCTGGAGTCTATGGCCAATGGACCAGAACCCTTACGCCGCGCCCAAGGTAGAGCTGGTAGACGCCCGGGCGCCGGAGCCTTTCCTCAGCGGGAACTGGAATGCCGGCGGGTTGCGAGTGCTGGCGGGGTTGAGCCTGGCCTTGCTGCTCAGCGAGCTGGTTCTGCTGGGGCTGTCGATCGTCAATCGCCTGCCGGGCTTTTTCGGCATCCCGCAACTGGAGGTGTGGTTGAGCGTGCTGAGCGTGTTGCTCGGCTGCTTCCTGAGCTGGCGCTGCACGCGCTTCCTCGAGGACCGTTTCAGTGCCCGTGGCCTGCGCTGGCCGCTGGCGATCTCGATCGGCATGGCGGTGCTGATGCAGCTCCACAGCCTGGTATTCGACGTCCAGTTCGGCGAGGTCAACAGCCTCGCCACGCTGGCCTTCCTGCTGATGTTCCTGCCCAGCGGCATCGCCCAGCTCTGGTATGGCATCCGCGTGCTGAAGATCCCGCTGCCCTATCCCTCGGTGAAGGTGATGGGCTGGTTCGATGTGGTGACCGGCGGGTGTCTGGCGACGGTCGTCCTGTTCGTGCCCGGCACGCTGCTGGCGATGGTCGGCGCCATCCCCCTGGCGCTGATGTTCCTGCGCGGCGCGCGGGAGCTGGACGGCGCGACGGGTTAATCCCGTTCCAGCGGATGGGCGATGGCCTGGTTCACCGCCATCCAGCCCTTGACCGCATCCTCGCCGGCCTCGTTGAAGGCGCGGCGCAACAGCCGGTCCTGTTCGCGGCGCAGGGCTTTCTCCAGCTTGCTGCCTTCGGGCGTCAGTTCCAGCAGGCGTTTGCGCTTGTCGCTGTCGGCCGCTTCGCTGCGGATCAGGTGCATTTCCACCAGTTGGCGCAGCGGCGTATTCAGGGCCTGCTTGGTCACGCCCAGGGCGGCGAGCAACTGGCTGACGCTCAGGCCCGGCTTGCGTGCAATGAAGAACAGGATGCGGTGATGGACACGGCTGAGCCCGCGGCGGGCGAGCATTTCGTCCGGTTTCGCGGTGAAGGCTCGGTAGCTGTAGAAGAACGCTTCGATGGCCTGGAGCTGCAGTGCGCTTTTTATTAGGTCAGGCATATTGACGTATCCGTGCGGGGCGTCGTAGTTTCGGTCAAGCAGTTTGACTCATTCCTCCGTGCTCACGCTACCGGTGACCCCAATGGCCTTCTCCGAACGCATTGCCCGTCTGAAAAGCTCCCTGATTCGTGAAATCCTGGCTGCGGCGCAGCGTCCGGAAGTGATGTCCTTCGCCGGCGGCCTGCCCGCCGAGGCCATGCTGCCGAAGGTCGAGTGGGCCGACATGCCCGCGGGCATGGGCCAGTACGGCATGAGCGAGGGCGAACCGGCCCTGCGCGAGGCCATCGCCGCCGACGCGCGCAAGCTCGGCGTACCCTGCGAGGCGAGCCAGGTGCTGATAGTCAGCGGCTCGCAGCAGACCCTCGATCTGGCCAGCAAGCTGTTCATCGATCCGGGCACCGAGGTGCTGCTCGAAGCGCCGACCTACCTGGCCGCGCTGCAGGCGTTCCAGCTGTTCGGGGCGAACTGCCTGACGGTGCCGCTGGGCGCCGAAGGCCCGGACGTTGCCGCGCTGCGCCAGCGTCTTGAGACCAGCAAGCCGGCCTTCGCCTACCTGATCCCGACCTTCCAGAATCCGTCCGGCGTGCGCTACAGCGAACAGCGTCGCGACGAGGTCGCCGCCGTGCTCGACGAGTTCGGCGTGACCCTGATCGAGGACGAGCCCTACCGCGAGCTGGTGTTCGACGAAGGCGCCGCGACTCCGCTGGTCAGCCGCCTGAAGACCTCCAGCTGGATCTACACCGGCACCGTTTCCAAGACGCTGTTGCCGGGCCTGCGCGTGGGCTTCCTGATCGCCACCCCGGACCTGTTCCCGCACCTGCTGCGCCTGAAGCAGTCCGCCGACCTGCATACCAACCGTGTCGGCCAGTGGCAGGCGCTGCAATGGTTCGGCACCGAGGCCTACCGTGGCCACCTGGCCGAGCTGCGCGACTTCTACCGCATCCGCCGCGATGCCATGCAGGTGCAACTGGCGGAGCACTTCGCCGAGCTGGCCGACTGGAACCTGCCCCAGGGCGGGCTGTTCTACTGGCTGAAGCTCAAGCAGCCGCTGGACACGCGCACACTGCTCGACGCGGCCCTGCGGCAGAACGTAGCCTTCATGCCTGGCGAGCCGTTCTTCACCGACCCGGACGCCAACCCCGGCTACCTGCGGCTGAACTTCAGCCACGTGGCGCCCGAGCGCGCGGGCGAGGGCCTGCGTCGCCTGGCTGCGGTAATCCGCGAAGCCCAGGCTCACTGAGGAGTGACCATGTACACCGTCTACGGCGATCAACTTTCCGGCAACTGCTACAAGGTCAAGCTGGCCCTGCACCTGCTCGGCCTGCCTTACCAGTGGCGCGACATCGATATCCTCAAGGGCGAGACGCAGACGCCCGAGTTTCTGGCGAAGAACCCCAACGGCAAGGTGCCGGTGCTGGAGCTGGAAGACGGCACCTGCCTGTGGGAGTCCAACGCCATCCTCAACTTCCTCGCCGACGGCAGCGACCTGCTGCCCGGCGAACCGCGCCTGCGCACCCAGGTGCTGCAATGGCAGTTCTTCGAGCAGTACAGCCACGAGCCCTACGTGGCGGTGGCGCGCTTCATCGAGTTCTACCTCGGCCTGCCCGAGGAGCGCCGCGAGGAGTACGTCCGCTGCCACAAGGGCGGCTACAAGGCGCTGAAGGTGATGGAGAAGCAACTGGAGCAGACGCCCTATCTGGTGGGCGACAGCTATTCCATCGCCGATATCACCCTGTACGCCTACACCCATGTGGCGCACCAGGGCGGCTTCGACCTGTCGAACTTCCCGGCGATCAACGCCTGGCTGGCGCGGGTGGCCGATCACCCGCGGCATGTGGGGATGCAGGACTGACCCCGCGACCGGCCATTGAAAACGCCGCTTCCCTGGAAGCGGCGTTTTTCGTTGCGCCGCGCGGGCTTTTCGCAGGGCCGAGGGGGACGCCCAGTCCTTGCCTGCGAACCCGTTTCCGGCAACCCCAATGCTCATGCGGTTTGCGAGCACGCTCGCTCCTACAGGTTGATCCGAGCTTCTGTGCGGAGAATCGGCAAGATGCAATCGGACGAGTCCGAAATGACCGCTCTAAACCGATGATTTCGGCGATTTGGGGTTGACCGGCATCATGGCCGCGTTTTGTCGCTCTCCCTAGTCTGGACGTGCTGCATGCGGTCGTACCGTTGTGGCCGGGCGCGGGTTGCAGGCAGTGTCGCCGTCCGGCGAGTGAGGGGGGAAGATGGCCTATCTGGTCTGGCAGGAGGATCTCAATACCGGGATCCAGGTAATCGACGCGCAGCACAAGCGCATCGTCGAGATGATCAACCAACTGCACGACGCACAGGCACGGCATGACCGGGCGCTACTGGGCAACGTGATCGAGGAGTTGGTCGACTACACCCTTTCGCATTTCGCTTTCGAGGAAACCCTGCTGGAGGACTCCGGCTACCAGTTCACCCGCGCGCACAAGAAGGTCCATGAGCTGTTCATCAAGCGGGTTTCCGATTACCGCATGCGCTTCGAGTCCGGCGAGGACGTGGCCGATGAGCTCAAGGGACTGCTGGGTCGCTGGCTGTTCAATCACATCCGCAACGACGACGCCAACTACGTGGCGTCGGTGAAGGCCGGAATGCAGGCGCTGACCCGCGACCAGGGGCAGGGAGGCTGGCTGTCGCGGTCGATGAAGCGCTTCTTCGGCTGAATCATCAGGGAAATCGGCCCTTTCCCGGCGCGAAACCCTCAAGGCTATCTATGCTCAGTGCAAAACGCCAAGACATGCCCTGGGGGGCTCATCGGTATGAAAACGCTGTTGAAATCGCTGTTGCTGGTTTCCCTGTTGATGTCTGCATTTTCCCTGTTCGCCGCGCAGACGGCCGCTCCGGCCGAGGCCAAGCGCGCCCAGGCGCTGCTGAACAAGGCCGTGACCTACTACGAGAAGGAGGGGGACAAGGCCTTTGCGGCGTTCAGCCGCCAGGGTGAGTTCATCGATGGCGATCTCTACGTCTTCGTGGTGGACAGCAAAGGCACCATGCTGGCCAGCGGCGGGCCTTCGGTGGTGCTGATCGGTCGCGACGTGTCGACGACGCTCGATCCCGCCCTGCGCGAACAGTTCGCCAAGGCGCTCGCCGAACCTGCTAGCGGCAAGGTGAAGCAGGCGGACTACCGCTGGAAGAACTGGTCCGATGGCCGCGTCGAGCGCAAGCACGTGTACTACCAGCGGGTAGGCGAGCGCTTCATCGCCACCGGCTACTACCTGCCGCGCGCCACGCCGGAGCGGGCGGTGGCGATGCTGGACAAGGCCGTGAAGGCCGTGGAAACCGATCCGGACGCTACCTTCCGCAAGGTAAACGCGCTGGATAGCAGCTTCATCGAGGACGACCTCTATGTGTTCGTCGTGGATCTCGACACTTCCAGGTTCGTTGCCCACGGCTTCAACAACCGCATGGTCGGCACCGACTTCGCTTCGCTGAAGGATCCGGGCGGCAACCCGGTCGGCCACGCCATGCTGGAGCTGGCTCGCGGCCAGGGCGAAGGGGAGTTCGAATACCAGTGGCGCAACCCGGTGACCACCCAGGTGGAGAATAAGCACGCCTACCTGCGCAAGGTCGGTCACTACATGGTCGCGGTGGGTTACTACACGCGCTGACCGGCGGGGATGACAGGCAGAAAAAACCGGCCCGAGGGCCGGTTTTTTCATGGCGGCGGTTCGGCTCAGCGGATCAGGCTGAGGAACTCGCTGCGGGTGGCGGCGTTCTCGCGGAACTCGCCGAGCATCACCGAGGTGACCATCGAGGAGTTCTGCTTCTCCACGCCGCGCATCATCATGCACATGTGCTTGGCCTCGATCACCACGGCCACGCCCAGCGCGCCGGTGACCTGCTGCACGGCCTCGGCGATCTGCCGCGACATGTTTTCCTGGATCTGCAGGCGGCGGGCGTACATGTCGACGATGCGCGCGACCTTCGACAGCCCCAGCACCTTGCCGTTGGGAATGTAGGCGACGTGGGCCTTGCCGATGAAGGGCAGCAGGTGGTGCTCGCAGAGCGAGTAGAGCTCGATGTCCTTGACCAGCACCATTTCGCTGTTGTCGGAGCTGAACAGCGCGCCGTTGACGATCTCCTCCAGCGTCTGCTGGTAGCCGCGGCAAAGGTACTGCATGGCTTTGGCGGCACGCTTGGGCGTATCGACCAGGCCTTCACGGGTAACGTCCTCACCGAGTTGGCTGAGGATCGCGGAGTAGTGTTGTTCCAGGGACATGGATCTACCTGTGGCAATGACAAATATGAAAAACCGTGGCGCAGGGTAGGGCGCGCGGCCTTGGCTGGCAAGGGTGGCGTGCCGGTTGGCGCGTTATGGCGGCGGTGCTGGCGCCAATCGTTTCCCGGCCCGATTACTCGTCGCGGCCTTCGAGCATCGTGCGCCGCAGCATCACGTAGATGGCCCCGGCACCGCCGTGGCGCGGCAGGCAGGAGGTGAAGCCGAGCACCTGCGGGTGCTGGCGCAGCCAGGTATTCACGTGGCTCTTCATCATCGGACTCCTGCCGTCGACGCGCGCGGCCTTGCCGTGGGTGACGCGGACGCAGCGGACCTCGAAGCGGGTGGCTTCGGCGATGAAGTCCCAGAGGGTTTCGCGGGCCTTTTCGATCTTCATGCCGTGCAGGTCGAGGCTGCCCTCGAAGCCGATCTGGCCGGCCTTGAGCTTGCGCATCTGGCCTTCCTGGACACCGTCACGGGCCCAGTAGAGTTCATCTTCCGGCCCGACGTCGATGACGAACTGGTCGGATAGGCCGTCCACCCGGATGTTCTCGGTGCGCACGGTCGCGTTCTGCCTCAGCTCCTTGAGCTGCTGGCGGTCGGCCTTGGGCTTGCCGGTGTCGGCCTGGTCCACTGTGATGCGCTTGACGCCGCGCATCTCGCGGGCGAACTGGGAAAAATCGTCGTCTTGCATGCGCACCTCCACGAAGAGCCGCGCAGTGTAGCGGATCGCGCCGACCTTGCGGAAATCCACGGATGGCTCAGTCGCGCCGCTTCATCAGTCTCGGCGACAGGCTCAGACCCTCGCGGCCGCGTGCCCGGCGGCGGGCGGCGCGCCAGAACAGCACGCCCAGCCAGAGGCAGAGCAGCCCGATGACCAGCAGGACGGCACCGGCCCCCGGCTCGATGTGCAGAACGCCGACGGCGGGTTGACGGCGCAGCAGGGCGGCGACTCCGGCCATCGCGGACAGGATGCCGAGGGTGGCGATCACCGCGGCCAGGGCGGCGGCGAAGCGCCAGCGCCAGCGTCCCGGACGCTTGGGACGCAAGGTGCGCGGATTGAAACTATCGGACAACTTCATCCCGACTTCCTCATCTGTTGAACGAGGCTATGACCGGTCAGGGCTGGAGGGGGTTCCAATCCCGGGGTCGGGAGGCGCATCGGGCCCGGTTTCCAGCCGGGCCCGCAAGCTCTGCGCCTAAGCAGAGCCTAACCGCTCGTGGTCGCTGCTGCCGCCCGTCGGGACGGACGGTGTCAGATCAGGGCCTGGGCCTGGGCGACCACCGCGGCGAAGTTGTCGCCCAGGGCGGCCATCTCCGCCCGGTGCAGGTCACGGGCGGCGAGTACGCCGCCTTCCGGGGTGGGGATGTCGCGGGTGGCGCAGGCGGCGTCCGCCAGGGTGCAACGGTAGCCGTAGTCCTTGGCGGCGCGTACGGTGGTGCTGATGCTCGAATGGGTCATGAAGCCGCAGACGATCACGTCCAGGCGACCGTGGGCCTGCAGGCGCTCATGCAGGTCGGTGCCGGCGAAGGCGTTGGGCAGGCGCTTGTCCACGATGACCTCGCCCGGCAGCGGGGCGAGCTCGGGGAGGAACTGGCCACGTGGGCCCTGCGGGTCGAGTACGCCGCCCCGCACGCCCAGGTGGTGCACGTGAACGATCGGGGTGCCCATGACCCGGGCCGACTCCAGCAGCAGGCGGATCTGCGCCACCGCCGCATCCAGGTCAGGCAGCGCCAGCGCGCCGCTGCGGTACTCCTCCTGGGCATCGATGATCAACAGAGTGCTCTGGCGCAGCGTGGCCGGCGGGTACCCGCGTCCACTGATCTGCAGCATGCTGAGCGGAAGGGACATGTCTCAACTCCTGATAATCCACGTGCCACCATTGTGGGCTGTAACGCGTTCCCTGTGAATCTTTGCTAACTCGCTCCAAAGTGGTATTGGCAAGATGAACGATAGCTGGTCGGGACGCCCCAGCGCGTCGCCGTTCCGTTAGAATGCGTCCCTTTTTGCGAGCTGCGAGGACTGCGCTGTGACTCAATCCCGTTTGCTGACCCTGCGTGACTACATCCGCTGGGCGGTCAGCCGTTTCCACGCCGAGGAACTGTTCTTCGGTCATGGCACCGATAACGCCTGGGACGAGGCCCGCCAACTTGTGCTCGGTGCGTTGCATCTGCCGTGGGAGATGGCCGATGCCTACCTGGACTGCCGCCTCGAGGATGAAGAGCGCGAGTACCTGATGCACCTGCTGCGCCGGCGCATCGAAGAGCGCGTGCCCACCGCCTACCTGCTGGGAGAGGCCTGGTTCTGCGGGTTGCCGTTCGTGATCGACGAGCGCGTGCTGGTGCCGCGCTCGCCCATCGCCGAGCTGATCGAGCGCCGTTTCGAGCCGTGGCTGGCGGCCGACCCGGCGCGCATTCTCGACCTCTGCACCGGCTCGGGCTGCATCGGCATCGCCTGCGCCAGTGCCTTCCCCGAGGCCGAAGTCGTGCTGGGCGACCTGTCCTTCGAGGCCTTGGAAGTGGCCAATATCAATATCGAGCGCCACGAACTGGGCGAGCGCGTCTACTCCGTGCAGGGCGATGGCTTTGCCGGCCTGCCGGGGCAGCGCTTCGACCTGATCGTGTCCAACCCGCCCTATGTCGACGCCGAAGACTTCGCCGACATGCCTCCGGAATATCATCACGAACCGGCGCTGGGCCTGGCCTGCGGCGACGACGGCCTGGACCTGGTGCGGCGCATGCTGGCCGAGGCGGCGGACCACCTGACCGAGCGCGGCAGCCTGGTCGTCGAGGTGGGCAACAGCCAGGTCCACGTGGCGGCGCTCTACCCGGAGGTGGACTTCACCTGGCTCGATTTCGAGTACGGCGGTCATGGCGTGTTCCTGCTCTCGGCCGAGCAGTGCCGGCAGCATCAGGACCTGTTCAAGTCACGGGTAACGGCCTGACGCGCGGCGGGTGGGATTAGCCTGTAGGAGCGAGCTTGCTCGCGAACCGCATGGCAGCGGGCCAATCGCGGATAGAGTCCGCTCCTACGAAAAGCCATTTACTTCTCACGCTGATTTGCTCGTGTAGGAGCAATTGTCTTCTAGGCTATTCGCTGCGCTCACCCTTCGGGCCGCACTGAAGTGCGTTCAGCGCAAGCGCTGTCCCGTGTTCGCGGGAGTGACGGTGAGATGCGAAGTCCCCCCGTACACGTCATTCCCGCGAACGTGGGACGCGGCTCCATCGCGAACAGCGCTTGCGCTGGCCCGGAGGGGTATTACCCAGAAAACAATGTAGGAGACAACTGTCTTCTACCGGGGAAATCCGTGCCTGCGATACCCCCTCACCCCAGCCCTCTCCCTCAGGGAGAGGGAGCCGTCCGAATCGGCTGACACCTTGATTGTTCCCTGCACCGAACGGTCCCCTCTCCCCCTGGGAGAGGGTTAGGGTGAGGGCTGATCCGAGCGCAGAACTGTCCGATAGGAGCGAACTTCGTCCGCGATGGGAGTTCAATTCGGCATCGCGATGCCTGGATAGGCACTGTTTGGAGTGGTCAAGTTCGCGAGCAGGCTCGCTCCTACGAAAAGCCCGCACGCCTCAGTGGGTGGCGATCCAGATCAGCAATCCGGCCTGGAACACCGCGAACACCGTCAGGCAGGCGATGGTGAAGCGCAGGCTGCTGTCGTCGCGGCGGAAGGTTTCGATGCGCTGCTCCAGGCGGCGGATTTCGTTGGCCTGGGTGGCGAGGTTGTGGTCGGCCTGTTCGAGCATGGCGGCGGCGTCCAGCAGCGGCAGGATCTGCACCTTTTCCTTGTGCCAGTCGTCGTACAGCTCGCTGATCCGGCCGACGTTATAGCGCGCCTTGAGCAGCCGCGAGTCCTCGTAGATCACGTCGAAGCCCTGGGCGCGGAGGAAGTGATCCCGGCGCTGGCGGGCTTCTTCGTTGGGCACCTCCTTCATCGCCAATGCGCCACCTTCGACACGGTAGTGCGCCCATTTCTTCTTTGCCCAGGCCACGCCCTGGGCCAGCAGGAAGCGGCCCAGGCCACGGTTCAGCGGTTCGGTGGCGAAGCCCGAGTCGGCGCCGAAGCGGATTTCCTTGTTGCGGTGGTCCGCCCAGACTTCCAGCAGGTTCACTTCCTTGCGCAGCACCTGCCCGGGCAACTGGACGGTCAGGCGCAGCAGGCTCTGTTCGCTGCTGTGACGTTCGACCCGGCCAAGCTGGACGAAGCGCAGCGGGCGGGCGCCGGTCGAGCGGTCGGTGGGCAGCGGCGCCAGGCGCAGCAGGCGATAGTGCTCCGGGCCCAGTTCCGCCCACGGGTGTGGGCGGGCGGCGCTCTGGGGGGCGCTCTCGGCGATGGGCGTGGGTTCGGCTTGGCTCATGGGGCGATCCTCGGGCCCGGCGGGCGTGACCGGGGCTGTCCCGAGGGTTATCGACGGGGCGCGGCGTTTCTTGAGGCGTCCGCTCCAGATAACGCCAGGGTGGCGTTGGGCAGGGTGCGGGCGGTCTTCACGAAGGCGACGATGCGCTGCACCAGCTCCCGCGCCAGGGGCAGGTTGGGGTTGTTGTAGGAGGCCAACTGTTGTGGGCCGCTGGCCGGGACGATGCGCAGGATGTGGTTCATGCCGTCGATCAGGTATAGCTGGCTGTCGGGCTTGGCCTGCTTGAGCGCCAGCGCGTCTTCCTCGCTGACCTGGATGTCGTGGCGGCCCTGGAGGATCAGGGTCGGCATCTTCAATGCGGCGAAGGCCCGGGCGGGGCGCTGGCGGAACAGCGAGATCAGGTAGGGCTGCACACTGGGGCGGAACAGTACGAGCAGCGGCTGCGGTACGCGGGACTGGAGCTGGCCGGCGTTGAGGCCGTCGATCAAGCGGTCGGCTTCGGCCTGCAGGGGCGGCGGCAGGCGGCCTTGCAACTGCTCGCGCAGCACCTCGCCGATGGGGCGGGCGCTGCCGGAGATCGATACCAGCTCGTCGGCGTGGGATGCCGGGGCCGCCAGGCTGGCGATCAGCGCACCCTCGCTGTGGCCGATCAGCACCTGGCGGCCGAAGCGCGGGTCGCGCGCCAGCTTGTCGCTCCAGGCAACCACGTCGGCGACGTAGCCTTCGACGCTGAGTTCCTCCTCCCGAGGCGCCGCCGGCAGGCTGCGGGCCACGCCGCGCTTGTCGTAGCGCACACTGGCGATGCCGTTCTCGGCCAGCGCCTCGGCCAGCTTGCGCAGGTAGGCGTTCTGCCCGCCCTCGGGATTGTTGCCGTCGCGGTCGGTGGGGCCGGAGCCGGCGATCAGCAGGGCGACCGGCGGCGGGGTCGCGCTCTGCGGCAGCAGCAGGGTGCCGCGCAGCACGCCGTGGCCGCTGTCCAGGTCGTAGGGGCGTTGCAGGATGCTGCTGGGAGCGGCTTGCGCGGTCGAGCCGAGCAGGCCGGCGAACAGGCAGAGACAGAGGAGGGCGAGACGGCGCATCGAAGACTTCAGGCGGGGGTGATGGCGCTTTGACTCTCCCTGTCGCGGAAGGTTCGCAGGGCGGATTGACGCAGGTATACTGCTCGGCCTTTTCGATCCCCTGTCTTCCGCGGAGCCTCGCATGTCCGGCAACACCTACGGCAAGCTGTTCACCGTCACCACCGCTGGCGAAAGCCACGGCCCGGCGCTGGTCGCCATCGTCGACGGCTGCCCGCCCGGCCTGGAGATTTCCCTGGAAGACCTGCAGCGCGACCTGGATCGCCGCAAGCCCGGCACCAGCCGCCACACCACCCAGCGCCAGGAAGCCGACGAGGTGGAAATCCTCTCCGGCGTGTTCGAGGGCAAGACCACCGGCACCCCGATCGGCCTGCTGATCCGCAACACCGACCAGAAGTCCAAGGACTACTCGGCGATCAAGGATCTGTTCCGCCCGGCCCACGCCGATTACACCTACCACCACAAGTACGGCATCCGCGATTACCGTGGCGGCGGCCGCTCCTCGGCACGCGAGACCGCCATGCGCGTGGCCGCCGGCGCCATCGCCAAGAAGGTGCTGGCGGGCATGGGCATCAGCGTGCGCGGCTACATGAGCCAGCTCGGTCCGATCGAAATCCCGTTCAAGACCTGGGACAGTGTCGAAGACAACGCCTTCTTCAGCCCCGACCCGGACAAGGTGCCGGAGCTGGAGGCCTACATGGACCAGCTGCGCCGCGACCAGGACTCGGTCGGCGCGAAGATCACCGTGGTCGCCGAAGGCGTACCGCCGGGCCTGGGCGAGCCGATCTTCGACCGCCTGGACGCCGAACTGGCCCATGCGCTGATGAGCATCAACGCGGTGAAGGGCGTGGAAATCGGCTCCGGCTTCGCCAGCGTCGCCCAGCGCGGCACCGAGCACCGCGACGAGCTGACCCCCGAAGGCTTCCTGTCGAACAATGCCGGCGGCATTCTCGGCGGCATTTCCTCCGGCCAGCCGATCATCGCCCACCTGGCACTCAAGCCGACCTCCAGCATCACCACCCCCGGCCGTTCCATCGACGTGAACGGCAATCCGGTGGACGTCATCACCAAGGGCCGCCATGACCCGTGCGTGGGCATCCGCGCGACCCCCATCGCCGAGGCGATGATGGCCATCGTGCTGCTCGACCACCTGTTGCGCCACCGCGCGCAGAACGCCGACGTGAAGGTCGGCACTCCGGTCCTCGGTCAGCTCTGATCGACCTGAACCTTCCGCGAGCCAACCGGTTCGCGGAAGGTTCGTCGCGCCGCCGATGACGCAGGTCCCTTACTGGCGACTGTCCAGTTTCTACTTCTTCTACTTCTGCCTGCTGGGCGGGACGGCGCCGTTCCTCGCGCTGTATTTCCATCACCTGGGCTTTTCCAGCGCGCGCATCGGCGAGCTGGTCGCCATCCCCATGCTGATGCGCTGCGTGGCGCCGAACCTGTGGGGCTGGCTGGGCGACCGCAGCGGCCAGCGGCTGGCCATCGTGCGCTTTGGCGCGGTGTGCACGGCGCTGTGCTTCGCCGGCATCTTCCTCGACCACAGCTACGCCTGGCTGGCGCTGGTGATGGCCGGGCATGCGTTCTTCTGGCACGCGGTGCTGCCGCAGTTCGAGGTGATCACCCTGGCGCACCTGAGCGGGCGTACCGAGAGCTACAGCCGCATCCGCCTGTGGGGCTCCATCGGCTTCATCTGCACCGTGGTCGGCCTGGGCTGGCTGTTCGAGCGCGCCAGCCTGGACAGCTACCCGCTGGCGCTGCTGGCGATCATGCTCGGCATCGTCGGCGCCAGCTGGTGGGTGCCCAATGCCCAGCCGCCGGCGCGTCATGACGAAGCCGATGCCGGTGGTTTCCTCAAGCAACTGCTCAGCCCCGGCGTGCTGGCGTTCTACCTGTGCGTGTGCCTGATGCAGCTGTCCCACGGCCCGTACTACACCTTCCTGACCCTGCACCTCGAGGCGCTGGGCTACGCCCGTGGACTGATCGGCCAGCTCTGGGCGCTGGGCGTGGTGGCCGAGGTGCTGCTGTTCCTGGTCATGCCGCGCCTGCTCCAGCGTTTTTCCCTGCGCCAGGTACTGGCGGCGAGCTTCCTGCTGGCGGCCTTGCGCTGGTTGCTGCTGGGCACGCTGGCCGGGCACTTGCCGGTGCTGCTGTTCGCCCAGTTGCTGCACGCGGCGACCTTCGGCAGCTTCCATGCCGCCGCCATTCATTTCGTCCAGCGCAGCTTCCAGGCGCGCCAGCAGGGCCAGGGCCAGGCGCTCTATGCTGCGCTGGCGGGGACCGGCGGCGCACTGGGCGCGCTTTACTCCGGCTACAGCTGGGGTAGCCTTGGTCCGGCCTGGACCTTCTCCATCGCCAGCATCGCCGCGCTGGCCGCCGCCTTCATCATCTGGACCCGTCTGAACGAGGACCCGCATGAACGACACCCGTGAACAGCTGACCCGGCAGATCATCGACGCCGGCCGCTTCCTCTATGGCCGCGGCTGGTCGCCGGCCACCAGCAGCAACTACTCGGCGCGCCTGGCGGCCGACCGCGCGCTGCTCACCGTCTCGGGCAAGCACAAGGGCCAACTCGGCGAGGACGATGTGCTGGAAACCGACCTGGCCGGCAACAGCCTGGAAGCGAGCAAGAAACCCTCGGCGGAAACCCTGCTGCACACCCAGCTCTACGCCTGGCGCGCGGAGATCGGTGCGGTGCTGCACACCCATTCGGTCAATGCCACGGTGCTGTCGCGTCTGACCGTGGGCGACCGCCTGGAGCTGGAAGACTACGAGTTGCAGAAGGCCTTCGCCGGCGTCACCACCCATGAAGGCCGTGTCACCGTGCCGATCTTCGACAACGACCAGGACATCGCCCGCCTGGCGGCCAAGGTGCAGCCCTGGCTCGATGCGCATCCGGACTGTCCCGGTTACCTGATCCGTGGCCACGGCCTGTACACTTGGGGACCGCGCATGAGCGACGCGCTGCGTCAGGTGGAGGCCTTCGAGTTCCTCTTCGAGTGCGAGCTGAAGGTGCTGAGCCTCCGTGGCGTCGCGCAGTGAATAACCCTGAGAATCGAGTAGCCCGACCATGAGCAGCCTGACCGTCTACCACGAATCGAGCCCCGAGCAGCCGCTGAAGCTGCTGACTCATGCCGAGGACATCGCCTCGACCCTGGGAGAACTGGGCGTGCGCTTCCAGCGTTGGGCGGCCAACGCCCCGATCGTCCCCGGCGCCAGCCAGGAGGAAGTGATCGCCGCCTACCAGCACGAGATTCGTCGTCTGCAGGAAGAGGAGGGCTATGTCACCGTGGACGTGGTCAGCCTCACCGCTGACCATCCGCAAAAGGATGAGCTGCGCGCCAAGTTCCTCGACGAGCACCGCCACGGCGAGGACGAAGTGCGCTTCTTCGTCGCTGGCCGCGGGCTGTTCACCCTGCACATCGAGGATCACGTCTACGCCGTGCAGTGCGAGAAGAACGACCTGATCTCGGTACCCGCCGGTACCCGCCACTGGTTCGACATGGGCGAGCGCCCGCACTTCGTGGCCATCCGCCTGTTCAACAATGCCGAGGGCTGGGTCGCCAGGTTCACCGGCGACGAGATCGCCAAGCGGTTTCCGTTGCTGGAAGACTGACAGCGCAGCAGTCGCCGCGCCGCACAGCGCTCTTCGTAGGAGCGAGCTTGCTCGCGAACAGATTCCTCAGCGGGGTTCGTTCGCGAGCAAGCTCGCTCCTACATGGTCACACCGTCCGCTTGCCGCAGCAGCGGGCCCCTGGAGTTCCCATGCCGATCAAAGCCATCCTCACCGACATCGAAGGCACCACCAGCGCGGTCAGCTTCGTCTTCGACGTACTCTTCCCCTATGCCGCCGCGCACCTGCCGGACTACGTGCGCGAGCATGCCGCCGAGCCGGCCGTGGCCGAGCAACTGGTTGCCGTGCGCGCCGACAGCGGCGAGGCGAGCGCCGACACCGAACGCTGCATCGACATCCTCCTCGGCTGGATCGCCGAAGACCGCAAGGCCACGCCGCTCAAGGCATTGCAGGGCATGGTCTGGGAGCAGGGCTACCGTGCCGGCCAGCTCAAGGGCCATGTCTACCCGGACGCCGTCGATGCGCTGCGCCACTGGCACGCCGAGGGCTACCGGCTGTACGTCTATTCCTCCGGCTCGATCCAGGCACAGAGGCTGATCTTCGGCTGCTCCGAGGCCGGCGACCTGACGCCGCTGTTCTCCGGCTACTTCGACACCACCAGCGGGCCCAAGCGCGAGGCCGAGTCCTACCGTCGCATCGCCGCCGCCATCGGCCTGCCGGGCGAGGAAATCCTCTTCCTTTCCGACGTGGTTCAGGAGCTGGACGCCGCGCAGCAGGCCGGCCTGCAGACCATCGGCCTGGCGCGCGAGGGTGGGGTGCTGGAGGGGCACGACAGCGTAGCCAGCTTCGCGGTGATCGATCCGACGCGAGGCTGAATCGCCACCTGTGCCGCCACGAACAGGACGGTTATGCTTGGCGCGCCAATTTTCGTAGAGAGGGAACTTCGCTATGGGCTCAACCCTGAATGGTCTGATCAGCCTGATCATCTTCGCCCTGGATATCTGGGCCATCATCAACGTGGCAAGGAGCGGTGCCGACATACCGAAGAAGATCATCTGGATCCTGGTGGTCGCCGTCCTGCCGGTGCTGGGGTTGATCATCTGGGCCGTCGCCGGGCCGCGCAGCAAGGCGCAGGGCTGAATCCCATCCGCCGATGCCTCGGATGGCCGCCCCTGAGCCGCTTCTCGCCGGAGGGTGTGGAGCGAAGGGATACCCATCACGGCGGATGATGCTGCGCATTGGGTTGTGCGCCGGCTGCTTTTCGTAGGGCCGAGGGGCGCCTACAGGTGTTCATCCTGCAGCGTGGGTGCAATGGCTGGTCTTCGCCCCACTCGACGACAGCCCCGCGAGTGTAGCCGGCAGGCAGCCCGGTTCGAAGATCGACGCCAACCCCAATCCCCGCTGTTCACTGCAAGCCCATCACCGAGGTGGAGCTGGCTGCCGGAAGGCTTGCGGAATCAGGTCCGGCGACGGACACTCGACCGATGCATTACTGCCTGATCGAAACAGACCTCGGCTGGTTCGGGCTCGCCTGGAGCTCGCAGGGGATCGTGCGTACCTGTCTGCCGGGGGAGCCGGTGCACAGCCTGCGCGCCCGGCTCGACACGCTCGGAACCGAAACCGCCCATTGGCCGGTGTTCATCGATGAGGCGCGGGCGTCGATCCTCGGCTATGCGCGGGGCGAGTCGGTGTCGTTCGACGGCCTGCCGCTGGATCTGTCGGCGGTCAGCGCGTTCCACCGCCGCGTGTATGACGACATCCTGCAGCTCGCTCGGGGCGAGACGACGACCTATGGCGAGATTGCCCGGCGCCTGGGCGATGTCGGCTTGTCCCGCGCGGTGGGACAGGCGATGGGCAGCAATCCGATCCCGCTGATCATTCCCTGCCACCGTGTGCTCGCCAGCGGTGGCAAGACCGGCGGTTTTTCCGCGCCCGGCGGGCGCGATTCGAAGCTGCGCATGCTGGCGCTGGAAGGCGTCGAGAACCCGCAGGCCGCGCAAACCGCCTTCGATTTCTAGTCCCGGCCGATGGCGCCTTCCAGGCGCAGCAGCAGTTCCTTGCGCGGCAAGCCGCCGGCGTAGCCGGTGAGGCTGCCGTCGCGGCCGAGTACCCGGTGGCAGGGCACGATGATGCTGATCGGGTTGGCGCCATTGGCCGCCCCCACAGCGCGGATCGCCTTGGGCCGGCCGATACGCCGGGCCAGTTCGGCGTAATAGGTGGTGTAACCGTAGGGAATCTCCAGCAGCGCCTGCCAGACCTGGCGCTGGAACTCGGTACCGCCGGTGTTCAGGCGTACCTCGAAGCGCTGGCGCTTGCCGGCGAAGTACTCATCCAGCTGGCGCGCCACGTCGTCCAGCAGAGGGCTTCCCTCGCGCCAGTCCGGCTCCGGGTAGTACCGCGTTTCCAGATCCATGTAGAGCATTTTCAGGCCGCCTTCGTCGCCGGCCAGCAGCAGGCGGCCGGTGGGGCTGTCGTGGTAACGGTAGTGCATGGTCATCCTCCGGTGCGGCCGCCCTGGGAGTAGGCGTGCCACAGATAGACGGCGGCGTAGGCGCGCCAGGGCCTCCAGGCTTCGGCGCGGCGCTGCAGGTCGCGGGCGGCGATACCGTCGGCGCCCCAGACCGGCGATTTGAGCAGCCCCAGATCGGCGGTGGGGAAGGCGTCCGGATCGCCGAAGGCGCGCAGGGCGACGTATTCGGCGGTCCAGGGGCCGATGCCGGGGAGGGCGCAGAGGCGCTTCACCAGGTCGTCGGCGCCATCGTCCACATGCAGGGCCAGGGCGCCGCTGGCGCAGGCGGCGGCGAAGCGTTGCAGGGTTTCCACGCGCTTGCCGGGCATGCCGATGCCGGCGAGGTCGGCGCCGGCCAGGGCTTGCGGGGTGGGGAACAGGCGGGTGGGCTGACCGGGGACGTCGCCCGGCAGCGGCTCGCCCAGGCGTTGCACCAGCCGGCCGACGATGGTCACCGCGGCTTTCACCGTGACCTGTTGGCCGACGATGGCGCGCACCGCCTGTTCGAACGGATCGAACGCCGTGGGCAAGCGCAGCCCCGGCGCGTGCCGGATGAGCGGGCCGAGCAGCGGGTCGTTGCCCAGGTGACCGGCGATGTGGGCGGGGTCGCTGTCCAGGTCGAACATCTTGCGCACCCGCGCCGTCAGCGTTTCCGCGTGGTTGGCTGGAAGGTGCAGCTCCAGCTCCAGTTCCGCCGAATCGTCCAGCGGCGCGACGCTGAACCAGCCACGGTCCTCGCCCAGCCGCACGCTGCGTGCGTAGCGCCGGGGCGACAGGCATTCGACGCCGGCCAGGCTGCGCAGGGCGAAGTGTTCGTGGAACTGTTGCCAGTCCCAGGGCGCCCGGTAGGACAGGCGAAGGCGCTGGGGTGTGTGCGATGTGGTTTTCATGGGGTGACCTTACCTGTTGCCGGCGGGGCTGTCCTCCCGGCGCTGACTTTCAAACGCCCGTCCATGAGGGCGCCGGGCGACGACGGGGTTCGACCTGTCATCGTCGGGCACGTAGAATGCGCGCCTCTTTCGGGGCGGCGCGGCCGTCCCCTCCTATTGTCTTGTCCCGACGGGAGCCCAGCCCATGCACGATTACCAGGAAACCCTCTACGACGGCTATGGCCAGCGTTTCAGTGTCGACAGGATGCTCCACGAGGTGCGCACCGAGCACCAGCACCTGGTGATCTTCGAGAATGCCCGGATGGGCCGGGTGATGGCGCTGGACGGTGTGATCCAGACCACCGAGGCCGACGAGTTCATCTACCACGAGATGCTCACGCATGTGCCGATCCTCGCCCACGGCGCGGCCAGACGCGTGCTGATCATCGGCGGCGGTGACGGCGGCATGCTGCGCGAAGTGTCCAAGCACGCCAGCGTCGAGCACATCACGATGGTCGAGATCGACGGCACCGTGGTCGACATGTGCAAGGAGTTCCTGCCGAACCATTCCCAGGGCGCCTTCGACGACCCGCGCCTGAACCTGGTGATCGACGACGGCATGCGCTTCGTCGCCACCACCTCCTCGAAGTTCGACGTGATCATTTCCGACTCCACCGACCCGATCGGCCCGGGCGAGGTGCTGTTCTCGGAAAACTTCTACCAGGCCTGTCATCGCTGCCTGAACGAAGGCGGCGTACTGGTGACCCAGAACGGCACGCCCTTCATGCAGTTGGACACCGTGCGCAACACTGCCGGTCGGATGAACGGCCTGTTCGCCGACTGGCACTTCTACCAGGCGGCCGTGCCGACCTACATCGGCGGCGCGATGACCTTCGCCTGGGGCTCGACCAACCCGGCCCTGCGCCATGTCGAGGCCGCTACCCTGCAACAGCGCTTCGCCGCCAGCGGCATCCAGACCCGCTACTACAACCCGGCCATCCACCAGGGCGCCTTCGCCCTGCCGCAGTACGTGCTGCAGGCCATCGGCAAGCCGGCCAACGACTGACGCCGGCCACGGCGCCGTTCCCGCACAGGGGCGGCGCCACGCATGGCGGCGGCCGGGGCATGACAGTTTCTTCACCCGTCGCCTGGCAGGGTACCCGCCGTCCGGCGGTCGCTGCGCTGCCGCCAGGGGCTCGTATCATCCCGAAACGATTGCCCGACTCGGCATAATGTCGACTTAAGCGGCGCCGAATAAAATGCGCCGCCGCTGCTTTTGCGATGTAATGCCGCAGCTTTTTCGCGCTCACGCAGGGCCCCGCACGGGCGGCGCGCCTTTGAACCCACACGTTCACAACGGAACCTAGAAATGGGCCAACCAGAAGTCCTGACCAATCGCCAGAACGGTGCGAGCCTCACACGGCCCACCGTCTCCAGTCATCTGGCGTTCACCGCGCTCAGCGTCCTTGCGCTGATGGTGATGTTCTCCCTGTTACGTCTTGCGCTGTTCATCTATAACCGCGAACTGGTCGGCAGCACGCCGGCCTCCACCTTCGTCGAGGCCTTCATCACCGGTCTGCGTTTCGATATCCGCGTGGTGGTCTACATCGTCGCTCCGCTTGTCTTCGCCATCGCCAGCGCCCGCGCGATGGGCTGGCGCTGGCTGTGGAAGGCCTGGCTGACCGTGACGGCGAGCCTGACGCTGTTCCTTGGCGTGCTGGAGATGGACTTCTACCGTGAGTTTCACCAGCGCCTGAACAGCCTGGTGTTCCAGTACATGTCCGAAGACCCCAGGACGGTCATGAGCATGATCTGGTACGGCTACCCGGTGGTCCGCTACCTGCTGGCCTGGGCCTTCGCCACCTGGCTGCTGTACATGCTGTTCCGCGGCATCGACCGCGCGACCCGTCCGGAGACCTCCGGTCCGGCCGTCGCCGCCTGGTACATCCGCGTGGCGGTGATGCTGGTGGTCGTGGTCCTCTGCGTGCTCGCCGCCCGTGGCACCCTGCGCCAGGGTCCGCCGCTACGCTGGGGCGATGCCTTCACCACCGACTCGATGTTTGCCAACCAGTTGGGCCTGAACGGCACGATGACGCTGGTCAAGGCCGCCGAGGACCGCTTCGGCGAGGACCGCGCGAACATCTGGAAGTCCAGCCTGCCGGACGACCAGGCCCGCGAGACCGTGCGCAAGATGCTGCTGACGCCCAACGACAAGCTGGTCGACGCCGACGATGCCGCTATCCGCCGCGATTTCACCCCGCCGGCCGATGGCACCCTGCCGGTGAAGAACGTGGTGGTGATCCTGCTGGAAAGCTTCGCCGGCCACTTCGTCGGCGCGCTGGGCGGGGAGGGCAACATCACCCCGTACTTCGACAAGCTGTCGAAGGAAGGCCTGCTGTTCACCCAGTTCTTCTCCAACGGCACCCACACCCACCAGGGCATGTTCGCCACGATGGCGTGCTTCCCCAACCTGCCGGGCTTCGAGTACCTGATGCAGACGCCCGAGGGCGGCCACAAGTTCTCCGGCCTGCCGCAGCTGCTGTCGGCGCGCCACTTCGAGGACACCTACGTCTACAACGGCGATTTCGCCTGGGACAACCAGTCCGGCTTCTTCGCCAACCAGGGCATGACCAGCTTCATCGGCCGCAACGACTTCGTGAACCCGGTGTTCTCCGACCCGACCTGGGGTGTGTCCGACCAGGACATGTTCGCCCGCGGCAACGAGGAACTGGACAAGCTCGAAGCCACCGGCAAGCCGTTCTACGCCCTGCTGCAGAGCCTGTCGAACCACGTGCCCTACGCACTGCCCAAGGACCTGCCGGTGGAGCGCGTGACCGGTCATGGCAGCCTCGACGAGCACCTGACGGCCATGCGTTACTCCGACTGGGCGCTGGGCCAGTTCTTCGAGAAGGCGAAGAAGTCGCCTTACTACAAGGACACCCTGTTCATCGTCGTGGGCGACCACGGCTTCGGCGCGCCGGAACAGCTGACCGAAATGGACCTGTTCCGCTTCAACGTGCCGCTGCTGATGATCGCTCCGGGCATCCAGGAGAAGTTCGGCACCACCCGTGACACCGTCGGCACCCAGATCGACATCGTGCCGACCATCATGGGCCGCCTGGGCGGTGAAGTGCGCCACCAGTGCTGGGGCCGCGACCTGCTGAACCTGCCTGAAGGCGACAAGGGCGTCGGCGTGATCAAGCCCTCCGGCAGTGAGCAGGTGGTGGCGATAATCGACGGCAACCGCATCCTGATCAAACCCAAGGAAGGCGACATCCGCGTCTACGACTACAAGGTCGGCAAGGACTTCGGCGTGACCCGCGTGGAGAACGCGCCGGACCGGGAAGACCTGCGCGTGCGCCTGGAGTCCTTCATCCAGACCGCGACCAAGAGCCTGCTGGACAACACCGCCGGCGTGGTGGACGGCAAGCCCGACGCGAAGTGATCGCCGGGTGAGTGAAGAAGGGGCCTTCGGGCCCCTTTTTTTCGCCTGTTTTCGTGGGGCTGGCCGGTGCGCGAACAGTCATTCGGCGAGGTTCGCCAGTCAGCCCGTTCCTACGGGGAAAGTGCCGCGCCAGACGCTGGGGAGGGGTATTTTCCTGCCGAATAATCCGTAGAAACCAGTTATAAAGTAAGACCACATCGGTCTAATGGATTATAAGAAAAGTCGTTATCCTGCCGCCCACACCACGAGGTGATCAGTTTCGCCAGTCAGGACGCGTAGATGGATGTTGGCAATATCGGTTTCGTAATCGCGGGTCTTGTCGTTGGCTTCATCGTCGGTATGACCGGCGTTGGCGGCGGCTCGCTGATGACCCCCATCCTGCTCTGGTTCGGCATCAACCCCGCCGCGGCGGTGGGTACCGACCTGCTGTATGCCGCCATCACCAAGTCCGGCGGTGTCCTGGTCCATCGCAAGAACGACAACATCGACTGGCGCATCACCGGCTGGCTCGCGCTGGGCAGCGTGCCGGCGGCAGCGATTACCCTGCTGTTCCTGCACAACCTGCATGCCGATACCGCGGCGATGAACAGCATCATCAAGCATGCCCTGGGCATCGTCCTGCTGCTCACCGCGCTGGCCGTGCTGTTCAAGAAGCAGGTACTGGCCTTCGCCCAGCGCCATGCCGGCGACAGCTTCCACTTCAGTGGCCCGAAGCTGAACAGCCTGACCGTCGTCACCGGTGCCGTCCTCGGCGCCATGGTCGCGCTGACCTCCATTGGCGCCGGCGCACTGGGCACCGTGGCGCTGTTCGTGCTCTATCCCTTCCTCGCCACCCGTCGCCTGGTGGGTACCGAGATCGCCCACGCCGTACCGCTCACCCTGGTTGCCGGCCTCGGCCATGCCAGCATGGGCAACATGGACTGGGGCCTGCTCGGCTACCTGCTGATCGGCTCGCTGCCGGGCATCTACGTTGGCAGCCATCTGGCCGGCCGCATTCCGGACGGCGTGCTGCGTCCGTGCCTGGCGGTGATGCTGGCGTCGATCGGCTACAAGCTGGTCTTCTGAATCCCGTCCACGATCTGCTGCACGTCGGCCTGTAGGGTGCTTGCCGCCTACTACGGCTCTAGCTCGCAAGAGCGTCGACAGATTTGCTAGCCGCGGCGGAAACGCCCCGGCGTAACACCTTTCCAGCGGCGGAAGGCGTGTATGAAGTTCGACACCTCCCCATAGCCGAGCCGCTCGGCAATCTCCTCCAGGCGAATCACGCCCGTGGCCAGCAACTCCTCGGCCAGGGCCTGGCGTACCTCGTCCACCAGCGCGCGGTAGCTGCTGCCCTCGGCCTGCAGGCGACGGCGCAGGGTCCGCGAGGTCATGTGCATGTCCGTGGCCACCTGCTCCATGTCCGGCAGTTGTCCCGGCGTGCTCAGCAAACGGTCGCGAATCTGCCCGGACAGTCCGGTCCGCACCTGGCGGCGGGCGAGCAGGGCGCGGCACTGTTCCTCGCAGCGCCGCGCCACTTCCGGGTTGGCGCCCGGTAGCGGCAGTTCGAGGATGCGGCTGTCGAAGATGATGCGGTTCTCCGCCTGGCCGAACAGCGGGCGTACGCCCAGTTCGTCGATGTAGGGCTGCACATCGCGGGGCGCTTCGCGGCGGAAGCTGACCTGGCGCATGGGTACCGGCTGGTTGGTCAGGTCGCGCTGGATGCGCAGCACACCGCCGCCGTCGCGTTCGATCAGGAAGTCGCGCAGGTCTTCCGGCACGGCGGTGTCGTCCAGCAGCAGGTGCGCCTCGCCGTCGTGCTCCTCCAGGCGCATGCGGTGGAAGGCGTAGGTCAGGTCGAGGTAGCGCAGCCCCAGGCGCGCGGCGCCGAGGAAGGTGGCGCTGCTGAGCAGGGCGAAGCTCCAGATGCCGTAGGTGTTGAGGTGGTAGCGCAGCCCGGCCTTGAGGCCGATGCCGGGGATGTGTCCCAGGTGCCGGGCCAGATTGCGCACCAGGCTCAGCTCCTGCTCCGCGTCCACCTCCGCACCGGGATCGGCGAGCACGTCGATGCCCAGGCCGGTACCACCCAGGCATTGTTCCAGGTTCAGGCCGTGGTCCAGGGCGAACTGCGTCAGCAACTGTACGCTGACGGCGCTGCGGCGGGGCGACCAGGGGGGAGTGGCGGGCATCTCGATCCTCGTCGGATAATGTGACCGAAAGTCACAATTTTATGTCCGACTATGCCATAACCCGAAGGCGAATGAAGCCCTAGGATGTTCCCATCCGCCATCGAGCGGAAACATCACCGGGAGCACAACAATGACAAATACTTCCCCCGGGTCGGCTGCCGTGCGCGTGCTGATCATCGGTGCCGGCTTCGCCGGCCTGGGCCTGGCGATCCGTCTGAAACAGGCGGGCATCGACGACTTCCTGATCCTCGAGAAGGCCGGCGACGTCGGCGGCTGCTGGCGCGAGAACCGCTATCCGGGCGCCGCCTGCGACGTGCCTTCGCACCTGTATTCCTTCTCCTTCGAACCCAAGGCCGACTGGTCGCGCAAGTTCGCGCCGCAGGCGGAAATCCTCGACTACGCCCGGCACTGCGCGGACAAGTACGGCCTGCGCGAACGCATCCGCTTCCACTGCGAGGTCAGCGCGGCGAGCTTCGACGAAGCGGCCGGGGAATGGCGGGTGACCTGCGCCAATGGGGAGGAGCTGCGCGCCCAGTCGCTGGTCTGCGCACTCGGCCAACTGAGCCGTCCGCTGATTCCGCACCTGCCGGGTATCGAGTGCTTCCAGGGCAAGGCCTTCCATTCCGCGCAGTGGGATGACCAGGCGAAGCTGCAAGGCAGCCGCGTGGCGGTGATCGGCACCGGCGCCAGCGCCATCCAGTTCGTGCCGCAGATCGCGCCGAAGGTCGCCGAGCTGCTGCTGTTCCAGCGCAGCGCGGCCTACGTGATTGCCAAGCCGGACCGTCCCTACGCCGCCTGGGAGCGCCGCCTGAAGGCGTGCCTGCCGTGGCTGCAACGCCTGGACCGGGGGCTCAAGTACATCCAGCACGAGTCGCGGGCGCTGGCCTTCAGCGTGTTTCCGCCACTGATGAAGATGATGCGCCTGAGCTTCCATCGCCACCTGCACCGGGGCATTCCCGACGCGGGCCTGCGCGCACGGCTGGAGCCGGACTACCCGCTGGGCTGCAAGCGTATCCTGATCAGCAACGACTATTACCCGGCACTGGCGCGCAGCAATGTGAAGCTGGTCGATACCGGCATCCGCGAAGTCACCGAAGACGCCATCGTCACCCGCGACGGCCAGCGCCATCCGGTGGATACGATCATCTATGGCACCGGTTTCGCCGCCACCGAGTTCCTCGCGCCGATGCGCGTCCAGGGGCTGGGCGGCCGCGAGCTGAACCAGGCCTGGCGGGAGGGCGCGGAAGCCTACAAGGGCATCAGCGTCAGCGGTTTCCCCAACCTGTTCATCCTCTACGGACCGAACACCAACCTGGGGCACAACTCCATCATCTACATGCTGGAAAGCCAGTTCCCCTACGTGCTGGGTTGCCTCCAGCGCATTCAGCGCGAGGGCCTGAAGTACCTGGACGTGAAACCCCAGGTGCAGCAGCGCTTCAACCAGCACCTGCAGCACGAATTGCGCCACACCATCTGGGAACGTGGCTGCAACAGTTGGTACAAGACCGCCAGCGGCCGCAACACCGTCAACTGGCCGGGCTTCACCTTCCGCTACCGCCAACAGACCCGTCAGCCGGAGTTCGCCGACTATGACTGCATCCGTTGAACCCGTGCTGCCGCTGTCGGTTGGTCAGAAGTTCCTGACCGCCGCCCTGCGCGGCCTGCTCAACCTGCTGTTCCGCGGGCTGATGGGGCCGTCGTTGCCGGTGAAGGCGCAGCGCGCCTTGCTGCGCGGGCTGACCGCCGCGACCCTGACGCCCCGTGGCGTGCACCGCGAGCAGACGACCCTGGGCGGGTTGCCCTGCGAGGTCTGGCGGTCCCAAGGGCGCGAGATGAGCGCGGTGATCCTCTACCTGCACGGCGGCGCCTATCTGGTCGGCTCGCCGGCCACCCATCGGGCCATCACCGCCAACCTCGCGCGACGCTGCCAGGCGGAGGTCTGGGCGCTGGATTACCGCCTGGCGCCGGAGCACCCGTTCCCGGCCCAGCGCGACGATGCCGTGGCGGCCTACCGCGCGCTGCTGGACAAGGGCATCCCGGCATCGGCCATTGCCATCGCCGGGGACTCCGCCGGTGGCCACCTGACCCTGCAACTGGCCCTGCAGGCGAAGGCGCTCGGCCTGCCGACACCCGGCGCACTGGTGACCTTCTCGCCGGTGACCGATCTGTCCGCCGAGCACCTGCACGTGCCGGCGGCGGGCGACCCGCTGATCACCCGCGCCTGGATCGACAGCGCCATGCTGATGTTCTGCCCGCCGGGCGTGCCCCGGGCCGATGCGCAGCTGTCGCCGCTACATGCCGATCTGACGGGTTTGCCGCCGTTGCTGATCCAGGTCGGCGAAGATGAACTGCTGCGCAACGACAGCCTGCGCCTTGCCGAGGCGGCGCGGCGGTATGGCATCACGCTGAAGCTGCAGCGCTTTCCGAACTGCTGGCATGTGTTCCAGGCCCACGCCGGAGTGCTGAAGGTGGCTGACCGCGCACTGCAGGACGTCGCCGATTTCGTCGCCCAGCACCTGCAGGGAGTGCGCCGATGAACACCATCCTCATCAGCGGCGCGGCCTCGGGCATCGGTGCCGCCACCGCGCGGCTGTTCCACCGGCGGGGCTGGAAGGTCGGCCTGATCGACCTGAACGCCGAACCGCTGGCGGCGCTCGCCGAAGAACTGGACGGTGCCTGGCAGCGGGCGCTGGACGTGACCGACGCCGAGGCGGTGACGACGGCGCTGCGCGAGTTCGCCGAAGCCAATGGCGAAGGCCTGCGCCTGTTGTTCAACTGCGCGGGGATCCTGCGTTTCGGTCGCTTCGAGGACATCAGCCTGGCCGATCACCAGCGGATCATCGCGATCAACGTGCAGGGCGTACTCAACTGTTGCTACGCCGCGCTGCCGCTGCTCAAGCGCACGCCGGGCGCGCAGGTGCTCAACATGGGCTCGGCGTCGGGGCTGTACGGCGTGCCGCAGATGGCCAGTTACTCCGCCTCCAAGTTCGCCGTGCGCGGCCTGACCGAGGCGCTGGAGCTGGAGTGGCGCGAGCACGGCATCCGGGTTGCCGACCTGATGCCGCCGTTCGTGCGCACGCCGATGGTCGCCAGCCAGACCGTCGAACCACCGGTGCTGCGCCGCCTGGGCGTAACCCTGAACGCCGAGGAGATCGCCGAGGCGGCCTGGCGCCAGGCCCGGAGCAGGGCGGTGCACCGGCCCATCGGTGCATTGTTCCGGGCGATGTACTGGTCCGGCCAGCTGTCGCCACCGGCAATCAATCGCTGGGTGATGGCCTGGCTCAGCCGTGCCTGAGTAGACTGCGTGGGCGGCGAAGGAGGCCGACCCATGCAGGAAACCCATGACGGTGCGTGGCAGCGCGTGCTGCAGGATGTCACCACACCCTTCGACCGGGTCAGTGAGATGGCCTATGGCGTGATCATGACCCTGACCATCATCTCGGTGATCTCCGCCGCCAGCGGCGGGGCGAGTCGGCAGGACCTGATCGTCGCCGCGCTGGGCTGCAACCTGGCCTGGGGCCTGGTGGACGCGCTGATGCTGCTGGTGCGCCTGCGGGTGGAAGGGGCGCACCGGCACGGTCGCCTGCGCGCCTTGCGCGGCACCTCGAACGACACCGACTTTCGCGACGGGCTCGACGACTTCCTGCCGCCCCGGCTGGTGGCGGTCCTGCGGCCGGACGAGGTCTGGCGCCTCCGCCAGCGTCTGATGGCGTCCTCCCTGGGAACCGGCGAGCCGCAGCATGGCGGTGCCGAAGTGTGGCTGGCGGCCCTGCTGATCGTGCTGCTGGTGACGGGCATCACCCTGCCGATGGTCCTGCCGCTCTGGCTGGTGCCGGACGATTTGCTGGCACTGCGCCTGGCCCAGGGTATCGGGGTCGTCATGCTGTTCGTGCTTGGCTGGCTGCTGGCGCGCTGGGCCGGCGACTCGCCCTGGCCGGGAGCGTTGGGCTTCACCGCGCTGGGCGTGGCGATGACCGGGTTGTGCATCGCCCTGGGCGGATAGTGTTTCAGGTTGTTTCGGCCCTTGCGCGGAGTTGAGCCCGCCCGGATGCTGGAGCGTCCCTCCGCTTGCCGGGCCCCCATCACCTGATGCAAGGATGCCGTCATGCCGTTCGCCTTCGCTTGCCTGGCCCTGTCGATGCTGCTCGTCGGGGGCAATATCGCCATCGGCAAGCTGATCCTCGCCGAAGTCCCGATCTACCTGTTCGCCGCCTTGCGTTTCCTCATCGCCAGCCTGGTGCTGCTGCCGGGCATGTTTCTCCGCGATGCCCGCCGGGGGCTCGATCGTCGGGCCTGCGGCGGGCTGTTCCTGCAGGCCTTTTTCGGCTGCTTCCTGTTCAGCCTGTGCATGCTCCACGGCGTACTGCTGACCTCGGCGACCAGCGCCGGAATCATCACCAGCGCCACGCCGAGCGTGATCGCGCTGCTCGCCTGGCTCTGGCTGCGCGAGCGGATCAGCGCGGCGCAACTGCTGGCCATCGTGCTGGCGGTGTCGGGCATCGCGGCGCTGAACCTGCTGGAGCGCCCGGAAACCGGTTCCGGCAGCGTCGCCGGCAACCTGCTGGTGCTCGGCGCGGTGCTGGCCGAAGCACTGTTTGCGGTGTTCTCGCGCCGTCTGTCGCTCAGCGTTCGGCCCTGGGCGATGGCCTTCGGCGTCAACCTTGCCGGACTGCTGCTGTTCCTGCCGCTGGCGGTGCCGCAGGCGCTGGCCTTCGATTGGCGCCTGCCCAGCGCGGCGACCTGGGGCTGGCTGCTGTTCTACGCGCTGAGCGCCAGCGTGCTGTCCTTCCTGCTCTGGTACCGCGGCATCTCGCAGGTTCCGGCCAACATCGCCGGGCTGTTCACCGGCCTGATGCCGGTCAGCTCCGCGCTGGTCGGGGTGCTGCTGCTGGGCGAGCATTTCAGCGTCGGCCATGCGCTGGGCATGCTGCTGGTACTGGCCGCGCTGGGGCTGGGCACGCGTCGCGCCGAGCTGCCGCCTGTCGCCGCCGCCAGGACCGGGACGGCGAAGTAGCGGCAACTCGCCGGTAGAGACGCTACGCTGGAAAGGTAGCCTTTGAAGTCCGTCACGCAATCGTGCCTTCGAGCGTGTTCGGCGGACTTGGCTGCCAGTTGGGGGACGTTGATTGACTTGGCGTTTCCTGTGGCACATAGAGGTGCCCGGAACGCATCCATGCCGCTGGCGGGGGTGCGTTCGTTGGCGGGGAATAAACTCTGAACGTCTCGACAGGAGGTGCGTACCATGGAAAAGCCCCTCTCGGAGGATATCAGCGTCAACGTGTTGCGCCGGATGAAGGAAGGTGGCTTCGATTTCGCTCGCATTCATCCCATCGACTTTTTCGCCATCTTTCCCGATGAACAGAACGCCCGTAAGGCCGCCCGGCAGTTCCGGGGCGAGTCGCTGAGGACCCAGGTCGACGCCCGCGACGACGGCGGCTGGAACCTGCAGATCAGCAAGGTGATGTTCGCGACCCACGCGGCCATCGGCGCTTTCGAGCACGACCTGGAGGAGGTTGTGGCGCCATTGGGAGGTGTTCTGGACGGCTGGGGCGTGACCCAGGAAGTGAGCTCCCTGCGCCCCTGAGCAACCGGCTCCTGTGCCGTCGCCGACGGCTGTGATTGTCTACCCGCAACCGCACACGCGCCGTCACCCACCGTGACGGCGCGGTTTGCGCGCGGGTACGCCGGGGGTTTATGACGCCTCCTCGATGCGGCAGACTGCCGCGCGGAGGTGAACATGACCGATATTCTGATTCTGACCCATGTCGATTTCTGCCCGCCGGGCCACCTGGCCACGGTCCTGGACCGTCTCGGCCTGCCGTTCGAGGTGCGCCGCGCCGACCTCGACGGGTTGCAGGGCTATGACCTGGAGCGGCCGAAGGCGGTCGCCATCATGGGCGGGCCGATGAGTGTCAATGACGACACCTCGTGGCTGCGTACGGAAATCGCGGCGATCCGCCGCTTCATCGAGCGCGACGTGCCGCTGATCGGCCACTGCCTGGGCGGCCAGTTGCTGGCCAAGGCACTGGGGGCGGAGATCCAGCGCATGCCGTACTCCGAGATCGGCTGGCAGCCGATGCGCCGCCTGGAGGCGCAGAGCCCGTGGCTGGCGCATCTGCCCACGGAGTTCCCGATCTACCAGTGGCATGGCGATACCTTCGACCTGCCCGAAGGCGCGACGCACCTGCTCTCCAGCCCCTGGTGCGCGAACCAGGCGTTCAGCTACGGCGAGCGCATCCTCGGCTTGCAGGGGCATCCGGAAATGACCGAGGAGCTGGTCAGCGGCTGGGTGAATGGCTTCCCCGAATACCTCGATGCCAGCCAGCCGAGCCAGGAAGACTCCGACGAGATGCTGGACGGTCTGCCGCAGAAGGTGGCAGCGATGAACCGCGTGGCGGAAGGGCTCTACAATCATTGGCTGAAGTTGGCCGGGTTGGCCTGATCCACCGATGCCGTGATTCGGTATCGCGGACGGAGTCCGCTCCTGCGATGGACCTGCTGCTCCTTTGTAGGAGATTCTATGTCTACCCCGCCGTATCGGCCGCAGGTCGATACGGCTGCTGGGTAGTCATCAGCGCGAAGGATATCCGAGCC
>NZ_JBTVPY010000022.1:0-104741 GCF_054720805.1 Pseudomonas sp. MT3
CCTCCCCCCCCGACAGGCTCCTACCCTACGCCATACAAGCGAGCTCGCTCGCGAACGAGTACCGGCAACGACGGCGTCAGGCGGGTTCGCGAGCAAGCTCGCTCCTACGAAAAGCATGTGCCGGGCCGGCCGGCGGATTCGCTTGCTGCGGTCGACTCGTTATACTGCGCCCCTCATTCCCCTTCGCGAGGTGTTCGTCCGATGCGCAATTGATGCCGCCGTGGTTTCACGGCCCGTTTTCCCTCCCTGGCCCGTTCCCGGGGGATTTCCGGCATCAATCTGGTACTGCGCATGACGAGCCCGTTCACCCTGGCGCTGCAAGGCGTCTCCTTTCAATTGCCCAGCGGCGAGTCGTTGCTGAGCGACCTCAACGAAACCTTCGATGACCGCCGCACCGCGCTGGTCGGGCGCAATGGCGTGGGCAAATCCATGCTGGCGCGGATCATGGCTGGCCAGTTGCAGCCCAGTGCCGGACGTTGCCTGTGCTCCGGCCCGGCGCACTACCTGGCGCAGCGCATCGAGCCGCAGGCGTTCCGCAGCGTGGCCGACCTGGCCGGCGTGCAGCCGCTGCTGGATGCGTTGGCTCGTATCGAGGCGGGAGGCGTCGATCCCGCTGACTTCGAGCGGCTCGATGGCCATTGGGATATCCGGGCCCGCCTGGAAGCCGAACTGGCCGCCAGCGGGCTCGCTCACCTGTCGCCGGATACGCCCGCCGCGCGCCTCAGCGGCGGTGAATGCACGCGGGTCGCGTTGCTCGGTGCCTGGCTCAGCGAGGCGGATTGGCTGATCCTCGACGAGCCGAGCAACCACCTTGACCGCGTCGGCCGCGAAGCCCTGCGCGGGCACCTGCAACGCTGGCGCGGCGGGCTGATCCTGATCAGCCATGACCGCCTGCTGCTGGACGACATGCAGCGCATCGTCGAGCTGTCGTCCGCCGGCCTGCGCAGCTACTCCGGGGGCCACGCCTTCTACCGCGAGATGCGCCAGCAGGAACAGGACAGCGCCCTGCGCGAATTGCAGCGGCGCAAGCTGGAACGTGATCGCCAGCAGCTCGCCATGCAGGAACAGCGCGAGCGCCAGGAGCATCGACAGGCGAAGGGGCGCAAGGAGGCGAAACAAGCCAACCAGGCGAAGATCCTGGTCGACCGGCAGAAGGAGCGCAGCCAGACCAGCATCGCGCGCCTGGCCACGCAGCACGGCGAGCGCCGCGAACAGCTGGCGCGGGAGGTTCAGGAGGCTTTCGGGCAGTTGCGCGACGATAGCGCGGTAGTCCTGAATGCGCCGGCCTGCGAGTTGCCCGAGTCTCGTGGTGTGTTGCTGCTGGAGGCGCTGCGCCTGCCATTCGGCAATGTAGCGCCGCTGGACTGGCAGTTGAACGGCCCGCGCCGCGTGGCGGTAACCGGGCGCAACGGCAGCGGCAAGTCGACTCTGCTCAAGGTGATCGCAGGCGTGCTCGGCCCTGCCGCTGGCTCGTGCGACGTGAAGGTACGCAGCGCTTATCTGGATCAGCACCTCGCCGCGCTGTTGCCCGCGCGCTCGGTGCTGGAACTGTTGCAGGCGCGCAACCGCACGGCGGCCCCGTCCGTGCTGCGTACGCGCTTGGCGCAGCTGGGACTGACGGTGACGCGGGTCGATCTGCCCAGCGGTCTGCTCAGCGGTGGCGAGCGCTTGAAGGCGGCGCTGGCGTGCGAGCTCTACGCCGAGCATCCGGCTCAACTGCTGTTGCTCGATGAGCCGGACAACCACCTCGACCTGCCGTCCCGCGAGGCGCTGGAAAACCTGCTGCGGCAATACCGGGGAGCGCTGCTGGTGGTGTCCCATGACGCTGCGTTTCTTGACCGGCTGGAGCTGGAGGAACGGCTGGAGTGCGCGGAGGGCGGCTGGCACTGGCGGGTCGAGTGAGGCTTTACCGGCCGGGAAGGGTTGGGTAGGATCGACCTCCCTCTCTTTCCGGCTGCCTCTGCCGTGTTCCGCCCAGGCGTTGAATCGCGAAGCGGGCATTCATGCTGCCGACGCTCCAACGGCCGCCACCTTTCGTGGCGTGCTATCCCTATGTGATTCGCTGAATCAGGATGCATTCATGCTCATTCGCCAACGCATCGCTGCGGACAATCCGCGGCTGCTCGACATCTGGCTGGGCGCCGTGCGCGCCACCCATCACTTTCTCCAGGCGTCCGATATCGACGGCCTGTTGCCCCTGGTCCGCGACCTCTACCTGCCCGCTGTCGAGGTGTGGGTGGCGGTGGATGCCGAGGACCGTCCGTTGGGCTTCATCGGCCTCAACGAGGCTCATGTGGAAATGCTCTTCATCGACCCGGAGCTGCGTGGCCGGGGCATCGGCCGCGCGCTGCTGGACTTCGTGCGTGAAGCGCGCGGTGCGCTGAGCGTCGATGTCAACGAACAGAACCCGCAGGCGGTGGGGTTCTACCGGCACTACGGCTTCGTCCAGACCGGTCGTTCGCCCACCGATGGCGAGGGGCGGCCGTTCCCGTTGCTGCACATGGGCCTGCCGGACGAGGCGTAAGCGGTTCTTCGTAGGAGCGAGGGGGACGCCTTCGTTATTGCTCGCGAGCAGATTTTCCGGCAGGCCCGGAGTCAAGCGGGTTCGCGAGCAAGCTCGCTCCTACAACAGGTCTACGCGCTGTGTTCCGTCTCGCCGCTGCCGAAGCGAATGCTCCGCGCACCGAGCTTCAGCAGGCTGTCGGCGAACAGGTCGCTGGCGGCGTGGCGGCAATCCCAGGCGGCCTCCCAGTCCTCCCGGCGGCGCCAGTGCAGGCGGCCGATCAGGCGCTGGGATTCGCCTTCGGCGTGCAGTTCGCTGGCGAGGTAGCCGGGATGCAGGTGGAACAGTTGCTGGAGGTGTTCCAGGTAATCACCCAGTTTCGCGGCGATGTGTGGGCGCTGCTGTGGCGTGACGTCGATCTCGATCTGCAGGACGAAGTGCGGATTGTCCACGCAGGTATGGGCGTGGATCGGGCCGGGCTGGGTCATGGTTCTTGGCTCCTGTCTTGAACCGAATGCCAGACAAGGGTAAAACCTCAACTTAAGTTGAGGTCAAGAGCCCATGAAAAAATCATCTTCCTGCCCGATCCATCGGGAGCTGAGTGTCGGCGAACTGGCGCAACGCGCCGGCGTGGCGGTGTCGGCCCTGCATTTCTACGAGGCCAAGGGGCTGATCAGCAGCCGCCGCAATGCCGGCAATCAACGCCGCTATCCGCGCGATACGTTGCGCCGGGTGGCGGTGATCAAGGTTGCGCAGCGGGTTGGCATTCCCCTGGGCGAGATCGCCGAGGCGCTGGATTCGCTGCCCAGCGGCCATAGTCCGACGGCGGCGGACTGGGCGCGGCTGTCGGAGCGCTGGCGGAATGATCTGAACGAGCGGATCGAGAAGCTGTTGTTGCTGCGCGATCAACTGGGCGGCTGCATTGGGTGTGGTTGCCTGTCGATGGAGGCGTGCCCGCTGCGCAATCCGGGGGATCGACTGGCGGAGGAGGGGCCGGGGGCGCATTGGCGGGGCGACGAGTGATGGAGGGTTCGCGAGCAAGCTCGCTCCTACAGGTGTTCATTCGGCAGCACGGGTGCGGTGGCGGGGTCTTCGCGCTACGCGAGCGGGGGCCGGGGCGATGAAACTCAGCGCTCCCGCAACGCCTCCCAGCGTGCCTTCAGCACCGGCTTGAGGATGTAGTCGAGCACGCTTTTCTCGCCGGTGATGATGTCCACCGTCGCCACCATGCCGGGGATGATCAGCAGCGGCTTGGCGTCGGTACCCAGGTGGTTCTTGTCGGTGCGCACCTGGATCAGGTAGAAGCTGTTGCCCTTGTCGTCGGTGATGGTGTCGGCGCTGATCAGTTCCAGCTTGGCCTTGAGCCCGCCGTAGATGGTGTAGTCGTAGGCGGTGAATTTCACGGTCGCCGGCTGGCCGGGATGGAGGAAGGCGATGTCCTGCGGGCGCACGCGGGCCTCCACCAGCAGGTTGTCTTCCAACGGGACGATTTCCACCATGTCGCTGCCCGGCTGCACCACGCCGCCGATGGTGTTGACCTTGAGCTGCTTGACGATGCCGCGCATGGGTGAAACCACCAGGGTGCGGTTGACCTTGTCGTCGATGGCGCGGCTGGTGGCGGTGAGCTTGTTGAGCTCGGTGCGGGCCTCGTTGAGTTCCTTCAGCGTGTCGCTGCGAAAGCCAAGCTTCGACTCCTCGACCTTGCGCTGGATTTCATTCACCGCCGCTTCCGCGCGGGGGATGGCCAGGCTGGTGGCGTTGAGGTCGCCGTTGATCTCCACGGCGCTGCGGCGCAGGCGCAGCAGTTCCACGGGGGAGACGGCGCCGCTCTTGACCAGCGGTTCGGACATGTTGATCTCCTGCTGCACCAGGCCCAGGCTCGAGCGGTACTGCTGCTGCTTGGCGCGGAACTCCTGAAGCTCCTGGGTCTTCTGCCGCAGCTGTTCCTGGAGGATGCTCAGCTCGCTGTTCTGCCGCTGCTGGCGGGTCTGGTAGAGGGCCAACTGGTCTTCCACCACTTGCGGCGCGTCCTTCTTCAGTTCATCGGCGAACGCGGGTTGGCGGCCATCGACCTCCGCGCTCAGACGTTCCACGCGGGCTTCCAGGAAATTGCGATCGGCCTCGGTCTCGCCCTTGTTGGAGGCGAAGCGGGTGTCGTCCAGGCGCAGCAGCGGCTGGTTCTTTTCCACCACCTGGCCATCGCGGACGAAGATCTCCGAGACGATGCCGCCCTCCAGGTTCTGGATGGTCTGCACCTTGGAGGAGGGGATGGCCTTGCCTTCGCCCTTGGTGACTTCCTCGATGTCGGCGAAGTAGGCCCAGGTGACGGCCACCACCAGCAGCGCCAGCGCGGACCACAGGGTGATGCGGGTGGCGTTGGGCGAGTCTTCCAGCAAGGTACCCTGGACCTCGGGCATGAACTCGGTGTCGCGGGCGCCGCTGCCGCCCAGGTAGTTGCGGATCGATTGCGAGAACTGCATGGCGATTACCCCGCTGCCGGGCCGACGTGGCCCTTGCGCAATGCTTCGATGACCGCGTCTTTCGGGCCGTCGGCGACGATGCGGCCGCTGTCGAGCACCAGCAGGCGGTCGACCAGGCTGAGCATCGAGGTGCGGTGGGTGACCAGCAGCAGGGTCTTGTCGCGGCAGGCCTCGTGCAGGCGCTTGCGCAGGATCTCCTCGCTGCTGTTGTCCATCGCGCTGGTGGGTTCGTCGAGCAGCAGGATCGGTGGGTCGAGCAGCAGCGCGCGGGCCATCAGCACGGCCTGGCGCTGGCCGCCGGAAAGCAGTTGGCCGCGCTCGCCCACCGGGCGGTCGAAGCCCAGCGGGTGCTGCCGGGCCAGCTCGCTGACGCCGGTCAGTTCGGCGACTTCCAGCATCCGCGCGTCGCTGATGTAGCGGGCGCCGAGGGTCAGGTTGTCGCGCAGGCTGCCGGCCAGCAGCGGCAGGTCATGGGCGACGTAGCCGATCTGCTGGCGCAGGTCGGCGACGTCGATCTGCCGCAGGTCCAGGCCGTCGAGCAGGATCTGTCCTTCGTCGGGATGGTAGAAGCCCATCAGCAGGCGGCCGAAGGTGCTCTTGCCGGAGCCGCTCTTGCCGATGATGCCGACCTTCTCGCCGGGAGCCAGGCGCAGGCCGATGTGGTTCAGCGCCGGGGTGCTCTGGCCCTGGTAGCTGAAGCTGAGCTGGCGGACTTCCAGGGCGCCGTGCAGTTGCGTGCGCTCCAGCGGGCGCTGGCGCGGCTGGCGCTCCTGCGGCAGGGCCATCAGCGCGTCGGTGCTGGTCATGGTCAGGCGCGCCTGCTGGTAGCGGGTGATCAGCCCGGCGATCTGTCCCAGAGGGGCGAGCACGCGGCTGTTGAGCATGTAGCTGGCGACCAGCGCGCCGACGCTGAGATTGCCGTCGAGGATGCTGTAGACCCCGGCACAGATCATCGCCATGCCGGCGAACTGCTGGAGGAACAGGGTGCCGTTGGTGGCCAGCGCGGAGAGGAAGCGGGCGTGGTTGTCCAGCCGCGCCAGGGCGCCGTGGGTGGTTTCCCAGCGGTACTGGCGCTCGCTCTCGGCGCCGCAGGCCTTGAGGGTTTCCAGGCCGCCGAGGGTTTCGATCAGCAGCGCCTGGCGCTCGGCGCCCAGGGTCAGGCTCTTCTGTACCGTGTCGCGCAGGCGGCTCTGGATGATCAGGGCGAAGACGATGGTGATCGGGAAGGCCAGCAGCGGGATCGCGATCAGCCAGCCGCCGAGCAGGCCGATGACCAGGATCATCAGCAGGGAGAAGGGCAGGTCGATCAGGCTGGTCAGGGTCAGGGCGGTGAGAAATTCGCGCAGTCCCTGGAAGTCGTGGATGCTCTGGGCAAAGCCGCCGACCGTCTCGGGCTTGGCCACCATCGACATGCCGGTGATGCGTTCGAACAGGGTCGCCGAAAGCACCACGTCGGTCTTCTTGCCGGCCATGTCCAGCAGGTTGGAGCGCAGTACCCGCAGCAGCAGCTCGAACATCGTGCCCAGCAGCAGGCCGACGGCCAGCACCCAGAGGGTCGAGAGCGCCTGGTTGGGCACCACGCGGTCGTAGGTCTGCATGACGAACAGCGGCACCAGCATGCCGAGCAGGTTGATCAGCAGGCTGGCCACCAGCGCGTCGGTATAGAGCCAGCGCGACAGACTCAAGGTGTCGCGGAACCAGGCTTCGACCCGCGGCACCAGCGGCTTGCGCGCGGCTTCCAGTTCGTGGCGCGGGCGGGCGAACAAGGCCTGGCCGCTGTACTGGGCGGCCAGCTCGTCGGCGTTGACGCACTGCTCGCCGCCTTCGGTTTCGCACGGCAGGATCAGCGCCTGGCCGTCGTCGCGCCATTGGCGCAGCACCGCGCTGCGCCCGTCGTTGAGCAGCAGCAGCACCGGCAGGTTGAGGTTGGAGATGCTTTTCAGCTCGCGGCGCAGCAGGCGGCCCTGCAACCCGGCGCGGGCCGCCGCGCGGGGCAGCAGGCTGGCGGACAGGCACTGGTCGTGCAGCGGCAGGCCGGCGGACAGGCTGTTGCGGCTGACCGCGCAGCCGTGCAGGCGGCAGAGAATCAGCAGGCCGTCGAGCAGGGGATCGTCATGGCTCAGGCGTGGGTCGCCGGGCGCGGATGTGCTGCGCTCCTGGATGATCATGGTCACGCTACTTCCTCCCGGGCCGCGTCGCCGCCTGACGTCGCTGCGCGCCGGCCGACACCCGCGAGGTGCGCCGGCATGTCGCCGCACGACGGCTCCGTGCCCTGTCGTATCGCTGCACGGCCGCCGCCCCGTTGCCGGATGGCACGGGGCACGGAGGACGGTCGCGAGCGACTTTCTTATTTCAGATCAGGCAGGCGTGCCTCGTTCTTCACATCCGAGAGTGCAACCGACTCGTGCGGAACGACCACCCGCTGCGACTTGAGCAGCGCGCCCATGCTGGAGAGCACGCGGTACATCGAGAACTCCTCGGTGTAGCGCACGTCGGTGTAGCGGCGGTTGGCGGTGAACAGTTCGTTCTCGCTGTCGAGCAGGTCGAGCAGGGTGCGCTGGCCCAGGGTGAACTGCTGCTGATACGCCTCGCGCACCTTGCGGGTGTAGTCGGCGTACTCGCGGGCGGGCTGGGTCTGCTTGCGCGCGTTTTCCATCGCGTCCCAGGCCAGCGAGAGGTTCTCGTTGAGCAGGCGCAGGGCGTTGTTGCGGATGTCCTTGGACTCGTCGATCTGGTGGGTGGTGGCGTTCAGGTGGGCTTTGTCGCGCATCCCGTTGAACAGGTTGTAGCGCATCACCACCTGGGCTTCCCAGTAGTTGTAGTGGCCTTCGTCACCGTCGACGTTGTTGTTGGCGGCCTTGGCCAACTCCAGGTCGAAGCGTGGATAGAAGGGCGCCTTGGCGGCCTCGTACTGGCTCTCCGCGGCATTGACGTCGGCCTGGGCGGATTTGAGCAGCGGGTTTTCGCTGACCATCGTCTGGCGCGCCGACAGCAGGTCCGCGGGCATCTCCGCCTTGACGGTGGAGGGCGACTCCAACTGGTCCGGCATCTTGCCGGTGGCGCTGTAGAAGTTGGCCTCGGCGTCCGCCAGGTTCACCTCTTCGGTGTAGAGGTTGTTCTGCGCCAGGGCCAGACGGGCGATGGCCTGGTCGTTGTCGGCGGTACTGCCCACGCCGCGCTCGCTGCGCAGGCGGATCTGGTCGCCGATGCGTTCGTGAGCCTGCAGGTTGTTCTTCGCCAGGGTCACCATTTCGCGGCGCTTGAGCACTTCGAGGTAGACCTCGACGGTGCGCAGGGCTGCGGTCTCGGAGGTGCCGAGGATCCGAAATGCCTTGGAGTTGACGTTGGCTTCGTTGCGCTTGACTTCGTTGGGGGTGCCGAAACCGTCGAACAGCATTTGCCGCAGGCGGATTTCGGCATCGCCGCGGTTCATGGTTTCGTCGTTGTGGTCGCCGATGGCGCGGGTGGATGGGCTGTCGGTGTTTTCTCGGCCGTAGCCGAGCAGCAGATCGACCGTTGGCAGATAGCCGCCCCTGGCAAACTTGAGTTCCTCGTCCGCGGTCAGGCGGCTGTTCACGCTCTGACTGATCTCCGGGTGGTATTGCAGCGTACTTTGTATAGCTTCGGTCAGCGTCATGGCCTGCCCATGAGCGCAAGACACTGCCATAAATACACCGCTCCATAGTGCCGCGTTACGACTGCGCATGGCTTTGCTCCTGGTGTTCTCTTACTTCGATGCTCTTTAGTCGCCAATTTATTGGCTTTTTTCTCTTATCAAGCGTTTCACGCCTGTAACATCACAGCTAAGAACAACTTTTTGGAAAGCTCAGAAGAATTTCTCACATGAGTTATTCGGAAAAAGTCTTATGACACATCTGAAAAGCAGCACATTGTTTATGCCAGCAAGCCCCGGTATTTCCTGGGTATGGGCGGTGACGGCGCTTGCAAACGAAGCCAGGTACGGTTTGTAGCAGTTAGGGCGGGGACTACGGCAGAAGGACAAGAAAAAGCGTCGTCAGAATGACAAAAAATTGTCGCTGGCTTTTTGATGCTGAAGCGCTACCAGTCCTTTTCGCACCCTTCGCAACTTTCTTCGCAACATCCGAATACATGCGTGCCTTGGCCTGTTTCGGATACCTGCGTGCCGGTGGAACCGGTGTTGGCAGTGGAGCGGAGGAAGGACTCATGGCTACGTTGATGGGTGTCGTCAGTAAAGTGGTCGGCGAAGTGTTTGCGGTAGCCGCCGATGGATCGCGTCGTCCTTTGGGCCAGGGAGACAAGGTGTTCGTTGGCGAACAGCTGGTCACTGGCGCCAATGGCTCGGTGGCGCTGCGGGTCGCCGGCGGAGGCGAAATCGTGCTCGGGCGCGACAGCTCTCTGCCGATGACCGCGCAACTGCAGGCTGCCGCTCACCAGTCGGACGGTGGCGACCAGCAATCCGTTGCCCAGCAGCCGGTAGCGCCGAGCCAGCAGGACGTCACGGATGTGAAGGCCCTGCAAGCCGCGATCGCCGCCGGCGTGGACCCGACCCAGGCGGCCGAAGCCACGGCCGCCGGCCCGAGCGCCGGCAGCGCCTCCAGCGGCAAGCCCGGCGGCGGACACTCCTTCGTGCTGCTGACCGAAGTGGGCGGGCATATCGACCCGACCATCGGCTTCCCGACCGGGCCCATCGGGTCCGGGCCCTTGCCCCTGCGTGAGTTCGACGGCACCCCGGATGTACGCCTCGAGGCCGAACCGCCCGTGGTCCCGCCAGATGGCGTGCCGAGCGCCGGCCCCAGTGGCCCTGGTGGCGCCAATGTGTTCGAGGCCGGCCTGCCCGGTGGTATTCCCGATGGTGTGGGGGAGGGGGCGACCCACTCCGGCACCCTGGGCTACAGCTTCGGGCCAGATGGCGTTGGCAGCTTCTCCTGGGGCACCGCAGGGCTGCCCAGCCTGACCTCCGGTGGCGTCGCCATCACCTATAGCGTCAGCCCCGATGGTCATGTGCTTACCGGCAGCGCCAATGGCACGCCGGTCTTCACCGTGACCCTCACCGATATCAACACCGGTGCCTTCGAGGTCACCCTGCTGCAGCCGGTGGATCACCCGGTCAAGGGTTCCGAAGACACCCTGAACTTCGATATCCCCTACACCATCACCGACGGCAACGGCACCCCGGCCAACGGCACGCTGACCGTGGGCATCGTTGACGATGCGCCGCAGGCCAGCCTGTCCGCCGACATTGGCGTGGACGTCCTGCTGCAGACCCATGACGCCAACACCGCTGGTGCTGCCTTCGACACCTCCACCGCTGATTACAGCTCGGCCTTCCAGGTGACGGCCAACTATGGCGGCGACGGTGCCGGCACCACCCAGCTCAGCTACAACCTGAACCTGGTGAGCGGCAACGGCAGCGACTCGGGCCTGACCAGTGGCGGCGCGACCATCTACCTGTACAGCGTGGGCGGCGCCATCGTCGCTTCCACCTCCGCCAGCGCCGCTGGCATCACCGGCGAGAACACCATCTTCAGCCTGTCGGTGAACGGCGATACCGGTGTGGTCACCCTGACCCAGTTCAGCGCCGTGGACCACGGGCTACCGGGCAGCGACGGCAACTACGCCAGCCAGAATGCCGTGCTCGATTCCGGCCTGGTGCAACTGCAGGGCAACCTGACGGTAACCGACCGTGATAGCGACAGCGTTTCCTCCAGCAGCTCGCTGGACCTCGGCGGTCGTGTCAGCTTCACCGACGACGGTCCGAGCATTGCCGTGGGCAACACCGAAGGCCTGCACCTGACGGTGGACGAGTCCGCCCTGGGGACCGACGCCACCAGCAGCGTGGCGGCAGGCGACCTGTTCAATGCGCAGTTCGGCGCGGACGGCGCCGGCTCGATCACCTACAAGGTCGAGACCCAGGACAACACCGACAGCGGCCTGAAAGACACCGCCACCGGCAGCCAGATCTTCCTGTTCAACACCGCCAGCGGCGTGGAAGGCCGCGTGGGCGGCGTGAACGGTGAAGTTGCGTTCCGTGTGACCCTCGGGCAGGACGGCAAGATCACCCTCGACCAGGTCCGTGCCCTGGTACACCCGGACAACACCGACTCCAACGACCCGCTCAGCATCGGTGCCGGCAAGATCAGCCTGACCGCCACCGTGACCGACGCCGATGGCGACCATCAGAGCGCCGGGCTCGACCTGGGCAGCAAGCTGACCTTCCTCGACGACGGCCCGAGCATTTCCGTGGGTAGCACCGAAGGCCTGCACCTGACGGTGGACGAGTCCGACCTCGGTCAGAACGCCACCAGCACCGGTTCGGTGGCCGATCTGTTCAACGCCCAGTTCGGCGCTGACGGTGCCGGCTCGGTCACCTACAAGGTCGAGACCCAGGACAACACCGACAGCGGCCTGAAAGACACCGCCACTGGCAGCCAGATCTTCCTGTTCAACACCGCCAGCGGCGTTGAAGGCCGCGTGGGGGGCGTGAATGGCGAAGTCGCCTTCCGCGTGACCCTCGGGCAGGACGGCAAGATCACCCTGGACCAGGTCCGTGCGCTGGTGCACCCCGACAACACCGACTCCAATGATCCGCTGAGCCTGGGTGCCGGCAAGATCAGCCTGACCGCTACCGTGACCGACGCCGATGGCGACCATCAGAGCGCCGGGCTCGACCTGGGCAGCAAGCTGACCTTCCTCGACGACGGCCCGCGCATCGCGCCCATCGAAGGCGGCGACCTGCACCTGAGCGTGGACGAAACCACCCTGGGCCAACCGGCGACCAGCACTGGCTCGGTGGCCGAGCTGTTCAACGGCCAGTTCGGCGCCGATGGCGAAGGGTCGATCACCTACAAGATCGAAGCCGCCAACAACACTGACAGCGGCCTGACCGATACCGCCAGTGGCCAGCGGGTAATCCTCTTCAACACCGCCAATGGAGTGGAAGGGCGCCTGGAAACCAGCGGCGAAACTGCCTTCCGCGTGACCCTCGGACCGGACGGCAAGGTCACCCTGGAGCAACTGCGCGCGCTGGTGCATTCCGACACCAGTGATCCCAATGATTCGCTGAACCTGGCCGGCAAGATCGCCCTCAGCGCGATCATCACCGACAAGGACGGCGACAGCGCGACCACCTCGATCGACCTGGGCGGCAAGCTGACCTTCCTCGACGATGGTCCGAGCATCACGCCGAACACCGCTCATGACCTCCAACTGAGCGTGGATGAATCCACCCTGAACCTGGATGCCACCAGCACTGCCAGTGTTTCCGACCTGTTCACCGCGCACTTCGGTGCCGATGGTCCGGGGCAGATCACCTACAAGATCGAGACCGAGGACAACACCGATAGCGGCCTGAAGGACACGGCCAGCGGTGACCAGATCTTCCTGTTCAACACCGCCAGCGGTGTAGAAGGCCGGGTCGGTGGCGAGAACGGCGCGGTCGCCTTCCGCGTGACCCTGGGCCAGGACGGCAAGATCACCCTCGACCAGGTGCGCGCCGTCGTGCATCCGACTCCGGGTGACAACAACGAAGGGGTCAGCCTCGATGCGAACACCCTGACCCTGACCGCCACCATCACCGACAAGGACGGCGACAGCTCCTCGGCGAAAATCGACCTGGGCAGCAAGCTGACCTTCCTCGACGACGGTCCGAGCATCGCGCCGTGCGAGGACGTGGACATCAAGCTGACGGTGGATGAGACCCACCTGAACGTCGATGCCACCAGTTCCGCCACGGTGTCCGACCTGTTCACCGCGCACTTCGGCAACGACGGCGCGGGCGCGATCACCTACAAGGTCGAGACCAACGACAACACCGACAGCGGCCTGAAGGACACGGCGACCGGCAGCAAGATATTCCTGTTCAACACCGCCAACGGTGTGGAAGGTCGCGTGGGTGGGGAAGACGGCACCGTCGCCTTCCGCGTGACCCTGGGGCAGGATGGCAAGATCACCCTCGACCAGGTGCGCGCTGTCGTGCACCCGACTCCTGGCGACAATAACGAAGGCGTCAGCCTCGCCACGGGCAGTGTGACCCTCACCGCGACCATCACCGACAAGGACGGCGACAGCGCCCAGGCCCACATCGACCTGAGCGGCAAGCTGACCTTCCTCGACGATGGCCCGAGCATCGAGCCCTGCAACGATGCGGACATCAAGCTGACCGTGGACGAGACCCACCTCGGCGTGCCCGACACCAGCAGCGCTTCGGTGGCCGACCTGTTCACCACCCACTTCGGTGCCGATGGCGCCGGTTCCATTACCTACAAACTGGCCGGGGCCGACAATAGCGACAGCGGGTTCAAGGACACCGAGACCGGGCAGAAGGTCTATCTGTACAACACTGCCAACGGCATCGAAGGCCGCCTGCAGGGCACCGATACCGTGGCCTTCCGCGTATCCGTGGATGGCGACGGCAAGGTCACCCTGGAACAGCTGCGCGCGATGGTGCATCCGGATACCAGCGATGCCGATGATGCACTGAGCTTGAGCGGCCAGGTCACCCTCACCGCCACCATTACCGACAAGGATGGCGATAGCGCCAGCGCCCATATCGATCTGGGCAGCAGCCTGACCTTCCTCGACGATGGCCCCAGCATCGCCCCGTCGAGCATCTACGACATCAGCCTGGAAGTGGACGAGTCCAACCTCGACAACGACGCACGCGTCGAGTCCAGCCTGGTTTCGCGGCTGTTCGAGTCGCACTTCGGCGCCGACGGCGCTGGTGGCATCACCTACAAGGTCAGCACTGTGGATGGAACTGACAGTGGCCTGAAGACCACTCAGGGCGATGCCATTCTGCTTTACAACGTCAACGGCACCGTGGAAGGCCGCGTACAGGGCAGTGGTGCGGTCGCCTTCGTGGTCAGCGAGGACAACGGCGCGCTCATGCTCGACCAGCGCCTGGCGCTCAAGCACCCCGACACCAGCGACTCCGATGATCCGTTGCGCCTGGACAGCGGCAAGATCACCCTCACCGCCACGATCGTCGATGGCGACGGCGACAAGGCCTCGGCCCAGGTCGACCTGGGTAGCAAGATGGTGTTCTACGACGATGGCCCGCACATCGAACCGTGCACCGACGCGGATATCCGCCTGACGGTGGATGAGACGAAACTGGCGGTCGACGACAAGGCTTCGGCGAACGACGTCGCGGCGCTGTTCACCAGCCACTTCGGCAATGACGGTGCCGGCGCGATCACCTACAAGATCACCACCACCGACGGCACCGACAGCGGCCTGAAGGACACTGCTACCGGTAACAAGATCTTCCTCTTCAACACCGCCAACGGCGTCGAAGGCCGCGTGGACGGCAGCGGTCAGGTGGCGTTCAGCGTGACCGTCAACAACGGCGCAATCACCCTCGATCAGCAACGCGCGCTGGTGCATCCGGTGACCACCGATGCCAATGATCCGCTGGGTATCGGTACCGGCAAGATCGCCCTCACCGCGACCATCACCGATGGCGACGGCGACCACGAGTCGGCCAGCGTGGACCTGGGCAGCAAGCTGACCTTCCTCGACGACGGCCCGCACATCGAGCCGTGCACCGACGCCGATATCCGCCTGGAAGTGGACGAGTCCAACCTCGCCAGCGACGCGCGCGTCGAAGCGCCCCTGGTGGCCAACCTGTTCACCGCGGACTTCGGCGCTGACGGGGCCGGCTCGATCACCTATAAGGTCACCACCGTGGACGGTACCGACAGCGGCCTGCGCGAAACCGCCAGCGGCGCGCGCATCCTGCTGTTCAACGACGGCAATGGCGTGGTCGGCAAGGTCGAAGGCAGCGGCGCCATCGCCTTCGTGGTTCGTCTCGATGGGGGGGCGCTGACCCTCGATCAGCGCATGGCGTTCATCCATCCTGACAGCAGCAACGACGATGAAACGCTGAGCATCGCCAGCGGCAAGATCAGCCTGACCGGCACCATCACCGACAAGGACGGTGACAGCCAGAGCGCCTCCATCGACCTGGGCAGCAAACTGGTATTCCACGACGATGCCCCGAGCATCAGCGCCGATGTCGGCAAAGCGCCGACGCTGACGGTGGATGAAACGGCGCTGGCCACCGACGCCACCGCCAACTTCAGCGGCGCCTTCAGCGCCACCACCGGCGCCGACGGCGGCAGCGTGAGCTACAGCCTGACCGCCACCACCGGCGACCTCAGCGGCGTGCAGACCACCGACGGCACCGACATCGTGCTGGTGCGGGTCAGCGCCACCCAGGTCGAAGGCCGGGTCGGCGACATCAATGGCGCGACCGCCTTCAGCGTGACGCTGAATGCCACCACCGGCGAGCTGAAGCTCGACCAGCAACTGGCGCTCAAGCACGTTGACACCACCACCCCCAACGACTCGGTCAGCCTGCTGGGCGACAAGATATCCCTGGTGGCGACCATCACTGATGGCGACGGCGACCAGAAATCGGCCAGCATTGATCTGGGCGGCAAGCTGGTGTTCAACGACGACGGCCCGGTGCTTGTCGCCAATGGCAGCGTGACCGGCCAAGTGATGGAGGATGCATTGCCCCACGGCAACCCCGACGGCGCCGGCGATACCACTGTGGCCAAGGGCTCGCTCTCCGGCCTGGTGAACTTCGGCGCGGACGGCCCCGGTGCCTTCTCGCTGACCGGCGACTACTCCTCGCTGACCTCGCAGCACCTGACCTCCGGAGGCTTGGCGCTTGCCTATAGCGTGGTCGGCAACCTGCTGACTGCTACGGCCGGTACCCAGACCATCTTCACCCTGTCGCTGGATGCGGCGGGCAACTACGAGTTCAAGCTCTCTGGTCCGCTGGACCATCCGCTGCACAATGGCAGTGACGCGGAGCAGCTTTCGCTCAACCTCGGTGGACTGATCAAGGCCACCGATGGAGACGGCGATCCGGTCAGCCTGGGCAGCGGTTCGCTGGTGATCAACGTGCAGGACGACCTGCCGGTGGTGCACAGCGAGCCGCCGTGTCAGGACGTCTCCGACGTGCAGGGCTTCGTGCTCAACGGCACGCTCGACGTCAGCTTCGGCGGCGACGGGCTCGGTGCATTCGACCTGAGCGGCAACACCGCGCCGGACGGCCTGACCTACGTGGTCACCCAACTGCCCGGTGGCGGCTCGCAGCTGACCGCCTATGACGGTTCCAACGAGGCCTTCTTCGTCCTCAAGGTCGACGCCGATGGTACCTACAGCTTCGAGGTGCTCAATTCGCGGCCGATCTCCACGGTGGAATACGACCTGACCCAGGTCTCCGCCGGCGGTCCGCGGCCTTCGATCACCCTGACGTCCGATGGCCTGTCGGTGGTCTTCACCAGCCCCAACGGCAATGTGAACCCGTCCGACAACGGCATGGGCGTGGGCGGCAACAACCTCATCACCCCCGGTGAGAATCTCAACATCGCCTTCAGCGAGAAGATCTACGACGCCAGCTTCGATGTGCAGAAACTCTCCACCAGCGATGTGCTGAGCTGGAAAGTGCTTGGCGAAGGCGGTGTGGTACTGGCGACCGGCACCTTCTCGCCGCCGGCCGGCTATGGCGAGAACAGCTCGATCTCCTTCAACCTGCTGACCGATGGCCACTTCACCAGTGGTTCGGCCTTCCAGCTCTCCGAGGGCGGCTTCAATACCGTCGTGCTGAGCAGCAACAGCGGTGACTACCGCGTGGTCAGCGTCTCCGCCGGCCAATCGGTCCTGCCCGATGACGTGGACCTGGACTTCCACCTGGGCATCACCGACGGCGATGGCGACAGCACTTCGCTCAACCTCTGCCTGGACCTGAGTACGCCCCAGCCCCTGCTGGTGGTGGGCAGCAACAGCAGCGACAACGATGGCTCCAGCACCCAGCACACCCTGCCCAACCCGCAGGACGTGGACAAATCCGGGACCATCAGCGGCGGTGGCGGCAGCGACGTGCTGATCGGCGATCCGGGTGGCGTGTCGGTCTATACCCAGCCGGGCAAGAACTACAACATCTCGCTGATCGTCGACACCTCCGGCAGCATGGTCGACCCGTCGGGCAGCGGCATGTCACGCATGGCCCTGGCGAAGAACGCGCTGATCAACCTGGTCAACACCATCAAGGGGCATGACGGGGTCATCAACGTCAACCTGGTGTCCTTCGCCGACAGCGCCAAGAGCGTCAGCTTCAATGGCCTGACCACGGCCAACGTGACGCTGCTGATCGCCGCGATCAACTCCCTCAGCGCCAACGGTGCGACCAACTACGACGATGCCATGCAGAAGGCCTCGGCCTGGTTCAACACCCAGGTCAGCGTCAATCACGCCGACGCCGCTCACGGCTACGTCAACCTCGCGTTCTTCCTCACCGACGGTAACCCCACGGTGTGGAACGGCTACAACGGCAGTGGCGACACCACCAACTTCAATGACATCAGCGTCGCGCTGAGCTCTGGCCACGACATGCTCCACGGCGCTGGCGCGCTCACCGGCGCCAACGCGGTGGACGTCAACGCCATCGGTATCGGCAACGGTATCAACAGCAACTACCTGAAGTTCTTCGACAACACCGATACCACCGGCAGCGGCACGATCAACGTGGATGGCCAGAACATCACCAACTCGGTGGGCCAGCCGCAGGTCATCAACACCGCCGAACAGCTGCAGGCGGCGTTGCAGGAAGGCTTCAGCACCAGCACGCCGGTCACCGTGGGCAACGACCATCTAGTTGGTGGGGCCGGCAACGACATCCTGTTCGGCGATGTGATCAACACCGACCAGTTGTCCTGGGCCGGACATGCCGCAGGAACCCACAACGGCCAGGGCTTCCAGGCACTGGTGGACTACCTGACGGCCACCAATGGCAGCGCGCCGACAGTGGCGCAGTTGAGCAACTACATCGTCCAGCACGCGGATCAGTTCAACGTCGCCGGTGACACCCGCGGCGGCAATGACATCCTCGAAGGCGGCGCCGGCAACGACCTGATGTTCGGCCAGGGCGGCAACGACAAGCTGATCGGAGGGCCGGGCGACGACATCCTGTATGGCGGTACCGGCGCGGACGAGTTCATCTGGAAATCCGGCGATACCGGCCACGACGTGATCAAGGACTTCAGCATCGCCGAGGGCGACACGCTGAACCTGGCCGACCTGCTGCAGGGCGCGCTGCCCACCGCCGACTCGCTCTCGCAGTACCTGAGCTTCTCGGTCACATCCGGCACCACCAGCATCGGCGTCAGCCCAACCAGTGGCGGTTCCGCCACCCAGACCATCGACCTGGCCAACGTCGATCTCTCCGCCAAGTACGCGGGCCATGTCGGCAACGGCGTGCTCTCGGCGGGGGACACCCACCAGGTGCTCAACGGCCTGCTGGGCGACCATGTGATCAAGACCGACACCGTCTGATCGCCGTTGTCCCACCCTCGAAACCGCCGCCTCCGGGCGGCGGTTTCGTTCGTGCCCCGCCCAACGAGGCTGGGGGCAGGGCTATACGGCTGGTGAATGATCGTCGCCCTGCGTCCTCACTGCCGCCTATGCTCGGGGCACACCTTCCTCTCCATCGAACAACAAGCAATGAGGTTTCCCATGCGTGAAGTGGTGATCGTCGACAGCGTCCGTACCGGCCTGGCCAAGTCCTTCCGTGGCAAATTCAACATGACCCGTCCGGACGACATGGTCGCCCATTGCATCGACGCGCTGCTGGCGCGCAACAACCTCGACCCGCTGCTGGTGGACGACTGCGTGGTCGGCGCCGGCTCCAACGAAGGCGCCCAGGGCCACAACATCGGTCGCAACGCCGCGGTGCTGTCGAAGCTGGGCATCCAGGTCGCCGGCATGACCCTCAACCGTTACTGCTCCTCCGGCCTGCAGGCCATCGCCATCGCCGCCAACCAGATCGCCTCCGGTTGCAGCGACATCCTGGTGGCCGGCGGCGTCGAGTCGATCACCATGACGGCGGGCAAGCAGAACCGCGACAACTTCGTGAACCCGCGCCTGGAGGCCGAGTTCCCCGGCATCTACTACCCGATGGGCCAGACCGCCGAGATCGTCGCCCGCCGCTACAACGTCACCCGCGAGCAGCAGGACCTGTACTCGCTGCAGAGCCAGCAGCGCACCGCCCGCGCCCAGGCCGAGGGCCTGTTCAACGATGAAATCGTGCCGATGAGCGTGAAGTACCTGGTAGAAGACAAGGCCACCGGCGAGAAGAAGGTGCTCGACGGCGTGGTCGACCGTGATGACTGCAACCGCCCGGATACCACCCTCGAAGGTCTGAAGGCCCTCAAGCCGGTGTTCGCCGAGGACGGCTCGGTCACCGCCGGCAACGCCTCGCAACTCTCCGACGGCGCCTCCATGACCCTGGTGATGAGCCTGGAAAAGGCCCTGGAGCTGGGCCTGAAACCCAGGGCCTTCTTCCGTGGCTTCACCGTCGCCGGCTGCGAACCGGACGAGATGGGCATCGGCCCGGTGTTCTCGGTGCCCAAGCTGCTCAAGGCCAAGGGCCTCTCGGTCGCCGACATCGACCTCTGGGAGCTCAACGAAGCCTTCGCCTCCCAGTGCCTCTACGCCCGCGACCGCCTGGGCATCGACAACGAGAAGTACAACGTCAATGGCGGCTCCATCTCCATCGGCCACCCCTTCGGCATGACCGGCTCGCGCCAGGTCGGCCACCTGGTGCGCGAACTGCAGCGCCGCAACCTGCGCTACGGCATCGTCACCATGTGCGTGGGCGGTGGCATGGGCGCCACGGGACTGTTCGAAGCGGTGCGCTGAACCCCCTCCGATACCGCGTTCCACCGGCTCGCTCCACGCAAGCGGGCCGTCGCGACGAAAAAGCCCCCGGCACGAGTGCCGGGGGCTTTTTCATTCCGGGTGTGGGACTCTGCGCTGCCGGCCATCCGCTGGCCGGGCGCCTGGCATCGTCGGACAACCCTTTGCGCCGGGCAGGCGCGCGCAGGCTCGCTAACGGCGCTTCCCCAAGACAAAGATCCCGGGAGTCTCCGTTGCGTTCGACCGTTCAGCGCGCCAGGCGGGCGTACAGGCCAGACGCCAGCTTCATGCGGGCGATGTACTTCGCCACCTCGCGTTCGGCATCGAAGCGGGTGAAGTACGGTCCCTCCAGCGTCCCTTCCCGGGTGGAGAAGAAATACTGGCCATTGACCGAACTGATCCGGTCGCTGCGGTAGTGGGTTGCCGATTGGATATCGCCGGACCGTTGGCCAACCATGAAGTGACCTCCCGTACATAAGGATCAATTACCTAGGAGTGTATGCGGCGGGCCCAGGCGCCACCGGGCTTTCGACGAACGGCAGGGTTTCGCTCCAGGGGGGCAACAGGCCGGCGGGGGAGGATTCGAACGGCGTTGACTATGCTGAAGTGCCGGCGGCGAATACCGCCCGGACAGGGTCGTAAGAATGATTTTTGGTTATAAGAAAATCAAAATATATTCTTTTTAATGAAAAAAGACCTTGTGCATAGTTGACCTCAACACGAACAAGGAGAGACCCATGAGCTTGCGACTTGGCGATATCGCCCCCGACTTCGAACAGGAATCCAGTGAAGGCCGCATCCGTTTCCATGAATGGCTGGGCGGCAGCTGGGGCGTGCTGTTCTCCCACCCTGCCGACTTCACCCCGGTGTGCACCACCGAGCTTGGCCTGACCGCCAAGCTGAAAGACCAGTTCGCCGAACGTGGCGTCAAGGTGATCGCCCTCTCGGTCGACCCGGTGGACTCCCACGTGAAGTGGATCGATGACATCAACGAAACCCAGAACACCGTGGTCAATTTCCCGATCATCGCCGACGCGGATCGCAAAGTGTCGGAGCTGTACGACCTGATCCACCCGAACGCCAACGACACCCTGACCGTGCGCTCGCTGTTCGTCATCGACCCGAACAAGAAGGTGCGCCTGACCATCACCTACCCGGCGAGCACCGGGCGCAACTTCAACGAGATCCTGCGGGTGATCGACTCGCTGCAGTTGACCGACAACCACAAGGTGGCCACGCCGGGGAACTGGCAGGACGGCGACGAGGTGGTGATCGTGCCCTCGCTCAAGGACGAGGATGAGATCAAGCAGCGCTTCCCCAAAGGCTACCGCGCCGTCAGGCCCTACCTGCGCCTGACCCCGCAACCCAACAAGTGATGCGTCGGCGCGTCGCCGACCCCTCCATGCGTTGAACCTCGAGCTGGGCAATAGGGCCGGTCCGCCGGCCCACTTTTTTATCGTTCTCGCGCGGGCCACGCCGCGCTTTTTTCTTCCGCTCGTACGTCATCTGCCCTGGCTGGCCCGCCAAACGGGGAGAAGATGTCAGTCCGCACGCCAAGGGGAACGGCCCTGGGCCATTCCACCCGGCAGCGTTGCATTGACCGAACTGCATCAGCCCCTCATCCCGCCCTCTCCCGTTGCGGAAGAGGGGCCCTTGTAGGAGCGAGCTTGCTCGCGAACCGCCTGATGCCGGGGCTGCCAGCCAGCATTCGTGAGCAGGTTCGCTCCTACAGATAAAACTAAATTGTCTAACTAAATGAATAAATAACATTTATTGGAATATGTGGCGGGCTGTTAAGTTATATGCATATTAGTTGGCGTATCGATGATTATATCGCCAAGATAGTTATAAGGAATTGTGCAAATGTATGTGGTCACCCTTGCCGGCAGCCCCAGCCAGCGTTCCCGTTCCGCTGTCCTGCTGGACATCGCGCGGCACTGGCTGCATGAGCGTGGCACGGAAGTACGTTCCTACGCGGTGCGCGACTTCCCGGCCGAGGACCTGCTGCATGCGCGCTTCGACAGCCCGCGCGTGGTCGAGCTGATCGAGCAGGTGTCCCGCGCCGATGGCCTGGTGATCGCAACGCCGGTGTACAAGGCGTCCATCGCCGGCGCGCTGAAGGTCCTGCTGGACCTGCTGCCGGAGCGGGCGCTGGCGCACAAGGTGGTGCTGCCCCTGGCCACCGGCGGCAGCACCGCCCACATGCTGGCGGTGGATTACGCGCTCAAGCCGGTTCTGGCCGCGCTCAAGGCCCAGGAGACCCTGTACGGCGTGTTTGCCGAGGACAACCAGGTGCAGTACCCGGACGGCAGCGCCCCGGCGCGTCTCGCCCCGGCCTTGCTGCATCGCCTGCTGGACTCCCTGGAACAGTTCCACGGCGCCCTGGCGCGCCGCCCGAAGCCCATCGATCCGAATCTGCTCAACGAACGGCTGATCAACGCCCGCTGGAGCATCTGACCGACAACACCAACGCAGGCGAACGCCAAGCCCCAACCCGGCAGGCGCCCACCGCGTCAAAAAAACCAAGGCCCTCACCGTCCCGATAACGGGAGCGCAGGTCCGGCAAGCACACTCGACGAAGGAGCACCCCCCATGCGGACCCTCACGTTGCGTAGTGGACTGGCGGCCCTGCTGATCGCAGCCCTGTCCTACAACGCCCAGGCAGATGAACCTCTGCGTATCGGCTACCAGAAATACGGCACCCTGGTGCTGCTCAAGGCCCGCGGCACGCTGGAAAAGCGCCTGGCCGAGCAGGGCGTCAAGGTGCAATGGACCGAGTTCCCCGGCGGCCCGCAGCTGCTGGAGGGCCTGAACGTCGGCAGCATCGACTTCGGCGTCACCGGCGAAACCCCGCCGGTGTTCGCCCAGGCCGCTGGCGCCGATCTGGTCTACGTCGCCCACGAACCGCCGGCGCCGACCAGCGAAGCGATCCTGCTGCCCAAGGATTCGCCGATCCAGTCCGTCGCCGAACTCAAGGGCAAGAAGGTCGCCCTGAACAAGGGCTCCAACGTGCACTACCTGCTGGTGCGCGCCCTGGAGAAGGCCGGCCTGAAATACACCGATATCCAGCCCGTCTACCTGCCGCCGGCCGACGCCCGCGCCGCCTTCGAGCGCGGCAGCGTGGATGCCTGGGTGATCTGGGATCCGTACCAGGCCGCCGCCGAGCAGCAGCTCTCCGCGCGCACTCTGGTCGATGGCTCCGGCCTGGTGGACAACCACCAGTTCTACCTCGCCACCCGTCCCTACGCGAACCAGCACCCGCAGGTGCTCACCACCCTGATCGACGAAGTGCGCTCGGTGGGCGAGTGGTCGCAGCAGAACCCGCAGCAGGTGACCGACCAGGTCGCGCCGCTGCTCGGCCTGCCGGCGGACATCACCCTGACTGCGGTGAAACGCCAGGGCTACGGCGCCCAGCCGATCACCCCGCAAGTCACCGCCGCGCAACAGAAAATCGCCGACACCTTCACCCAACTGAAGCTGATCCCCAAGGCGCTGAGCATCAAGGATGTGGTGTGGACGGCTCCGGCCAAGGTCGCCACCGCCCAGTGATCCCCCTGTAGGAGCGAGCTCGCGAACCCGCCCGGCTCCAGAGCCACCGGGGAATCCGTTCGCGAGCAAGCTCGCTCCTACGAAGAGCAACACACACACCAATCCCATCATCGCGCGGCCACGCCGCGCCGGCGCGCTTATCTGGAGTTATTGCGATGAGTCTCAACATCTTCTGGTTCCTTCCCACCCACGGCGACGGCCACTACCTGGGCACCGCCGAAGGCGCCCGTGCCGTGGACCACGGCTACCTGCAGCAGGTCGCCCAGGCCGCCGACCGCCTCGGCTTCGGCGGCGTGCTGATCCCCACCGGCCGCTCCTGCGAGGACTCCTGGCTGGTCGCCGCCTCGCTGATCCCGGTGACCCAGCGCCTGAAGTTCCTGGTCGCGCTGCGCCCGGGCATCATTTCCCCGACCGTGGCCGCCCGCCAGGCCGCGACCCTCGACCGGCTCTCCGGCGGGCGCGCGCTGTTCAACCTGGTGACTGGCGGTGATCCGGACGAGCTGGCCGGTGACGGCCTGCACCTGAGCCACGCTGAGCGCTACGAAGCCTCGGTGGAGTTCACCCGCATCTGGCGCCGCGTGCTGGAAGGCGAGACAGTCGACTACGACGGCAAGCACCTGCAGGTGAAGGGCGCCAAGCTGCTCTATCCGCCGATCCAGCAGCCGCGTCCGCCGCTGTATTTCGGTGGCTCTTCCGATGCCGCCCAGGACCTCGCCGCCGAGCAGGTCGAGCTGTACCTGACCTGGGGCGAGCCGCCGGCCGCCGTCGCCGAGAAGATCGCCCAGGTCCGCGAGAAGGCCGCGAAACAGGGCCGCAGCGTGCGCTTCGGTATCCGCCTGCATGTGATCGTCCGCGAGACCAACGAGGAAGCCTGGCAGGCCGCCGACCGCCTGATCTCCCATCTGGACGACGACACCATCGCCCGCGCCCAGGCTTCGCTGGCGCGCTTCGACTCCGTCGGCCAGCAACGCATGGCCGCGCTGCACGGCGGCAACAGGGACAACCTGGAAGTCAGCCCCAACCTCTGGGCCGGTGTCGGCCTGGTGCGTGGCGGCGCCGGCACCGCGCTGGTGGGCGATGGCCCGACCGTGGCGGCCCGTGTGAAGGAATACGCGGAGCTGGGTATCGATACCTTCGTCTTCTCCGGCTACCCGCACCTGGAAGAATCCTACCGGGTCGCCGAACTGCTCTTCCCGCACCTGGACCTCGCCCGTCCACAGCAACCGCAGGCGCGCGGCTACGTCAGCCCGTTCGGCGAAATGGTGGCCAACGACATCCTGCCCAAGGCGGCGGCGAGCTGACATGTAGGAGCGGGGTTCGCGAGCAAGCTCGCTCCTACGGGGGGCGGCCTTGCCTTGTAGGAGCGAGCTTGCTCGCGAACAGACCTCGCAGCGGAACGAAGACAGTTGCTCCTGCGAAGGAATCGAGCAATGGTAAACAAACATGTGAATACATTCGCCCAGCGCCTTGCGCCCTGGGCCCTGCCGGTGGGCCTCGTGCTCATCTGGCAGTTGGCGGTGGAGTTCGGCTGGCTGTCCAGCCGCATCCTGCCCGCGCCCAGCGCGGTGGCCGCAGCCGGCTACCACCTGGTGGTCAGCGGCGAGCTCTGGCAACACCTGGCGATCAGCACCTGGCGTGCCGCCGTCGGCTTCGTCATCGGCGGTGTCATCGGTCTCGCCCTGGGTCTGGTCACCGGCCTGTCGAAGTGGGGCGAGCGCTTCCTCGACAGCTCGGTGCAGATGATCCGCAACGTGCCGCACCTGGCGCTGATCCCGCTGGTGATCCTGTGGTTCGGCATCGACGAGTCGGCGAAGATCTTCCTGGTCGCCCTCGGCACCCTGTTCCCCATCTACCTGAACACCTACCACGGCATCCGCAACATCGACCCGGGCCTGCTGGAAATGGCGCGCAGCTACGGCCTGTCCGGCTTCGGCCTGTTCCGCCAGGTGATCCTGCCCGGCGCGCTGCCGTCGATCCTGGTCGGCGTGCGCTTCGCCCTGGGCTTCATGTGGCTGACCCTGATCGTCGCCGAGACCATCTCCGCCAACGCCGGCATCGGCTACCTGGCGATGAATGCCCGGGAGTTCCTGCAAACCGACGTGGTGGTACTGGCGATCCTGCTCTACGCCGTGCTCGGCAAGCTCGCCGACCTTGCCGCCCGTGGCCTGGAACGCATCTGGCTGCGCTGGCACCCGGCCTACCAGGCCAAGGCAGGTGCCGCATGAATGCCCTGAATCCCTTGCCGCAACAGCTCAAGCCGGGCATCCCCCTGGCGGTGGAGGGCGTGGCCAAGCGCTTCGGCGAGCGCGAGGTGCTCAAAGGCATCGACCTGCGCATTCCCGCCGGCCAGTTCGTCGCCATCGTCGGCCGCAGCGGCTGCGGCAAGAGCACCCTGCTGCGCCTGCTGGCCGGGCTCGACGACGCCAGCGAAGGCCGGCTGCTGGCTGGCTCGGCGCCGCTGGAAAGCGCCCGCGAGGGCACGCGCCTGATGTTCCAGGACTCGCGCCTGCTGCCGTGGAAGCGGGTGATCGACAACGTTGGCCTGGGCCTCGACGGCGACTGGCGCGGCCAGGCGCTGGAAGCGCTGGAGGCAGTCGGCCTGGCCGACCGCGCCAACGAGTGGCCGGCGGGTTTGTCCGGTGGACAGAAACAGCGCGTGGCCCTGGCTCGCGCCCTGATCCACCGGCCGCGCCTGCTGCTGCTCGACGAACCGCTCGGTGCGCTGGATGCCCTGACCCGTATCGAGATGCAGCAGTTGATCGAACGCCTCTGGCAGCAACATGGATTCACCGTGCTGCTGGTGACCCACGACGTCAGCGAGGCGGTGGCCATCGCCGACCGGGTGATCCTCATCGAGGACGGCGAGATCGGCCTGGATCTCGACGTCGACCTGCACCGGCCCCGCGCCCGTGGCTCGGCGCGCCTGGCCGCACTGGAAGCCGAAGTGCTCGAGCGCGTGCTGTCGCTGCCGGCCCAGCCGCCCGAGCCGGAACCCGTATCCCCACTGCCCACGCAATTGCGCTGGGCGCTTTGAACCCACAGTGAAATCCCTATTCTCCCAAGGAGCTACGCCATGACCATCAAAGCCATCAACGTCCGCAACCAGTTCAAAGGCACCATCAAGGAAATCGTCGAAGGCGATGTGCTGTCGGAAATCGACGTGCAGACCGCCGCCGGCATCGTCACCTCGGTGATCACCACCCGTTCCGTACGCGAACTGGAACTCACCATCGGCAGCGAGGTGATCGCCTTCGTGAAATCCACCGAGGTGTCCATCGCCAAGCTGTGAGTGCGGCGCTGGAAGAGAGCGGGCAGTCCTGAGACGGGCTGCCCGTTCTTGCTTTGCGTAGGAGCGAGCTTGCTCGCGAACCGCCCGGCACCGAATGGCCTGGAACTCTGTTCGCGAGCAAGCTCGCTCCTACAATGGGGGCGGCTACTCCACACTCGGCGTGTGTAGGAGCGGACTCCGTCCGCGATCGATTTCCGGCAGCTCCGAGCTGGCTGGTGGCACATCGCGGACGGAGTCCGCTCCTACCAATACCCCACCTTCATACGACTAGAGCAATTACTCTACTTGCCTTAGACTCCGGCTCAAACCAACAAGAGAAAGGAGTCCCGCATGTCCCTGAGTCCCTCTGCCTTCGCCCTGCTCGGCCTGGTCGCCTGGAGCGTGCTGCTGATCCTGCTGCTGGTCAACCAGCGCGGGCTGCTGGTGATGTCCGGCCGCATGAAGGTCAACGCCTTCGCTGCCGATGGCAGCAATACCCCCGGCGCCTTCGGCCAGCGCCTGGTGCGGGCCCACGCCAACTGCGTGGAGAATGTGCCGCTGTTCGCCGCAGTGCTGCTCTACGCGATGGCCACCGGCCAGACCCTGCTGACCGATCCCCTGGCCCCGATCCTGCTGGCCGCGCGCATCGCGCAGTCGGCGGTGCACCTGATCAGCACCTCGGCGCTGGCGGTGTGGCTTCGTTTCGCCGCCTTCTTCGTCCAGTTGCTGATCCTGATCTGGTGGCTGCTGCGCCTGGCCAGCCTGGTCTAGGGGCGACTCGCACCTGCCGCCGGACGACCGGAACAGTTGCGTGGCGCAACTGTTCCTATGGCGTGATACCGCCATGACTTAGCATGGCGAACCGTACATCCGTCGAGGCTCCCATGCACGTTTCATCCGGCCGCTGGCAATTCGGCCTGTTTCTTGCCCTGATCACCGCCGTGCTCTGGGGCATCCTGCCGATCAAGCTCAAGGAAGTCCTGAAGGTCATGGACCCGGTCACCGTGACCTGGTTTCGCCTGGTGGTCTCCGGTGGCGTGCTGCTCGTCTACCTGACGCTGACCCGCCAGTTGCCGGCATTTCGCCCCATCGGCCGGCGCGGTGCGGGGCTGGTGCTGGCGGCCATTCTCGGACTGACCGGCAACTACGTGTTCTACCTGATCGGCCTGCGCATGCTCACGCCGGGGACCACGCAACTGGTGATCCAGATCGCACCGATCCTCCTGCTGCTGGGCAGTCTGCTGGTGTTCAAGGAGAGCTTCAGCGTCGGCCAGGGCCTCGGGCTGGCGGTGCTGCTGACCGGCTTCGGGCTGTTCTTCAACCAGCGCCTGGCGGAACTGTTCGGCTCGCTGGGCGACTACACCACCGGCGTGCTGATCGTGGTGTTCGCCGCGTTCGTCTGGACCGCCTACGGCCTGGCGCAGAAGCAGTTGCTGACGCAGTGGACGTCGGTGCAGGTGATGATGGTGATCTACCTCGGCTGCGCCGCGCTGCTCACGCCCTGGGCGTATCCGCTGGAGGCGTTGCAACTGAGCCCGTTGCAGGGCTGGCTGCTGCTGGCCTGTTGCCTGAACACCCTGGTCGCCTATGGCGCCTTTGCCGAGGCGCTGGCGCACTGGGAGGCCTCCCGCGTCAGCGCCACGCTGGCCATCACGCCGCTGGTGACCTTTGCCTCGGTGGCACTGGCCGCTTCGTGGTGGCCCGACTACGTGCACCCGGAAAACCTCAACGGCCTGGCCTACGTCGGCGCGTTGCTGGTGGTGGGCGGCTCGGCGTTGACCGCCCTGGCGCCTTCGCTGCTGCGCAGTTACCGGGCCCGCCGCCAGCGCCTGGCGGATGTCTGAAGCCACTGTGAAAGGGCCGCCGTCGGGGCGGCCTTTTACTGTCTGGCGAATCAGCTTCATTTTTGGCAAATGATATGTATTATCATTTGTGTGATTGGAGATTTGCCGATGCGCCGACGCATCGATCCAGGGGGCGATGTGGTGGTGTGCAGGGTAAGCGGGTGGCTATGGCGGGGAGCGTGCGTCGATGGATGAGCGTTTCTCGCGCTCGGTGTCGCAGGTCTATCGTTCGTTCCACGGCGAACTCCTGCGCTTCCTGCGCCGTCAACTGAACGGCTCGGCCGATGCCGCCGACCTGGCCCAGGATGCCTTCGCCCAATGGCTGAAGTCATCTTCGCGGCATGACGTCGAACAGCCGCGCGCGTTTCTCTTCCAGGTCGCGCGCAATCTCCTGCGCGATCACTGGCGTCGCCAGCACAAGGCCGCGGAGGTCGGCGAACCGGAGCTGGGCGGCGAGGCAGACCTGCGTCCGGCTGCCGAAGGAGGCGAACCGGTGGTTCAGCTCGAGCGGCAGCGCTACCTGCGCCGGCTTTCCGAAGCGCTGGACTCATTGCCGCCGCGTCGCCGCGAGGCGTTCGTCCTGCACAAGTTCGAGGGCCTCTCGCAGCCCGAGGTGGCCCGACGAATGGGGATTTCCCTGAGCATGGTGGAGAAGCATGTCGCCAGTGCCTTGCTGCATTGCAAGCGGCACGTACAAGGGGAGGGCGAGGCATGACGCCGCGACAGGAACGCCAGCGGGTGATCGACGAGCTGGCCGCCAAGTGGTTCAGCCACATGCGTTCGGATGCCTGTGACGCCCGCGAGCGCCAGGCCTTCGCTGACTGGCTGGCGGAAGACCCTGCACATGAATCGGCCTACCGCGAAATCGAGCAGCTGTGGAGTGATCTCGACCAGGTGCACCGGCCCACCATCGCTCCGCGACGCCGTTCCAGTCTGCCCTGGCGCGGATTCGCCGCCGCCAGCGTGTTCTGCGCGGCATTGCTGCTGGCCAACGATTTCAGCGGCGGGCGGCTGGCCGATCCGCAGCAGGTGCAATCCACCGTGCCGGGCGAGCAGCGCGAGGTGACGCTGGTCGATGGCACGCGGGTGTTCCTGGCGGCGGATTCGGCGCTGCGGCTGGACTTCTCCGATAGCTTCCGAGATGTGCAGCTGCTGCGTGGAGAAGCCTATTTCGAAGTGGCTCAGGATGCCGACCGACCCTTCCGCGTGACCGTCGGTGACAGCCGGGTGCGCGTACTCGGTACCGGCTTCGACGTACGTTGCGAGAGCGGCGTGCTGACCGTCGCCGTGCGCCACGGCAAGGTGGCGTTGCAGGCGCAGCGCGATGCGCCGGGTGAGCAGATGCTGACTGCGGGCGACCGCGCCCGGTTGCCGAGCGGGGTAGGGGTGGCACGGGTGGACCGTGTGCCTATCGCCTCCATCGCAGCATGGCGCGACGGCATGCTCGCCTTCCGTAACCAGCCGCTCGGTACGCTGGTGGACGAACTGTCGCAATACCGTGCCGCTCCCATTCGCCTGGGTGACGAGCGCCTCGCGCAGAAACCCGTCTCCGGCAACGTGCGCCTGGCCCGCCCGGACGACTTCCTCTCCGCCCTGCCGGTACTGCTGGACGTGCGCGTGCAACGCAAGGCCGACGGCAGCGCGGTCATCCTGCCGCGCTGACTTTCCCGTTCCTGCGGGTGCTGGCCCATTGCGTAGGGGCAGACTCCCGGCAGCTCTGAGCTGGCCGGTTGCGCATCGCGGACGGAGTCCACTCCTACAAAGAGCTCGAACGGCACAGCTGTGAATCTTTTTTTGAGAAATATTTTTATTTGCAGGTGAGGATTTTTCTCGAATGAGGGTCTTCCCCGTCGTTCGCTGCGAAACACGCAGTGCTTTTCGTCCCTGGGGAGGGTCTTCATGCAGTCTCGTTTCAACTTCCCGTTCGCCCGCCCGCTGGGCTGCGCCGTTCTGCTCGGCAGCCTGATGGTGGCCGAGTACGGCCGCGCCGCCGACTGGCAGATCGACCTGCCGGCGCAATCGCTGAGCGCTTCCATCGGCAGCCTGTCGCATCAGGCCGGCGTGCAGGTGCTGTACGACGCCGCTCAGTTGGAGGGTCAGCAGGCTCCGGCACTGAGAGGGCTCTACAGCGTGCGCGCGGCACTCGAACGGCTGCTCTCGGGCTCCTCGCTGGAACTGGTGGAGGTCGGCGACGGCTTCGTGGTACGTCGCCGCGGCAAGGTGGACAGCTTCAACGACAACGCCATCGAACTGGACTCGCAGACCATCGTCGGTACCGGGCAGTCGGTGGATGCCGCCAGCGTCGGCCGCTCGACCCTGACCCGCAAGGACATCGAGCGTATCCAGGCCGACAACATTCCCAGCCTGCTCGATACGCTACCCGGCGTGAGCATGGGCGGCTCGCCCAAGCCGGGCGGGCAGACCGTCAACATCTGGGGGTTCGGCGACGCCGAAGACGTGCCGTTCACCCTCGACGGCGCGCCCAAGAGCGGCTTCGAGCGCTACCAGCAAGGCACCGTGTTCATCGAGCCGGAACTGATCAAGCGCATCGAGGTGGAGAAGGGCCCGCATTCGGTGTTCAACGGCAACGGTGGTTTCGGCGGCACCGTGCACATGGAGACCAAGGATGCGCCGGACCTGCTGCGGGATGACCAGAACGTCGGCGCTATGCTCAAGTACGGCTACCACTCCAACGACCAGCAGAAGATCTACAGCGGCGCGCTCTACGGCCGCAGCGACGACCACAAGGTCGACGCACTGGTCTACCTCAACGCCCGCGACGGCCGCGACATCAAGCTCGCCGGGCATATCCCCGATCCGAACGGCCAGTACCCGGTCAACCCCAAGCGCCTGCCCAATAGCGCCCAGGACCTCGACGCCGGGCTGTTCAAGCTCAACCTGCACCCCAATGAGAACCACGACCTCGGCCTGTCCTACAGCCGCTCCGAGACCAGCCGCTGGACGCCGTTCTCCTCGGCCAGCTACCCGACGCCGCCGAGCCAGACCAACATCGACAAGTACGGCTACGAAGGCGCGCTCAAGCGCTTCCTCGCCCAGCGCGACACCACCGACACGACCTGGTCCGCCAAGTACAACTTCCACCCCGTCGACAACCCGCTGGTCGACCTGATAGTGAGCTACTCGGAATCCGACGTGGATCAGACCGACGAGCGTGAGAAGGGCGCCTTCGTGCAGATCGCCACTGGCGGCCAGAGGACCCGCACCGAATACCAGGACAAGGTCTTCGAGCTGCGCAACACCAGCCTGTTCGATACCGGTCCGCTGCAGCACGCCGTCACCGTCGGCACCCAGTTGCACCGGCACGACCGCGACAGCCTGATGTACATCCCCGGCAAGACCTACGACAAGCCGAAATACAACTACGGCACCTTCCAGCCGGCCTTCATGCCCAGTGGCCGCCAGGATACCCGGAGCGCCTACGTGCAGGACGCGCTGACCTGGGGCAGGCTGACCGTGACCCCGTCGCTGCGCTTCGACCGAGTACGCAACAACGGCGACCACAACCTCGCGCCGATCTACGACAACCAGGTGCTTGGCCATGACTACCGGGCGCAGACCTACACCGGCTGGTCGCCGCGCCTGTCGCTGTTCTGGACCGCCACCGAGCGTCTGGCCCTGTTCGCCGACTACACCCGAACCTGGCGCGCACCGGTGCTGGACGAGCAGTACGAAGTGCAGGGCCTGGGCAGCATCACCGGCACCAGTCGCGACCTCGATCCGGAGCGCATCCACGCACTGCGCTTCGGCAGCGTGGTCAACCTGCCGGACCTGTTCATCAATGGCGACAACCTGCAGGTTCGCACCACGCTGTTCCAGAACAAGGTCAAGGACGAAATCTTCCGCACCCGCAGCGTGGCCTGCGCGGAACAGTCGGCCAGCAACGGCACGGTCTCCGGTAGTTGCCGCCAGTACATGCCGCTGGGCAACTACCGCAACCTGCCGGGCGTCACCTACCAGGGCTTCGAGATCGAGAGCTTCTACGACAGCCCCTGGCTGTTCGGCGGGCTGTCCTACTCCTGGGTGAGCGGCAAGCACGATGGCGCCTACAGCAACCCGTGGGGCCCGAACGTGTGGGCGCGCGACGTGCCGCCGGCCAAGTGGGTCGCGACCCTGGGCAGCAAGATCCCGGCGTGGGACGCCCAGATCGGCTGGCAGGGCGAGTTCGTGCGCAAGACCGACCGCCTGCCCAGCGACAAGTATTCCGGCGGCATGGGCACCCTGCTCGGCGACCGCTACTGGGACCAGCAGGCCAACGACAGCTACGATACCCAGCGCCTGTTCGCCAGTTGGAAGCCGCGCCGTCTCGGGCTGGAAGACACCGAGCTGAACTTCACCGTCGACAACCTGTTCAACCGCAGCTACCAGCCAGCGCTGTCCGGCGACAGTGTCTACAGCCAGGGCCGCAACGCCAAGCTCAGCATCACCCAGTACTTCTGAACGATGAGCGCAAACGGGCGCCCCGGCGCGCCCGTTTGCGCAAGGCCGTCAGCGCGCCGATCACCCTGCTCACCGGCGGGGCGACCCGCAACAGCCACAACTGCTTCATGAACAGCGGGTCGGCGAAGATCGCCTCGCCCAGGTTGCGCGCCGGGTTCAGCGAGGTATTGTCGAGCGGGATGCTGATCAGGGGATCAGCGCCAGCGCCAGGCCGAAGGCCAGCGCATCAGGCTTGCGTACCCAACTGCTCCGCGCGGCGCAGCCAGGTCTGGCGCTGTTCCTCGCTGGAGCCGCGGATCGGGCTGAACTCCTCCAGGTGATGGAACTCGATACCGCAGGGCGCGAGGATGCAGCGGGTCATCTGGCGGTGCGCCGGAGCGCCCTGGCGCAGGCGGTAGTGCCAGTGGGTCTGGTCGTGGCTGACCAGCAGGTCGGCGCTGCGCCCGCTGAGCAGCGGCTCGAACTCGCGGGATTCGGCCGAGCGGTAGCGGAAGGCGAAGCCCGGTTGCAGCACGCGGTCGAAGAAACCCTGCAGCAGCGCCGGCAAGCCGCCCCACCAGACCGGGTAGATGAACGCCAGGTGCTGCGCCCAGTGAATCTGCCGCTGCGCCTCCAGCACGTCCGCCTCGAGGCTCTGGCTCTGTTCGTAACCGCCACGCAGCACGGGGTCGAAGTTCAGCTCGCCGAGCTTCAGGCTGTGCACCACGTGGCCCTTGTTGCGCGCGCCCTGGGCGTAGGCCTCCGCCAGCGCGTGGCAGAAGCCGCCGGGCTTGGGCGAGCCGAGCACCAGCAGCACGCGCTTGCCGTCGCCTTCGATGGGGGTGGCGCCATGCTTGGCCGCATCAACCATTCTGTCCCGCCTCCAGCATGGTTTCCGGGCGCACCCACTGATCGAACTCGGCGTCGCTCAGGTAGCCCAGCTCCAGCGCCGCTTCGCGCAGGGTCTTGCCCTCGGCGTAGGCCTTCTTGGCGATCTCGGCGGCCTTGTCGTAGCCGATGTGCGGGTTCAGCGCGGTGACCAGCATCAGGCCGCGCTCCAGGTGCTCGCGCATCTTTGCCGCATCCGGCTCCATGCCGGCCACGCAGTGGCTGTTGAAGTTGCGGCAGCCGTCGGCGAGCAGGCGCACCGATTCGAGCAGGTTGTGGATGAGCACCGGCTTGAACACGTTCAACTGCAGGTGACCCTGGCTGGCGGCGAAGGTGATGGTCGCGTCGTTGCCGAATACCTGGCAGGCGAGCATCGACAGGGCCTCGCACTGGGTCGGGTTGACCTTGCCGGGCATGATCGAGGAGCCGGGCTCGTTGGCCGGCAGCTTCACTTCGGCGAAGCCTGCGCGCGGGCCGGAGCCGAGCAGGCGCAGGTCGTTGGCGATCTTCATCAGGGCGGTGGCCAGGGCCTTCGTGGCGCCGGAGAGAATCACCAGCGGCTCGTGCCCGGCCAATGCGGCGAACTTGTTCGGCGCGGAGACGAAGGGCAGACCGGAAAGGTCGGCCAGTTCGGCGGCGATGGCGTCGGCGAACTCCTTCGGCGCGTTCAGCCCGGTACCGACGGCGGTACCGCCCTGGGCCAGCTCGTAGACCGCCGGCAGCGCGGCGCGAATGGCGCGCTCGGCATAGTCCAGCTGGGCGACGAAGGCGGAAAGCTCCTGGCCGAAGGTGACCGGCGTGGCGTCCATCAGGTGGGTGCGGCCGGTCTTCACCAGGCTGGCGTGGCGGGCGGCCTGCTGGGCAAGGCCGCCGCTGAGCTCGGCGATGGCCGGCAGCAGGTCGTCATGCACGGCGCGCGCGGCGGCGAGGTGCATGGCGGTGGGGAAGCTGTCGTTGGAGCTCTGTGCGCGGTTGACGTGGTCGTTGGGGTGCACCGGCGACTTGCCGCCGCGACCTTTGCCGGCGATCTCGTTGGCGCGACCGGCGATCACCTCGTTGACGTTCATGTTGCTCTGGGTGCCGCTGCCGGTCTGCCAGACCACCAGCGGGAACTGATCATCGTGCTCGCCGGCGAGGACTTCGTCGGCGGCTTCTTCGATCAGGCTGGTGATGTTTTCCGGCAGTTCGCCCAATTGGGCATTCACGCGGGCCGCGGCCTTCTTGACCAGCGCCAGGGCATGCACCACGGCCAGCGGCATGCGCTGCCCGCCAATGGCGAAGTTTTCCAGCGAACGCTGGGTCTGCGCCCCCCAATAGGCATCGTCGGGGACTTCGATGGGGCCAAGGCTGTCGGTTTCGGTGCGGCTCATGATGCGTTCCTCCTGGAATGACTCGGGCAGTTTAGGCCGTTGTCAGCGCTCCGGGTTCCGCGTCGGATCAATTGCCCTGATAGAGCCCGTTCACCAGCGCGCCCGGGTGGCGCCGACCCAGCCCAATGCTTCGCGTACCGGGACGTGCTCGCCGTCGAGGCTGCGCAGGGAGCCGTCGAAGTGGCCGAACCACTGGCTGGTCTCGGCGAACAGCGGCCCCAGGCGAGGGCAGGCGCGGTGCAGCTTGCGCGGCGTGAAGGTCAGGTCGACCCGCTTGCAGGGGCTGAGCAGGCGCCACGGTGCCAGGGGATCGTGGGGCGTCTGGTGGATCTCGACGTCGTGTTCCAGGCGTTGCAGTTCGCCGCCGAACCACAGGGCGTTTTCCTTGAGCGGGGTGTGGTCCGTCCAGCCGCTGCCGAAGTTGCCGGCGATGCCGCCGGGCGCGGCGAAGGCGGCGCGCGTCCAGTGGGTGCGGAAGGGCCACACGCCCCGGCCGAAGTCCAGGGCGGCGAAGCTTTCGCCGGCGCTGCACTGGTAGACACTGCGGCCGAGCTGCAGGCTGCCGCGCACCGGCAGGCCCATCTGCCGGCTGCAGGCGTGGAAGCAGTGGCCGCTCATGGGCACGACCAGGTTGACCGACTCCAGGTGCGCGGGACGCTGGACTTCCAGCGCCAGGTCCAGCGGCTGGCCGCCGAGGTCGGGGGCGCAGGCGGTGATGCGCAATTGGCCGGGCTGTTCGACGAAGTTCAGGCTCAGGTCGCCATGCTGGAAGCTGTGGCTCTGGTTGGGCACCTCGGGCAGTTCGCAGCCCCGGCCCAGCGCGGTGATCCGGGTGCGGTGCACCGAGCGGCCGGATTCCAGGTCGAGGAAGTAGAGGGCGCCGTAGCCCAGGTAGTCGAGGTCGGCGACGGTCAGCGAGAGCATCCACCCCGGCGCGTTGATGCACCAGTGGTTCCAGCGTTTGCGGCGGCCCGGATTGCCCGGCAGGTGGCAGAGGACCTGCGGCCGGCTGGACCAGCCGACGGCGCTGGCGTTCAGGCGGCCCTGGGGGTCGCACAAGGGCGGTGAGTTCGCGTAGGGCGGCATGTGAGTGAAGGTGTTCATTGGACACATCCATGTGGCAACGCGACGCAGCATGCCGGTTTGCCGATACGTCGACAAGAGAAATGGGTTACCTCCCTGCTGTTCGGCGGTCTCTTGAGCACTTTCCGAACTTAGGCGCAGAATGGCGGGTCCCACCCGGACACACCTTCAGACTCAAGGACCGCCCCATGACCGTTCTTCGTACCCTCTGCACCGCAGCTCTACTGGTGGGTTTCAGCTCTCTTGCCCTGGCCGACGCCAACACCGAGGCGGAGAAGTTCCTCAAGCAGGTTCACGCCGACAAGCTCACCGTGCCGGTCTATGCACAGGTCCAGCAGATGCTCGCCCAGCGTTTCGCCGAGGCCAAGGCGCCCGACAGCAAGAAGGCCGTACTGGAGCGCTATCAGGCCAAGGCCAATGCCGAACTCGATCGCGCGGTCGGCTGGGACAAGCTCAAGCCTGAACTGGTCAAGCTCTACACCAGCAACTTCAGCGAGTCCGAGCTCAAGCAGATCAACGATTTCTATGCCTCGCCGGTGGGCCGCAAGATGCTGGACAAGATGCCGCGCCTGACCGCCGAATCCGCCCAACTGACCCAGGCCAAGCTGCAGACCGCAGTCGAGCCGGTGAACAAGCTGATGGCCGACATGGACAAGGAACTGGGTGTGAAAGCCCCGGCTCCGGCCAAGAAGCCCTGACTTTTACGGCTTTTCATGAACCGCCTGATTTACAGCGAGACCCGACATGAGCATGCGTGACCGTATCCAGACCGCCCTGGGCGCCCTCGAACCGCAGCACCTGGAGGTGTTCGACGAGAGCCACATGCACAGCCGCGGGCAGGAAACGCACTACAAGGCCGTGATCGTCAGCCCGGCGTTCGCCGGGCTGAACGCGGTGAAGCGGCATCAGAAGGTCTACGGCGCGCTCGGCGATCTGATGAGCCAGTTCCACGCCCTGGCGATGCACACCTACACCCCCGAGGAGTGGGCGCAGCAGGGACAAGCACCGGATTCGCCGACCTGCCGTGGCGGCAGCAAGCACGATCAGCATTGATCGGCGAGCTGACCAAGCGCGTGCGGGCCTGGCCCCGCTCCGTGTAGAATGGGACACCCAGCGCCGGCCTTTGGCCGGCGCTGTCATTTTCAGCTTCTGATTCAGCTGTCGAGCCAAAGAACCCGGTCCGCCCTTTACGCGGGCGACCACTGGAGTGATGCATGACCACCGAAAGAATCGTCGTCGCGGCGTTGTACAAGTTCGTCTCCCTGCCCGACTACGTCGCCCTGCGCGAGCCCTTGCTGCAGACCCTGCTGGACAACGGCGTGAAGGGCACCCTGCTACTCGCCGAGGAAGGCATCAACGGCACCGTTTCCGGCACCCGCGCCGGCATCGACGGCCTGCTGGCCTGGCTGCGCAACGACCCGCGCCTGGCCGATGTCGACCACAAGGAGTCCTACTGCGAGGAGCAACCCTTCTACCGCACCAAGGTCAAGCTGAAGAAGGAAATCGTCACCCTCGGCGTGCCGGGCGTGGACCCGAACGCCAAGGTTGGCACCTACGTCGAACCCCGGGACTGGAACGCGCTGATCTCCGACCCGGAGGTGCTGCTGATCGACACCCGCAACGACTACGAAGTGGCCATCGGTACCTTCGAGGGCGCCATCGACCCGAAGACCAAGTCGTTCCGCGAGTTCCCCGACTACATCCGCGAGCATTACGACCCGGCGAAACACAAGAAGGTCGCGATGTTCTGCACCGGCGGCATCCGCTGCGAGAAGGCGTCGAGCTACATGCTCAGCGAAGGTTTCGAAGAGGTCTTCCACCTCAAGGGCGGCATCCTCAAGTACCTGGAGGAAGTACCCGAGGCGCAGACCCTCTGGCGCGGCGACTGCTTCGTGTTCGACAACCGCGTGACCGTGCGCCATGACCTGACCGAAGGCGACTACGATCAGTGCCATGCCTGCCGCAACCCGATCTCGGTCCTCGATCGCGCCTCGGAGCACTACGCGCTGGGCATCAGTTGCCCGCACTGCTGGGACTCGCTGTCGGAGAAGACCCGAGCCAGCGCCCGCGAGCGGCAGAAGCAGATCGAGCTGGCGCGCCAGCGCAACCTGCCGCACCCCATTGGCCGTGACCCCCGCGCGGAGAACTGATCCATGACCAGCCGCCTGCTCTACGTGATGGACCCGATGTGCTCCTGGTGCTGGGGTTTCGCCCCGGTGGCCAGGCAGTTGGTGGAGCAGGCGCGCGCCGCGGGCGTGCCGCTGGCGCTGGTGATGGGCGGACTGCGCACGGGGCAGGGCGCCGCGCTGGAGCCGACCACCAGGCGCTACATCCTCGAACACTGGCACGCGGTGCATGAAGCCACCGGCCAGCCGTTCCGCTTCGAAAACGCCTTGCCCGACGGCTTCGTCTACGACACCGAGCCGGCCTGCCGCGCGGTGGTCACCGCGCGCCGCCTGGACGAGGACTGCGCCTGGGCGCTGGTCGGCGAAATCCAGCGGGCGTTCTACGCCAAAGGCCGCGACGTCACCCAGGCCGCGGTGCTCACCGATCTGGCCGAACAGGTCGGCCTGCCGCGCATCGAGTTCGCCGAAGCCTTCGACAGCCAGGACAACCATCTGGCGACCCTGGCCGACTTTTCCTGGGCCCGCGACCTGGGCATCGCCGGCTTTCCCACACTGCTGGCCGAGCGCGACGGCCAGTTGGCCCTGCTGACCAACGGCTACCAGTCGCTGGGCGAACTCGCCCCGCTGCTGGAGCGCTGGCTGGAGCGCGGGCGGCATGCCTGAGCTGTCCGCTGACCGCCTGAGCTGGGCGGAGATTCGCCGGCTCGCTTTCCGTCACCGCAAGGCCCTGATCCTCGCCAACCTGGTCGCCGTGCTGGCCACCGCCTGCAGTGTGCCGATCCCGCTGCTGCTGCCGCTGCTGGTCGATGAAGTGCTGCTGGGCAAGGGCGACGCTGCCCTGCAGGTGATGAACCACTGGCTGCCCGACGGCTGGCACAAGCCGGTCGGCTACATCGGCCTGATGCTGCTGGTGACCCTGGTGCTGCGCAGTTGCGCGCTGGTGTTCAACGTCCTCCAGGCCAAGCTGTTCGCGCGGTTGTCCAAGGACGTGGTGTACCGCATTCGCCTGCGCCTGATCGAACGGCTAAAGCGCATCTCCCTGGGCGAATACGAAACCCTCGGCGGCGGGTCGGTCAGCGCGCATCTGGTGACCGATCTCGATACCCTCGACAAGTTCGTCGGCGACACCTTGAGCCGCTTCCTGGTGGCGCTGCTGACCCTTTGCGGTACCGCTGGCATCCTGATCTGGATGCACTGGAAGCTGGCGCTGCTGATCCTGCTGTTCAACCCGCTGGTGATCTTCGCCACGGTGCAACTGGGCAAGCGCGTGAAGCACCTGAAGAAGCTGGAGAACGACAGCACCTCGCGCTTCACCCAGGCGCTGACCGAAACCCTGGAGGCCATCCAGGAAGTGCGCGCCGGCAATCGCCAGGGCTTCTTCCTCGGACGTCTCGGCGTGCGCGCTCGCGAAGTGCGCGACTACGCCGTCGCCTCGCAGTGGAAGAGCGACGCCGCCGGGCGCGCCAGCGGCCTGCTGTTCCAGTTCGGCATCGACCTGTTCCGCGCCGCGGCCATGCTTACCGTGCTGTTCTCCGACCTGTCCATCGGCCAGATGCTCGCCGTGTTCAGCTACCTCTGGTTCATGATCGGCCCGGTCGAACAACTGCTCAGCCTGCAATACTCCTTCTACGCCGCCGGTGGCGCGCTGGCCCGGATCAACGAGCTGCTGGCCCGTGCCGACGAGCCGCAGTATCCGCCGCGCCGCGATCCCTTCGTCGGTCACGGCACGGTTGGTATCCAGGTGCGCGACCTGAGTTTCGCCTACCGCGACGAACGCGTGCTCGATGGCATGGACCTGGACATCGCCCCCGGCGAGAAGGTCGCCATCGTCGGCGCCAGCGGCGGCGGCAAGAGCACCCTGGTACAGTTGCTGCTCGGCCTCTACCAGCCGCAATCCGGCAGCATCCGCTACGGCGGTGTGGCGCTGGAGGAGATCGGCCTGGAGTGCGTGCGCGAGCATGTGGCAGTGGTGTTGCAGCATCCGGCGCTGTTCAACGACAGCGTGCGCGCCAACCTGACCCTGGGCCGCGAGCGCAGTGACGAGGCCTGCTGGCGCGCGCTGGAAGTGGCGCAACTGGCGGACACCATTCTCGCGCTGCCGCAGGGGCTGGACAGCGTGGTCGGCCGCTCCGGCGTACGCCTCTCCGGCGGCCAGCGGCAGCGTCTGGCGATTGCCCGGATGGTGCTGGCCGAACCCAAGGTGGTGATCCTCGACGAGGCGACCTCGGCGCTGGACGCTGCCACCGAGTATGCCTTGCACCAGGCTCTGGGCCGCTTCCTCGAAGGGCGCACCACGCTGATCATTGCCCACCGCCTGTCGGCGGTTAAGCAGGCCGACCGGGTGCTGGTGTTCGATGGCGGGCGCATCGCCGAGGACGGCGACCACCAGCAGTTGATCGCCGAAGGCGGGCTCTATGCCCGCCTGTACGGGCATCTGCAGCAGAGCTGATCAGCCGTAGCGCGTGACGTCGAGGAAGGTCACGCAATTGCCCAGGTCATGGAAGATCCGCGCCTGGCCGATGTCGTTGTAGGCAATGCCCAGCAGCAGGTCGAGCAGTTCGGCGTCGCTGCGGTAGTTCGGTTTCCAGTCCAGGAGCCCTTCCAGGTAGGCGATGTCCGGTATTCCCGGCAGGAAATTGCTCAGCAACAGGCGTCCGCCCGGCAACAGGCGGGCGAACAGGTTGCGGGTGAGATCGCGGGCGTCCTGGTCGCCGAGGACTTCATAGAGCCCGGCGCAGTAGATCAAGTCGAAATAGCACAGGTCGGTTCGCCCATAGAACAGTTCGTCGAGGCTGCACTGCACGGCCCGTATGCCCTGCAAGGCGTAGCAGGACTCCACGGTCTGCAGCGGCTGGAGTTGCGCGTCGAGGGCGATGAACTCGCGGAAGTACCCGTCGCGCAGGGCCCGCGAAAGATCCGCCTCGCGCAGGTGGCCGCAGCCCACGCAGAGGATGCGTGCCTGGCCGCCGAGCTGTTCGCAGGTGCGGTCGATCTCCCGGGCCAGCAACTGGCGGCGCGAGCGCAGGGCGCGCGAGGCGGGCGCGGAGCAGGCGTAGCGGAACAGCTCGTCGGTGGGGCCGTCGGGCAGCAGGGTGCTGTCGATGCCGTAGAGGTAATCCATCAGCACGGCATTGCCGGCGCCTTCGCCCATTGGCCGCTCTCGCCGGCGGGGGAAGGGCAGCACACGGGGGCGTTCCTCGAGGCTTGCGTGGCCGGTGGCCAATGCCAGCAGCTCGGAGTTGCTGTCCTTGATGCGGTGCAGTTGCTGTTCGAGTTCTTCGATGGCTTGCCTGAGCGATTCCGGATTCTGCTGGGTCAGATTGTCCATTGCTGTCCACCCGGGGGTCCGATTGCGTGGCCGACCCCTTCGGGCCGGTAGTCCAGTTACCACGGTAGGGCGGGCGAAGCCCTTGGCCATCATCTGAATGAATGACGCCGCTCGCCGGATCAGCGTTGCCCTAGGCGCACCAGCAGGCTGACCAGTTCGGCCTGGCGGCTGGTCTGGGTCTTGCGGAACAGTGCGCGCAGTTGGCTGCGGATGGTATTGATCGAGGTACCCAGGTGTTCGGCGCACTGTTCCGGCGTCAGGCCACGGACCAGCAGGTCGCCCAGGCGCCGCTCGGCCGGGGTGAGGCCGAAGAGTTCGCCGAGCAGGCTGCCCTGGCGTTGCGGATCGAGCAGGGCGAGCAGGGCCAGCGGGCGTTGGAAGCTCTGGTTGAAGCCGGCCTCGGCCGGCACGGGGGTGACCAGCAGCTCCAGTCCGCTGCCGTCGCTCAGTGGCAGCCAGCCCGCCTGTCCCTTGCCCTGGCGTGGTGCGGCGTGGCGCACCAGCGATTGCAGGCGGGCGTTGTGCTGGCGGCATTGCAGGCGGCCGAAGATTTCATGAAACGTCGGCTTGTGCTGCCTGAGCCGCTGCTGGGCGGCCTGGTTGGCGTAGAGCACCCGGGTATCGCCATCCAGCAGCCAGAGCGGCGTGGGGTGCAGGTCGAGCAGCAGGTCGCGCTTGGCCAGCTCCTGGCGCATGTCGCCGACCCGTTCGAACATCTGCGCCGCGCGGACCAGATGCTGGCTCAGGCGGCTCAGCAGGGCCTGTTCGGCGGGGGTGGGGTCGCGCGCGCCGACGCTGGTCAGCACCGACAGGTAGATGCCGGCGCTGGTCTGCTCGTTGATCTTCAGGCAGGAGATGTTCTGCATCCCGTTGGGGCGCTGGAACTCCTGGTAATAGGGATCGCGGCAGATCCGCTCCGGGCCGTACTCCGCCAGGTCGTGGTACCAGTTGCCCACGGGGCGGTGGAGCATGAAGCCCTTGGACGGATCGATATTGCAGTAGTCGCGGTTATAGAGATCAATGGCGCTGGGGTCGCACAGGTTGATCTCGCTGGCCAGGGCGTCGTCCCGGGTCTGGTCCCAGAACAGCAGGGCGCCCTGCTGGCGGCCGGTGGCATCGATCAGGCCGGAGAGCAAGGGCAGCCAGGCGCCCTCGTCGAGTACGCATTCATAGGAAAGCCCCACCAGTTGGTCGTACAGCGCTTCCATGTCCCGAGACGGCATGGGATTTCTCCGGCCTTGCAGATTGCACGATTGGCTGAGGTATGGCACATGGCCTTGTGTCGCGCAAGGCAGCGCAAAGGCGCGCCACCACTGCCCGTCGGTCGGATGCGGGGCTTCCGACGAATGGTGGATAAAGGCACCGTGCTACCAGTGTTTGGCCGGGTCGACGCTTCGTCAGGCGACCAGGCGCCCGGCCATGCGGTTTGAGGATTTTCCGTGATCGGCTATGAGTAAAAGGTAGTCAGACAGAAAGTCCCTACGGCGGCGCGAACCCGAGCCGCCCGGTGTGGCTTGCCAGGGATAAGAAGAAAGGAAGTCGAAGCGCGTTATGGATGCCTTGGGACTTTTGCCAATCCGTCGAAGAACCCGGCTGCTGCGGTTGGTATGGCCGTTCATGGCGGTGGTACTGCTGCAGGCGCTGATCGGCGCGGGCAGTCTGTACATTCTTTCCGGCGTACGGGCCTACGTGGGCGGCGAAAGTCTCTGGTCGAAGGGGCAGAAGGACGCCATCCATTACCTGCAGCGCTACGGCCAGACCCGCGATACGGAAGATTACCGCCGCTACCAGGCGGCCATCGCCATTCCGCTGGGCGACCGTACCTTCCGCACGGCCCTCGATCAGGTGCCGCCCGATATCGAGCGGGCGCGGCGTGGCGCGCTGGACGGTGGCAACCACCCGGACGACGTCGGAAGCCTGATCTGGCTGTACCGCTACTTCCACGAATACAGCTTCTTCGATGAGGCGGTGAAGCGCTGGATCGTCGGGGACGCCTACCTCGACCAGCTCCTGCAAGTGGCCGACGAAATGCATGCACGGATCCAGGCCGGCACCGTCAGCCCGGGCGACCTGAGCTACTGGAGCAGCCGTATCCAGGGCATCAACGACGGTGTGACGCCCGCCGCTATGGCCTTCTCCGCCGCCCTGGGCAAGGGCTCGCGGATGCTGATGTGGATGCTGCTGGTGGTCAATTGCCTGGTGGGGCTGGCCTTGATCATCCTGGCGGTCTGGCGGACCCGCAAGCTGGTGCGCCAGCAACGAGCCTTCGAAAGTGCCCTGGACACCGAGAAGGAGCGTGCGCAGACCACCCTGGCGGCGATCGGCGACGGCGTGGTCACCCTCGATTCCCAGGAGTGCATCGCCTATTTCAACCCCGCCGCCGAACGCCTGATCGGCTGGGACAGCGCGATGGCCGTCGGCCTGCCGCTGCGCTCGCTGCTGCGGGTGTTCGACGAGAGCGACCAGGAAGAGGGCTTGCCGCTGGTGGGGCAGATCCTGCGGGGCGAGGTGGATGGCGGCAGCGAGTCGAGCAAGCTGATCCAGCGGCTGGACGGCACCAGCGTGGCGGTGACGCTGGTGGGCACGCCGATCCATGCCGACGGTCGCGTGGTTGGCGTGGTGCTGGTGATGCATGACATGACCCGCGAGCGCCAGTACATGGCGAGTCTGTCGTGGCAGGCGACCCACGATGCCCTGACCGGCCTGACCAACCGCCGCGAGTTCGAGTTTCGCCTCAAGCAGGCGCTGGAACGCTCCGCGCACATGGATGACCGCCATGCGCTGATGTACCTGGACCTGGACCAGTTCAAGCTGGTCAACGACACCTGCGGCCATGCCGCCGGCGACGAGCTGTTGCGCCAGGTCTGCTCGGTGCTGCAGCAGTGCCTGCGCGACGGCGACACCCTGGCGCGGCTGGGGGGCGACGAGTTCGGCATCCTGCTGGAGAACTGTCCGCCGGAAATGGCGGAGCAGATCGGCGAGCGTATCCGCCTGACCGTCCAGGGCCTGCACTTCATCTGGGAAGCCCGGCCGTTCAACATCACCGTCAGCATCGGCGTGGTGCACGTGTCGTCGCTGCTGGTGTCGGTGGAAGAGGCGCTGCGCTGCGCCGACATGGCCTGCTACATGGCCAAGGAAAAGGGCCGCAACCGGGCCCAGGTGTTCCGTCCCGACGATACCGAGCTGTCGACCCGCGTCGGCGAGATGGCGTGGGTCCAGCGCATACGCCTGGCGCTGGACGAGGAGCGCTTCTGCCTCTACGCGCAACCGATCTTCCCGGTCGATCCGCGCGCGCAGGAGGGCGCCCACGTCGAGCTGCTGCTGCGCCTGAACGACGAGTGCGGCCGGCTGGTGGCACCGATCAACTTCATCCCCGCCGCGGAGCGCTATGGCCTGATGCCGGACATCGACCGCTGGGTGGTCGAGAGCGCCTTCAAGACCCTGGCCGCCCGTGCGGCGGAGGGGGACTACGAGCCGATCCAGACCTGCGCGATCAACCTGTCCGGGGCAACCGTCGGCGACGACACCTTCCTCGACTTCCTGCGCGACCTGCAGCCGCGCTACGGCATCGCCCCGGCGAGCATCTGCTTCGAGGTCACCGAAACCAGCGCGATCGCCAACCTGGTCAACGCCACGCGCTTCATCCAGGAGCTCAAGGCCCTGGGCTACCGCTTCTCCCTCGATGACTTCTGCGCCGGCATGTCCTCCTTCGTCTACCTCAAGCACCTGCCGGTGGACTACCTGAAGATCGACGGCAGCTTCATCAAGGACATGCTCGACGACCCCATCGACCGGGCGATGGTCCAGGTGATCAACCAGATCGGCCACGTCATGGGCAAGCGCACGGTGGCCGAGTTCGTCGAGTCGCTGGAAATCCTCGAAGTGTTGCGGGAAATTGGCGTCGATTACGCTCAGGGATATGGCCTGGCTCGGCCGCAACCTTTCAACCGGAGCTTCCTGCGCGAGACGGAAATGGCGACCGTTGGGTCGAACACAACCTCCGGACGGTGACGCCAGGCGCGCAGAGGACTAACCTGAGGCCAGTCTTACCGGTGCTTGCATGGATCGATCGGCAACGGAGCCTTGGATGAACGAAACCTTTGTTCGCAGTGGGCCGCTCAAGGAGCTTTCCAGTTACCCCCTCTGGGCCCAGCGCCTGGTGCAGGACTGCGAGAGCAGCCGCCTGGCGGTGGTCGGCCATCCGCTCTACGCGCGCATGCGTGACGGCCAGCTCAGCCGCCAGACCCTGCGCGCCTTCCTCATCGGCGGCTGGCCGGTGGTGGAACAGTTCCCCCTGTACATGTCGCAGAACCTGCTCAAGACCCGCTTCGGCCGCAGCCCCGGCGAGGACATGGCGCGGCGCTGGCTGATGCGCAACATCCGCGTCGAGCTCAACCACGCCGATTACTGGCTGCGCTGGGCCGAAACCTACGGCGTGACCCTGGGCGAACTCAAGGTCCAACTGGTGCCGGCCGAGCTGCATGCCCTCAGCCACTGGTGCTGGCACACCAGCGCCAGCGACGAGCTGGCGCTGGCGATGGCGGCCACCAACTACGCCATCGAGGGCGCCACCGGCGAGTGGTCGGCGCTGGTCTGCTCCACCGACGCCTACGAACGCACTCTGCCGGCGGGCAGCCGCAAGGACGGCATGCGCTGGCTGAAGATGCACGCCCGCTACGACGACGATCATCCGTGGGAGGCGCTGGAGATCATCTGCACCCTCTGCGGCCCGCAACTCGCGGTGTCGCGCTGCCTGGCGCTGCGCGAGGCGATCTGCAAGAGCTATGGCTACATGCGCATGTTCCTCGACCACTGCATGGCGCTGGAGCAGGCGCAAGGCGGCTCGCAGCGACGGCCGATGCAGCAGGCGGCGGGCTGAGAGGCGAACCTCCTGGCCCCGCCCAGCCTCAGGGCACGAGAATGATCTTCTCGCTGCTCCCCTCATTGACCTCGTGATAACGCTGCACCCCCTCGCTCAGCGGCACTTCGCGCAGACCGGTCGGCAGCGGCAGCCTGCCATCGTCGAACCATTGGCCGAACTCGCGCAGCATCGCGGCGCAGGCGACTGTGTCGTACAGCAGTGAATTCACCCCCACCACCGAGCCGCCGCGTCGGTACAGCGCCAGGGCCGGCAGGTGCACATGGCCGTCCACCGGCGCGGCGATGATGGCGATGCGGCCGAAGGTGGCCAAGGCGGTGATGGCTGCCGGCAGCCAGAAGCCGGTGGTGTCGAAGATCACCTCGGCGCCGCCGGGGAAGTGCTCTTCCACCTGCGCGGGCAGCGTTTCGGCGGAACCCAGCAGGATGCTCCGGACACCTTGCGCCTGCAGTTCCGCCTGCGACCCGGTGCGGCGCACCGCGACCAGCACCTCGGCGCCACGGGCCTTGGCCAGGGCGATGGCGGCGGCGCCGACGGCGCCCGAACCGATCACCAGCAGACGGGTGCCTGCACACACCTGGCTGCGCTCCAGCGCGTCCCAGGCGGTGGTGTAGGGCACGCCGCAACTGGCGGCCTGGGCGAAGCTCATGCACTCGGGCATCGGCGCCACGCCGCCGGCCGGCACGCTCATCAGTTGCGCATGGCTGCCGTTGCGGGTGAAGCCCAGCCCCTTGCCGGTGCCCCAGACGGACTTGCCGAGCAGCTCGGCCGGGCCTTTCACCACGGTCCCGGCGAAATCGCGGCCCGGCACGCGCGGCAGGGTGGTGTAGGGGAAGCGGCCGAGGACGTTCTTCACGTCACTGGGGTTCAGGCCGGCGGCATGGATTTCCACCAGGACCTCGCCGGCGGCGGGCACCGGGTCGGGCAGTTCGGTGAAACTCAGGGCGGCGAGGTCGCCGGTACGGTCGAATTGCAGGGCTTTCATGGCACGGGTCCGTGGCAGTGAGTGGAAGGTCGAATCAGTGCAGCCAGCGGTTGAGCAGCGGCAGGGCGTTCTCGCCGATCTGCATGCCCAGCAGGCCGACCAGCGCCACCAGCGGTGGGGCCGGCGAACGGAAATCGAGGAAGTGGTAGGCCAGGCCGACGGCGAGGCCGATGGCCAGGGAGATCAGGTAGCTCATGGTGTCCTCCGCGCGAGGCTCGGCGGTTGAAGGGGGATGAGTGAAGTCTAGGGCGGGGGACCGGCTGGCGCCGGTCATCGGCTTCGGAATATCGGACAGATGTGTGGTGGGGGATTGGACGGGGTTGGCTCACTGGCTCCCGTAGGAGCGGACTCCGTCCGCGATGCTCTTGTAGGGCGAATAACGCGTAGCATTATCCGCCGTCTTGCCCGGTGTTCCTGCGCTGCTTCGGCGTGCTCGGATGTCTTCTGTTTCGCCCCCTCGGGCGAGTTACTTTCTCAAACGACAGAAAGTAACCAAAGGTCTTTGCCCCATCATCCGGGTCCCGCTTCGCGGGACTTCCCTCGCTCCATCGAAGTTTCAGGGGCACGCCGCGAAGGGCCATCCCTGGCCCATCGCGGCTCTCGCGGCATCCATGCCGCTCAACCCCTTAAACTCCGATTCCACTCGGCCTCCTGAAGGGGCGCTCCGGCGTGTGCGGAGGTTTCTCTGGAAACCGATTTTTGTAGGAGCGAGCTTGCTCGCGAACAAATGTCCCGGCTGCATCAGCGCTGGGCGGTTCGCGAGCAAGCGCGCTCCTACGAAGAACCATCCAGCATGAAACAGCCAAAGTTGCAGGCGCGCACAGAGTCCCGTCAGGAGGCCGAGTGGAGGTATTGCGCAGAGGGGCGAGCGGCATGGATGCCGCGAGAGGCGTAAAGGGCCAGGGACGGCCCTTGTACGCCGACCCTCGGAGCGATACCGGAAGGAGGGAACCCCGGCGAAGCCGGGGCCGGATGTCGGGACGAGCCCTTTTGGTTCCTTTTGGGGCCCAACGAGACGGCGGATAACGCATAGGCAGCAGCAACCTGCTGCGATCCTGTGAGGCGATTACTTCCCGCAATACTCCGACGGCGCCATCCCCAACTCCCGCCTGAACATCTCGCTGAAACCGCCCGGCTGGTAGCCCAGGGCGTGGGCGATCTGGCCCACCGGCACGCCCTCGTTGAGCTGCGCCACGGCAGTGGCCAACTGCACCTGCCGGCGCCACTGGGCGAAGCCCATGCCCAGGCTGCGCTGGAACAGGCGGGCGAGCGTGCGCACACTGGCGCCGGCGTCGGCGGCGTGCTGCTCGAAGGGGATTTCCTGGGAGGGCTCGGCCATCACCGCATGGCAGAGATTCAGCAGGCGGCGGTCCGACTCGTCCGGCAGCGGCACGCGCAGCAGCAGGCTGCGGGCACGCTGCAGCTCCAGCACGGCCAGGTGCGACAGCGCCTGGTAATAGTCGGTGTCCGGTGCGCGCTCATGCTCGACCAGATGCACGATCAGCTCGCGCAGCAGGCCGCCGACCTCGAAGGCCTGTACCCGCTCGCCCAGCGAGTCGGCGGTGCCGGGGCGCAGGTAGATATTGCGCATCTGCAACTCGCTGACCACGCGGATGCCGTGGGGCACCTGCGGCGGCAGCCAGACGGCGCGGTTGGGGGGCACCAGCAGGGCTTCCTGCGGGGTCTCCACCCACATCACCCCGGACATCGCATAGAGCACCTGCCCCCAGTCATGGGAGTGCGACTCGATGTGCAGGCCGCGCGGGTAGCTGCGGGCCAGGGCGCGGAGCGACGCGGTGGTGGCGTCGAAGTCGGGAGGAGCGGCGTGGGCCATGAACGGATTCGGCGGTGGAGATGCACCGAATGGTAGCCGCTGACCGCGCCCGCTGGCGAGCCGGGCTGCTCGCGGTGGCACGCTGGCGCACCACCTTGTAATGAAATCTTTACGGTGCGACGGCTCGCCGCAGGGGGCTTTGGCGGGCGTAAGGTTTTCTTGCCATGCCGCCCCCGCGAGGCCGGGTGGCGGCGTGTCGGAGTGGCTTGTCCACGGCGGCGCGGACGGTTGAGATGAAGGTATTCCAGACGCCTGGACGGCCCCGCGCCGATCCAGCCGATAACGACAACGAGGAGGCCGGATGAACGCCGTGACCAAGATCGAACAACACAACCCCATCGGCACCGACGGCTTCGAGTTCGTCGAATTCACCGCCCCCGACGCCCGGGGCATCGAGCAACTGCGCCAGTTGTTCACCGGTATGGGTTTCACCGAGACCGCCAAGCACCGTTCCAAGGAAGTCTTCCTGTTCCAGCAGAACGACATCAACATCGTGCTCAACGGCAGCCCCACCGGCCATGTCCACGAGTTCGCCAAAAAACACGGCCCGAGCGCCTGCGCCATGGCCTTCCGGGTGAAGAACGCAGCGCAGGCCGCCGCGTATGTCGAATCCCAGGGCGCGAAACTGGTGGGCAGTCACGCCAACTTCGGCGAGCTGAACATCCCCTGCGTCGAAGGCATCGGCGGTTCGCTGCTGTATCTCGTCGACCGTTATGGCGACAAGAGCATCTATGACGTCGACTTCGAGTTCATCGAAGGACGCACCGCCCGCGACAACGCCGTCGGCCTGCTGTGCATCGACCACCTGACCCACAACGTCAAGCGTGGCCAGATGGACGTCTGGTCCGGCTTCTACGAGCGCATCGCCAACTTCCGCGAGATCCGCTACTTCGACATCGAAGGCAAGCTCACCGGCCTGCTGTCCCGCGCGATGACCGCGCCCTGCGGCAAGATCCGCATCCCGATCAACGAGTCGGCGGACGACAAGTCGCAGATCGAGGAATTCATCCGCGAGTACCACGGCGAAGGCATCCAGCACATCGCCCTGACCACCGAGGACATCTACGCTACCGTGCGCCAGCTGCGCGCCAACGGCGTGGATTTCATGAGCACCCCGGACACCTACTACGCCAAGGTCGACACCCGCGTCGCCGGTCACGGTGAGCCGCTGGAGCAACTGCGCGAGCTGAACATCCTCATCGACGGCGCGCCGGGCGATGACGGCATCCTGCTGCAGATCTTCACCAACACGGTGATCGGCCCGATCTTCTTCGAGATCATCCAGCGCAAGGGCAATCAGGGCTTCGGCGAGGGCAACTTCAAGGCCCTGTTCGAATCCATCGAGGAAGACCAGATTCGCCGTGGCGTGATCTCCGACCAGTAACGCGCTTGCCGGGCGGCCGCGCGGGTAGCGTGGCCGCCCGCGGAGAACCGCCATGCTCACCCTGTATTCCTACTGGCGCTCCAGCGCTGCCTACCGCGTGCGCATCGCCCTCGGGCTCAAGGGCCTGGCCTACCGCCAGGTCCCGGTGCACCTGGTGAAGGACGGCGGCCAGCAGCACGCCGCCGACTACAAGTCGCTCAACCCGCAGGAGCTGGTGCCGCTGCTGGTGGACGGCGACGCGCGCATCGCCCAGTCCCTGGCCATCCTCGAATACCTCGACGAAACCCATCCGCAATCCGGCCTGCTGCCGCGCGACGCGCTGCAACGTGCGCAGGTCCGCGCGCTGTCCCTGCACATCGCCTGCGACATCCATCCGCTGAACAACCTGCGCGTGCTGCAGTACCTCAGCGGCCCGCTGGCTGTGGCGGACGAGGCGAAGAACGCCTGGATCCGCCATTGGGTCGAAACCGGCCTGCACGCGGTGGAAGAGGGCGTCGCCCACTGGAGCGGCCCGCTGTCCCTGGACGAGCGCCCCGGCTATTTCGAAGCCTGCCTGATTCCCCAGTTGTACAACGCCCGCCGCTTTGACTGCGACCTCTCCGCCTGCCCGCGCCTGCTCGCCATCGCTGCGCGCTGCGAATCACTCGACGCCTTCCAGCAGGCCGCTCCGGAGGTGCAGCCAGACGCCCAGTAAGTCCCACCGTTCTACCGCTCTTTAGCCTTGCCTTGCCCGCACCGTCTGGCCACGAGCCGGGCGGCCGATTCCCGTCACAGATAAAAACAACAGGTGACGCATGACGCGTGAAACTCAACACGCAGGCCAGCTCCAGCGCGGCCTGAAGAATCGCCATATCCAGCTGATCGCCCTCGGCGGCGCCATCGGTACCGGGCTGTTCCTCGGCTCGGCCGGGGTGCTCAAGTCCGCCGGCCCGTCGATGATCCTCGGCTACGCCATCGCCGGTTTCATCGCCTTCCTGATCATGCGCCAGCTCGGCGAGATGATCGTCGAGGAGCCCGTCGCCGGCTCCTTCAGCCACTTCGCGCACAAGTACTGGGGCGGTTTCGCCGGCTTCCTCTCGGGTTGGAACTGCTGGGTGCTGTACATCCTGGTGGGCATGTCGGAACTCACCGCGGTGGGCAAGTACATCCACTACTGGTGGCCGGAGGTGCCGACCTGGGCCACCGCCGCGCTGTTCTTCGTGGTGGTCAACGCCATCAACCTGTTCAACGTGAAGGCCTTCGGCGAGGCGGAGTTCTGGTTCGCCATCATCAAGGTCGCCGCCATCGTCGGCATGATCGCCCTGGGTTGCTACCTGCTGGCCAGCGGCACCGGCGGCGAACAGGCGGCGGTGAGCAACCTGTGGGCCCACGGCGGCTTCTTCCCCAATGGCATCAGCGGGCTGGTGATGGCCATGGCGATCATCATGTTCTCCTTCGGCGGCCTGGAAATGCTCGGCTTCACCGCCGCCGAGGCCGACCAGCCGAAGCAGGTGATTCCCAAGGCGATCAACCAGGTGATCTACCGCATCCTGATCTTCTACATCGGCGCGCTGGCCGTGCTGCTCTCGCTGACGCCGTGGGACAGCCTGCTGCAGACGCTTAATGCCTCCGGCGACTCCTACAGCGGCAGTCCCTTCGTGCAGATCTTCTCGATGATCGGCAGCGGCACCGCGGCCCATGTCCTCAACTTCGTGGTGCTCACCGCCGCGCTCTCGGTCTACAACAGCGGCACCTACTGCAACGGCCGCATGCTGGTGGGCCTGGCGGAGCAGGGCGATGCCCCGCGCGCGCTGGCCAGGGTGGACAGCCGTGGCGTGCCGGTGCGTTCGCTGATGGTCTCGGCGGCGGTGACCTTCCTTGCCGTGCTGGTGAACTACCTGGTCCCGGCACGCGCGCTGGAGCTGCTGATGTCCCTGGTGGTCGCCGCGCTGGTGATCAACTGGGCGATGATCAGCCTGGCGCACCTGAAGTTCCGCGCGCGCATGGATGCCGAGGGCAAGCGCACCGCCTTCCGCGCCGTGGCGTATCCGGCGGCCAACTGGCTGTGCCTGGGCTTCGTGGTGTTCATCCTCGGCGTCATGCTGCTCACCCCGGGCATCCAGGTGTCGGTCTATGCGATTCCGGTGTGGCTGCTGGTGATGTACGGCTGCTATCGCCTCAAGCGCCAGGGCGCGGTGCGTGGCGAGGTGCGGACGGCGTTGGCGGACTGAGCGACCCGACTTTGAGACGGGCCGCCCGCGATTGACCGTGCGGCCCGACCTTTCCTAGAGTGACCGGGCCATTTTTCGTCAGAGGGAAACTCATGAAAAAAGCACTTTGGCTGCTCGTGGCGGTCGTGCCGGTCATTCTCGTCGCCTGCGGCGGCGAAGAGAAGAAAGCGCCCCAGGTCGACGCGCTGGCCCTGCCCGGCGATGCCAAGCTGGATTCGCGCAGCGTCTCGTACAAGTGCGAGGACGGCCGCAAGATCAGCGTGCAGTACCTGAACAAGGGCGACAACAGCCTGGCCGTGGTGCCGGTGACCGACGCTTCCAGCCTGGTCTTCGCCAACGTCATCTCCGCCTCCGGCGCCAAGTACGCCGCCGGCCAGTACATCTGGTGGACCAAGGGTGAAGACGCCACCCTGTACAAGGACTGGAAAGGCGGTGAACCCGCTGATGGTGTGGCCTGCAAGGAGCGCTGATTCTCTGCGCGGCACACGAAAGAAAGCCCGGCAGATGTCGGGCTTTTTCATGGGCGTTCGGTCGGTGGGATCGGTGCCGGGCAGGTTCGCGAGCAAGCTCGCTCCTACGAAGAGCAAACCCGCGCGGACGGCGGCCTGTAGGAGCGAGCTTGCTCGCGAACCGCGATGCTAGAAGGTGAACTCCAGGTTCACCGTCGGTGTCGAGGTGCGGGTGCCGCGTCCGCCATCCACGCCGAACTTGTTGTGCCAGTACTCGTAGCCCACGCCCAGCCACAGGTTCGGCTGGCGCTTGGTGCCCGGCAGGGTGGCGAACATCAGCGAGGTGCGGATCAGGGTCTCCGGCGCGGTGTCGTTGTCGTTGTAGTCCTCGCCCTTCTCCCCGGTGTAGTTCAGGAAGCCCTGGAACTTCGCCCCGTGGTCGCCCAGCTGGAACGGCCGCAGCCAGGTCAGGTTGAGCATGTAGGTGGCGTCGAAGGTGTGGTCCGGGTGCTTCGCGTTGGGGATGCCGGAGTGGTTCTTCTCGCGGTAGTAGAACAGCGAGAGATCGAGTACGCCGGGGCTGTTGAACTTCACCGTGGGGCCGAACACCAGCGCGCGTTTCTTCGCCGAGCCGAGGTTGTTGTTGCGGCTGGCGTCGAAGCCGAAGGTGAAGGCGTGGTCCTTCACCAGGCCCTTGCCCTGCGGCAGGTCGAACACCCGCGAGGCGTACAGCTGGCTGCGGAATACCCCGTAGACCTCGCTGCTGCCGTGGTCGGTGCCCTTGCGCGGGTCGTCGCTGTCGGACTGCAGCACGTCGAGGTGGAAGAAGTTGCTGCCGTAGCGGTAACCGTCCGCGTGGCTGAAGCTGAAGATGCGCTTGCTGATGTCGTGCGGGTTGTTCGGGTTGGTGAAGCCCTTGCCGTAGCGGAACCCGAGGGTGTTGCTGGTCCACTCGAAGAAACGGTCATCGTCGGCCTGCGCCATGCCCAGCGGGGCGAGCACCAGCGCGGTGCCGAGGGCGATCCGGCGGCCGGTGCTCAGGCGGCGACTGGAACGGGGTTGGGGGCGGGCGGCGCCAAGGGCCGTCATCGCGGAAGAAACCATGCTGCACCTCTGTGTTGTTCTTATTTTTTGTGGCTTCGGGGCCGGCGTCCCGCAGGGTGAACTGCGGTCGGTGACAGGCTGGGTTCTAATGGTGAATTGCTGACATTGCAAGAAAAATTTGTACACAAGTTCGTATACAAAAATTGACGCGAAAGTCAGAAACGGGGGCTGCGTGGCGAACTAGATGGCTTCGGGACAGGTGCGGCGGTGCGCGGTATCCTGCCCATTATTTCTTCGTTGAATCCTTCCCATGCTGCAGATTTCCAACACCGTGCAGATCCCCGATGCCGAGATCGAGCTGAACGCCATCCGCGCCCAGGGTGCCGGCGGACAGAACGTCAACAAGGTGTCCAGCGCCGTGCACCTGCGCTTCGACATCCAGGCCTCGTCGTTGCCGGCGTTCTACAAGGAGCGCCTGCTCACGCTGAGCGACCAGCGCATCACCGGCGACGGCGTGGTGGTGATCAAGGCCCAGCAGTTCCGCACCCAGGAGCAGAACCGCGAGGACGCGTTGAACCGCCTGGCGGAGCTGATCCGCAGTGTGGCGAAGGTGGAGAAGAAGCGCCGCCCGACCAAGCCGACGCTGGGTTCGAAGACGCGCCGGCTGGAGGGCAAGAGCAAGCGCGGGGCGATCAAGGCGGGGCGGGGGAAGGTCGATTACTGAGGGGCTGCTGTTTTTGTAGGAGCGAGCTTGCTCGCGAACCAGCACCCGCAGCGGAGTCGGTTCGCGAGCAAGCTCACTCCTACAGTGAATCCTGACGCCAGGTACGAATGACGTCAGTGCACCAGCATCCCCGTGAACACATAGGCCTGCGCCAGCGTGATCAACCCGATGAAGGCGGCGAAGATCAGGCTGTGCTTGACCGTGAAGCGGAACAGGTCCGACTCGCGCCCGACCATTCCGGTGGCCGCGCAAGCCACGGCGATGGACTGCGGCGAGATCATCTTGCCGGTCACCCCGCCGGTGGTGTTGGCCGCCACCAGCAAGGTGTCGCTGACCCCGAGCTGGTGCGCGGTGGTCGCCTGCAGTGAGCCGAACAGGGCGTTGGACGAGGTGTCCGACCCCGTCAGGAAAACCCCCAGCCAACCGAGGAAGGGCGAGAAGAACGGGAAGGCCGCGCCGGTTCCCGCCAGCACCAGCGCCAGGGTGGTGGACATCCCCGAGTAGTTGGTGACGAAGGCGAAGGCCAGCACCATGCCGATGGTCAGCACCGGCCACTTGAGCTCCTTCAGCGTCTCGCCGAAAGTCGCTGCGCCGCTCTTTGCGCCGATGCGCAGGATGGTCATGGAGATCAGCGCCGCGAGGAAGATCGCCGTGCCGCTGGCCGACACCAGGTCGAACTTGTAGATCGCCGGAATGGGCGTCGGGTTGGCGACGATGGGCGCGGCCTTGAGCACCAACTGGTCGAGGTAGGGCACGGCGATCACCGCCACCCAGCTCTCCAGCGCGCCGCCGGGCAGGAACATCGCCTTGAACGGCTTCATGGTCCAGATGGTCACCAGTACGGTGAGAATCAGGAAGGGCGACCAGGCCTTGAATATCTGTCCGAAGCTGTACTGCGACTCCTGGCGCTGGCCGCCGCTACCGAGGCCGCCCAGCGTCGCCGTGCCGTCGGCGTTGATGCTGGAGAACTCCGTCTCACGCACGTTCGCCGGCTGCCATACGCGCAGGAACAGGGTCAGGCAGACCATGCTCAGCAGCGCCGAAGTGATGTCCGGCAGTTCCGGGCCGATGAAGTTGGAAGTGAGGAACTGGCTGATGGCGAAGGTGCCGCCGGCCACCAGCAGCGCCGGCCAGGTCTCGCGGATGCCGCGCCAGCCGTCCATCATCGCCACCAGCCAGAAGGGCACGATCACCGACAGGATCGGTAGTTGCCGCCCGGCCATGGCGCCGATCTTGAAGGCATCCACGCCCGACACCTGCCCGGCGACGATGATCGGGATGCCCAGCGCGCCGAAGGCCACCGGCGCCGTGTTGGCGATCAGGCACAGGCCGGCCGCGTACAACGGGTTGAAGCCCAGCCCGACCAGCAGCGCCGCGGTGATCGCCACCGGCGCACCGAAGCCCGCCGCGCCCTCGAGGAAGGCGCCGAAGGAGAAGCCGATCAGCACCACCTGCAGGCGCTGGTCGACGGTGATCGACAGCACCGAGCTGCGGATGATCTCGAACTGCCCGCTTTTGACCGTCAGCTTGTAGAGGAACACCGCCGCCACGATGATCCAGGCGATCGGCCAGAGCCCGTAGAAGAAGCCGTAGACCGCCGAGGCCAGCGCCTTGTCCACCGGCATGTGGTAGACGGTGATGGCGATCAGCAGCGATAGCACCAGGGTGATGGCGCCGGCGACGTGGCCCTTGAGGCGGAACACTGCCAGGGCGAGGAAGAAGAAGATGATCGGCACGAGGGCCGCCAGGGCCGAGAGGCCGAGGCTGCCGAGCGGGGTATAGAGCTGCTGCCAGGTTTGCATGGGGTTTGTCCCTTGTTGTTGTCGGTGGCAAAGCGTCAGCGGTGGATAACTCTTTCAGGTGGCGCACGCGCCGGCAGGTATTGAAAAAGCCCCGCAACGCGGCGCGTAGCGGGGCTTTTGAAAGCTGATTCTGGCAAGCATTTCGGGGTGTCGTCGCCGGCTCGCTTGTGACCGGCGGCGACCTCCACCCGGCCGGTGGCTGTCTGTCGCCAGGGCCGCGTGAGCGCTTTCAAAGCGCGGCCACTCCGGCGTTGGCGACCTGCGCATCCTCGCCGGCCTTCACTCCGGAAACGCCCACCGCGCCGATCACCTGGCCGTCCAGCACCACCGGCACACCGCCTTCGAGCGAGGTGATCAGTGGCGCGGTGACGAAGGCGGTACGGCCGCCATTGACCATGTCCTCGTAGCCCTTGGTTTCGCGCCGTCCCAGTGCCGCGCTACGGGCCTTCTCCGTGGCGATGTAGGCGCTGGCCGGGGCACAGCCGTCGAGGCGCTCCAGGGCCAGCGGGTGGCCGCCGTCGTCGACCACCACGATGGACACCGCCCAGTGGTTGCGCTGCGCTTCGGCGCGGGCGGCGGCGAGAATGCGGCCGACTTCCTGCTGGGTCAAAACGGCTTTGCTGAGCATGCTTGCACCTCGTCTTGAAGGGATTCCAAAGGTGCATCGGCGAGCGCCTCTTCCACCAGTTCGATCCAGTGCCGCACCGGCGTGCGGCCGGCGCCGCCCAGGTGCGTCTGGCAGCCGATGTTGGCAGTGACTATGACTTCCGGGCTGCCGCTCTCCAGCGCCTTCAGGCGGTCGTCGCGCAGGCGCCGGGACAGCTCCGGCTGGGTCAGCGAATAGGTGCCGGCCGAGCCGCAGCACAGGTGGCTGTCCGGCACGGCGGTGAGGCTGAAGCCCAGGCGCGTGAGCACACCTTCCACCGCGCCGCCGAGCTTCAGCGCGTGCTGCAGCGTACACGGGCAGTGGAAGGCGAGTCGGCGATCACCGTGCAGGTGCAGTTCCTCCAGCGGCTCGTCGCGCAGCACTTCGGACAGATCGCGCGACAGTTCGCTGACCCGCCGGGCCTTGGCCGCGTACTGCGCATCGCGCTCCAGCAGATGGTCGTAGTCGCGGACGAAGGCGCCGCAGCCGCTGGCCGTCTGCACGATGGCTTCGGCGCCGGCCTGGATCGACGGCCACCAGGCGTCGATGTTCCTGCGCGCCCGTTCCAGCCCCTGTTCCTGGGCATTCAGGTGATAGTCCACGGCGCCGCAGCAACCGGCGTCCGCCGCCGGGATCACACTGATGCCGAGACGATCCAGCACCCGCGTGGCGGCGGCATTGGTGTTGGGCGAAAGGGCCGGCTGCACGCAGCCTTCGAGCATCAGCATGCGCCGCGTGTGGCGCGGCTTCGGGCGCTCCACGGGCGGATGCGGATGGCGCGGCAGCTTGCTCTGCAGGCTGTTCGGCAGCAGCGGGTAGAAGGTGCGACCGGCCTTGGCCAGCGCGCCGAACAGCGCGGCATTCGGCACCACGGCGCGCAGGCCGCGACGCATCACCCGTTCGCTGAAGGTACGCGGCACCTGCTGCTCGACCACCGCGCGGCCGATGTCCAGCAGGTTGTGATAGTCCACGCCGGAAGGGCAGGTGGTTTCGCAGTTGCGGCAGCTCAGGCAGCGGTCCAGGTGCTCGCGGGTGCTGGCGCTGGGCTCCGCGCCTTCGAGCACCTGCTTGATCAGGTAGATGCGCCCGCGCGGACCGTCCAGTTCGTCGCCCAGCAACTGGTAGGTCGGGCAGGTGGCGGTGCAGAAGCCGCAGTGCACGCAGGAGCGCAGGATGCGCTCGGCTTCCTCGGCGCGTGGCAGGTGCCTGGCCTGTTCGCTCAGGTTGGTTTGCATCAGAGCTCCCTGTACATCCGGCCGGGGTTGAAGAGGCCTTGCGGGTCGAGCTGCTGCTTGAGGCTGCGGTGGTAGCGCAGCAGGGCGGCGGGCAGCGGGTGGAAGCCGTCGTCGCCCGGCGTGTAGCGCAGCGCATGACCGCCGACTTCGGCGACGTTGTTGCGGATCAGCTCGGCATCCGCCTCGGACTTCAGCCAGCGCTGCGCACCGCCCCAGTCGATCAACTGTTCGCCCGGCAGGGGCAGTGCCGGCGTGGCGTTCGGCAGCGAGAGCCGCCAGAGCGTGCCGGGGCCGGCGAAGAAGCCCAGGCGCTGCTCGCGCAGGTCCTGCCAGTAGGCGCTGTCGATCTCCTCGCCGCCCAGGCGCAAACGTGCGGAACACACCGAACCTTCACCCCCTTCCAGGCGCAGGTGCAGCGCTGCGCCGTCGTAGCAGGCGGCGGTGATCGGGATCGGTTGCGCTCCCCATTCGGCGAGCTCACCCAGCGCCTGGTGGACGCCCATTTCCAGGCGCAGGCTGGCGCACATCCGCGGCTTGGGCAGCACCTTCATCGAGACTTCGGTGATCACTCCCAGGCAGCCGAAGCTGCCCGCCAGCAGGCGCGACAGGTCGTAGCCGGCGACGTTCTTCATCACCTCGCCGCCGAAGCGCAGCAGCTTGCCGTGGCCGGTGATCAGCCGCGTGCCCAGCACGTAGTCGCGCACCGAACCCGACCAGGGGCGGCGCGGGCCGGAGAGCCCGGCAGCGACCACGCCGCCGAAGGTCGCGCCCGAATGATCGGGTGGCTCGCACGGCAGCATCTGTCCGGCCGCCTCCAGCGCCGCTTCGATCTCCGCCAGCGGCGTGCCGGCGCGAGCGGTCAGCACCAGTTCGGTCGGGTCGTAGCTGACGATGCCGCTGTGCGGACGAGTGTCCAGTTCCACGCCGTTCACCGGGCGACCGAGGAAGGCCTTGCTGTCGCCGCCACGAATGCGCAACGGCGTGCGCGCGGCGAGCGCCTGGTTCACCTGCTCGAGCAGTTCGCTGCTGGCATCGGGCATCAGAAGCGCTCCAGGTCGGGGAAGGGCAGTTGCCCGTGGTGCACGTGCATCGCACCGAATTCGGCGCAGCGGTGCAGGGTGGGGATGTTCTTGCCGGGGTTGAGCAGGCGGTCCGGGTCGAACGCCGCCTTCACCGCGTGGAACAGGGTCAGCTCGTCGCTGTTGAACTGCGCGCACATCTGGTTGATTTTCTCGCGCCCCACGCCGTGCTCGCCGGTGATGCTGCCGCCCACCGCCACGCAGAGTTCGAGGATTTTCCCGCCGATGGCCTCGGCGCGTTCCAGCTCGCCGGGCACGTTGGCGTCGAAGAGGATCAGCGGGTGCATGTTGCCGTCGCCAGCATGGAACACGTTGGCCACGCGCAGGCCGAATTCCTGCGACAGCTCGGCGATGCCATGCAGCACGCGTGGCAGCTCGCGACGCGGGATGGTGCCGTCCATGCAGTAGTAGTCCGGCGAGATGCGCCCCACCGCCGGGAAGGCGTTCTTGCGTCCGGCCCAGAAGCGCACGCGCTCGGCTTCGTCACAGGCCAGGCGCACGTCGGTGGCGCCGGCTGCCCGAAGCACGCGGTCGACGCGCTCGCAGTCGTCCTGCACGTCGGCTTCCACGCCGTCCAGCTCGCACAGCAGGATGGCCGCCGCGTCCACCGGGTAGCCGGCGTGGATGAAGTCCTCGGCGGCGCGGATCGACAGGTTGTCCATCATCTCCAGCCCGCCGGGGATGATGCCGGCGGCGATGATGTCGGCCACCGCGCGGCCGGCCTTTTCCACCGAGTCGAAACTGGCCAGCAGCACCCGCGCCACCTGCGGACGCGGCAGCAGCTTGACGGTGACTTCGGTGACGATGCCGAGCATGCCCTCGGAGCCGGTGAACAGCGCCAGCAGGTCGAGACCGGGACTGTCCAGGGCGTCGCTGCCCAGCGTCAGGTGCTCGCCCTCGACGGTAAGGATGTCGACCTTCAGCAGGTTGTGCACGGTCAGGCCGTACTTCAGGCAATGCACGCCGCCGGCGTTCTCGGCGACGTTGCCGCCGATGGAACAGGCGATCTGCGAGGATGGGTCCGGCGCGTAATACAGCCCGTGCGGCGCGGCGGCCTGGGAAATCGCCAGGTTGCGTACGCCGGGCTGAACGCGGGCGTAGCGCCCCTGCGGGTTCACCTCGAGAATCCGGTTGAAGCGCGCCATCACCAGCAGGATGCCTCTCTCCAGCGGCAGCGCGCCGCCGGAGAGCCCGGTGCCCGCGCCGCGCGCGACCACCGGCACCTTGCGCGCATGGCAGAGCCTGAGCAGCGCCTGTACCTGCTCGATGCGCTCGGGCAGCGCCACCAGCATGGGCACGGTGCGGTAGGCGGAAAGGCCGTCGCATTCGTAAGGCTTGAGGTCTTCGGCGCGGTGCAGCAGTTCGAGGTCGGGCAGGGCCGCACGCAGCTCGGCCAGCAGGGCGGACTTGTCGACGGCAGGCAGCGCGCCATCGACGCGCTCGTCGTAGAGGATGTTCATAGGCTGACGGTGCTCTGATCTTGTTTTTTTGTTCGCGCCCGCCAGGCGGTCGCGTGGAGCCACGGCACGCTGAAAATGCGACCGCCGATCAGGTCGCGTCCACTGGCATCGGCGCTGGTCCTACCAGTTCTTGTACGGTCGTACACTGGAAAGCCCCAGTCCTGACAGCTAGGGTTCTGGACAGCCGTGCGGGTGAGAGCCTGCTGGTCCTACCAGTTACGGAGATCCGTGATGACGACTTATGCACAGGGCAAGCAGCGTGTCGCCGACCAGGTGGCCGAGAAGATCGAGCGGTTGATCGTCGATGGCGTACTCAAGGTCGGCCAGGCTCTGCCCTCGGAGCGGCGCCTGGTGGAGAAGCTCGGCTGCTCGCGCTCGGCGTTGCGTGAAGGGCTGCGTGCACTGCGCGGGCGCGGCATTGTCGATACCGAGCAGGGGCGCGGTTCGTTCGTCGCCGACCTGACCGGCGCGGAGGACGTGTCGCCGCTGCTGCACCTGTTCCGTTCGCAGCCGCGCACGCTTTACGACCTGCTGGAAGTTCGCGCGCTGCTGGAAGGGGAGTCCGCGCGACTGGCCGCGTTGCGCGCCACCGAGGCCGACCTGGTGCTGATCGACCGGCGCTTCGAGGAGATGCACGCCGCCTACGACGAACCGCAGCCGCTGGACCCGCGCGAGCATGCGCGGCGCGATCACGCCTTTCACCAGGCGATCAGCGAGGCCTCGCACAACCCGGTGCTGGTGCACACGCTGCAGTCGCTCAACGAGCTGATGCTCAGCACCGTGTTCGCCTCGGTGAACAACCTCTACAACCGGCCGCCGCAGAAGCGCCAGATCGACCGCCAGCACGCGCGGCTGCATCGCGCCATCAGCGAACGCCAGCCGGAACAGGCCCAGCGCGCCGCCCGCGAACATATCCACAGCGTGCGCGACAACCTGCGGGAGATCGAGCAGGAGGAACAGCGGCTGGTGCGGGCGACCTTGCGGCTGGAGGGCTGGAAATAACGGTTATTCGGCTTTAGGTGTGAAACCTGCTTACGCCGCCAAACACACCATCCTGCACATTCCGGGACTTCGCCCACGAGAATGGCGCGCCACGGTGCATGGCGTATTTGAGTTCGGCGGTCATCAGGTTTTATGCGTACATGGTCTTTTCCGCTCGCTCGTCGTCAAAATCCTTGAGCTGGCCGAACGCGCGATTTCGACCAGCCGTCCGCTGCAGCCCAGTCATAGGCGGTGAACAGCGCGAGACGGTCCGCATCTGGGGAATCTTCGCGCCGATGGACGAACACTGAGCTAAAGGCGCAATTACAGGTGGAAATCGCCCGCGGCTTCCGGCTGGTAAAGTACTTTCCTGATCCCAATCCGGCGGGTCCGATCAGAAATTCGCCAGTCGATGGCGTCCCCCTCCTGATAGCCCAGGATGGCGGCACCGATGTCGGAGCACACGGAGTGCTTCCCGGCGCTGCTGTCCGCGTCTTCAGGGTAGACCAAGGCCACCTCGATCTCTTCGTCATCCAGCTGCAGCAAGGTCCTGGAGTTCATCGTGACGACATTGCGCGCCACCTGCTGCGGCTTGACGACAATGGCTCGCTCAAGCTCATGTTCGAGTTCAACAACGGCCGGGCCGTGCTCGAACGCGATCAGACTCTCGAGCCTGGCCTTGTCTATTTCAGTGATGTAGATCTCAGTGGAGTCGCCAACGGCACCTTCGCGCAAGAACTGGAGATAGCGCCCCGCGGTCATGGAAAACGACTTCAATGCCGGCGTTTCGTTCTCAAGCAGAAAGCCGCTGCGCAGAAAGGCCTTCAGCGAGCGCCCGTTGTCCGGGTGGATCTTGGCGATGAGCTTCTCGGCCCGCATGTCGAGGAAGGCCAGTTTCATGCCTTCGCGGATTGTGCGGGTGCCAAGGTTCCGGCCCCATTTGTCGCTGTCTCCGATGACCAGGACTATCTCGCAATTCGAGCCGGTCTTGATGAGACGGACAAAGCCCACCGGGGTGTCATGTCGGTCATAGGCCATGAAGAATCGGCCGCCCCGGTTGAATAGATGGGTCAGGATCGGCAATTGAGTCCGATTGATGGCTTGTTCGATGGAGCGGGAGACATGACGCGAATCGCTCAGATAGCAGGTTACGCGCTCATCCTCCAACCAATCCATCAGCGTCAGCGCGTGTGCCCGAGTAATTTCAGGGCACAGCGAAATGAAAGGCTTGTTCATCTTCACCATACTTATTTGTAAAGAATGAAAGCCCTTCATGGCTATGGCCATGACGGTTCTTTCGGCAAACCGCTCATCTTAAGGCATATCGCGAATAATGCCGAATCACGGTGAGGGGCCAGGGGCTTGCCGGACGTCCCACGGTAGTTTCCTCGGTGGGCCAGCATCCACGGGGCGCCGGAAACGCAAGCCCATGATCGACCGTCAGATACGGCGTGCTGTGATCCATGTGCCGATGGCCCACGTATCCACGTCGCCAGTCGCGGCCAGCGCCCTGGCAGCCCTTGGTCATCCCAGTCCGCAGATAGACCTCGGGGCGAATTGCGCCGCAGGGGTAGAGCACGCCGCCCACCTCCAGCACTGCCAGTTCGGTCGCGCGAATGCCGCGAGCGGGCCATGCCCGTGATTGCGTGACGGGCCGGCTACTGGCCGGAGTGCGAAGTCAGGATTCGGTGGGGGCAGGGCGCTTCGCTCCAGGGGCGGACTTTGTCCGCTCATCGCGGGCATGGCCCGCTCCTGCAGGTTCGGGCTTCTCGCTACGTCCCTTGCGTTCGCGCATCTCGGCCACCATGCGCTCGGCATTGGCCTGGCAATCCATGCCGGCGGGCTTGTTCTCGATGCCGTCGATCACCGCCAGCAACTGTTCCCGGTTCTGCCGCAACTGCTGCTCCATCGCTTCGATTTCCGCCACCTTGCGACGCAGGCTGGCGAGCAGCTCGTCGTGGCCATTCTTCAGGGCCGGGGCGGAGTGGGGCAGCAGGTTGCGGATTTCCTCCAGGCTGAAGCCGGTCTGCTGGGCGCAACGGATGATCTCCAGCAGGTCGAGGGTTTCCGCCGGGTACTCGCGGTAGCCGTTGGCGCCACGACGCACCAGGGCGATCAGGCCGCTGGCTTCGTAGAAGCGGATGCGCGAGGGCGCCAGCCCGCTGAGGCTGGCCAGTTCACCGATTTTCATGAAGGGCTCCGAAAGGGGCTTGACCTTAAAGTGAACTTTAAACTTAACCTCGCCGGCACCACAACAATGGAGGCCTGCCATGTCCCCTTTCCAGCCCCTGCGCCTGCCCAACGGCGGCGAAGTCCCCAATCGCATCGCCAAGGCCGCTATGGAGGAGAACCTCGCCGACGCCGATCAGGCGCCCTCGGCCGAACTGCTGCGCCTGTACCAGGCCTGGGCTGAGGGTGGCGTCGGCCTGATCATCAGCGGCAACGTGATGATCGACCGCCGCGCCATGACCGGTCCCGGCGGCGTGGTGCTGGAGGATGAGCGGCAACTGGCGCGCTTCCGCGAATGGGCGCGCATCGGGCGCTCCGCCGGCGCGCAGTTCTGGCTGCAACTCAACCACCCCGGCCGCCAGGTACAGGCCAATCTCGGCCAGGGCGCGCTGGCGCCGTCGGTGGTGCCGCTGGAGATGGGGCGCTTCTCCAAGCTGTTCGCGGTGCCTCGGGAAATGAGCGACGCGGATATCGCCGAGGTGATCGAACGCTTCGTCCGCGCCGCCGTTCTCGCCGAGCAGGCCGGGTTCAGCGGCGTGCAGATCCACGCCGCCCACGGCTACCTGCTCAGCCAGTTCCTCTCGCCGCTGAGCAACCGGCGCCGGGATTGCTGGGGCGGTACGCTGGAGAACCGCGCGCGCCTGTTGCTGGAGGTCGTCCGGGCGGTGCGTGCGAAAGTCTCGCCGGACTTCTGCGTCGGGGTGAAACTCAACTCGGCGGATTTCCAGCGCGGCGGTTTCGATGCCAGCGACGCCCGGCAGGTCATCGGTTGGCTGAATGCCGAATCGGTGGACCTGGTCGAGCTCTCCGGCGGCAGCTACGAGGCGCCGGCGATGCAGGGCGACGCACGCGATGGGCGCACCTTGGCCCGCGAGGCCTACTTCCTCGAGTTTGCCCGCGAGATGCGCGATGGCGCGCGGATGCCGCTGATGGTTACCGGGGGGATCCGCCGCCTGGCGGTCGCCGAACAGGTGCTGGACAGTGGCCTGGACATGGTCGGCATCGGCACTGCGCTGGCGCTGGAGCCGGGGCTGGTCGAGCACTGGCGCGCCGGCCACGATGCGCAGCCGCAGTTGCGGCCGATCCGCTGGCGCTCGAAGCCGCTGGCGGCGCTGGCCTACATGGCCTTGGTCAAGTTGCAACTGCGCCGCCTGGGCGACAGCCGCCGCCCCGATCCGCAAGCCTCGCCGCTGCGCGCGTTGTTGCTGGAGCAATGGCGCACGCAACGGCGCACCCGGCAGTACCGGCGCTGGATGGACGGGCAGGCGGGGGCCTGAGCTGTGGCGAATGCTAGCGGCGGATAGCGTCCGCCAGGCGTGCAGGCTGCGATGGCGATCTGCTTGTCGCTGCGCCCGGCGAACCGCCGGGTAGCAGCGTGCTGCAGGCGCCACGGCTGACGGGGGCGAGGGGCACGAACAGCTCGCATCAGCCGAGCGAGCGTGCTTGCAGAACCATCAACCCTCGAAGCTGCAGCCGATCCGTCCCAGTCCTTCGATTTCCAGCTCGAAGTCATCCCCGGGCGTGACTTGCGACATCGGCGCCAGCGCCCCGCAGAGCAGCACATCGCCGGCCTTCAGCGGTGCGCCCAGGCGCGCCATGCGCCGCGCCAGCCAGAGGGCGATGTCGAGTACGGCGGTAATGTTCGTCTGGGTCGGCGGAAAGGCCGGCGCGCCATTGCGCAACAGTTGTACCGCCGGCGCCGTGCCTTCCAGCGTCTTCAGTGCGACCGGCTGGCCGCCGGTGAGGTAGAGGCCCGCACAGAGATTGTCGGCGATGGAGTCGAGCAGGCCGATCTGCCAGTTGGCCACGGCGCTGTCGTTGATCTCGATGGCCGGGACGGCGCCGTCGATGCAGGCGCTCAGGTCGGCAAGGTCCGGCTCGCTGGCGGGCAGGTCGCGTCCCACCAGCAGGGCGATTTCCGCCTCGACGCGGGGTTGCAGCAGACGGTCGCGGGGGATACGTGCGCCAGGCTGGCAGCGCAGGGACGCGAGCAGTCGGCCGTAGACCGGTTCGTCGACTTTCAGCGCCGCCTGCATCACCGGTGAGATCAGGCCGGCCTTGGCGCCCGCCAGGTGTTCCCCGGCCGCCAGCGCCAGGTCGATGCCCAGCGCCTGCACGCGGTAGGCGTCGTCGAGCCCGCTCAGGACGTAGGTCGCCGCCGGTGCGGCGAGGGGCGTTCGGCTGGCCCGCGCGTGGGCCAGGGCGCGGGCGGCGGCGTGATGGTTGTCGGTGCTCATGGCGCGTCTCCTCAGCGGCAAGGGATTTCGCCGACCACGGTGGTGCGATACATCTCGCGGCGCATGCCGTGGTAGTCCGATACCGGGTAGTGCCAGGTGCTGCGGTTGTCCCAGATCGCCAGGGTACCCTGGGTCCAGCGCATGCGGCAGGTGAAGGCGGGCTGGGTGGCGATGCTGAACAGATACTCCAGCAGCGGCTGCGACTCGGCGGGGCGCATGCCCTTGATGCCGCTGGTGTAGGCGGGGTTGATGAAAAGGATCTTCTTGCCGGTTTCCGGGTGGCGGGTCACCAGCGGGTGGGAGCGCACCTCGCCGTCGTGGTTGCCGTAGCGCACTGCCATGTTTTCCATCAGGTCGTTGTGCTTGGCCTCGGCGCCGTAGGCGCGCTCTGGGCTGTGGATGGCGTCCAGGGTCTCCAGCTGGGCGCGCAGCTTGGGCGACAGCCATTCGTAGGCCAGTGCCAGGTTGGCGTAGAGGGTGTCGCCGCCGAACGGCGGGATATCGTGGCCGTAGAGCAGGGTGAAGGCGGGCGGGCGTTCCTGGAAGGACCAGTCGGTGTGCCAGGCGCCACCGAACACCACCGGGGTCTTCTCGTTGGCTTCCTTGACCACCCGTACCACATGAGGATGGTCTTGCATGCCGATCACATAGGGCTCACGGCCAAACTCGCCGAAACGCAGGGTGACGGCTTCGAGGTCTTCCACGCTGAGCGACTGACCACGGATGAACAGCACCTTGTGTGCCAGCAGGGCTTGGCGCAGCTCGGCGAACCCTTCCTCGCCCAGTTGCTTGAGATCGGCGCCGGTGACGTCCGCACCGATGGCGCCGGTGGCGGGGACGATGCTGAAGTGGCGGTAGTCGGCTGCGCGGTTCTGACTCGGCAGCGCGTAGAAGAACTCGAACATGGGGATGCCTCTTGTGGGTGTTGTTGGCCACTCAAGGATGGTCAGCGCGCGGGCTTTCTTCCATGATGAAATCCGCCAAAAATTGATTTTTTCCGCCAGAGCAAACCACCAAGGAGCCCGCGATGGATTGGCGCCAGACCCGTGAGATCACCGGCGTACGCTACCTGCTCGACAGCGCCCGCGAGGAGGGGCTGGCCGAGGAGGAGTGCCTGGTGGGTAGCGCCATCGCGCCGGCGGACCTGCAGGCACGCGCCGGGCGTATCCAGGCATGGCAGGAGCTGGCGGTGATCCGCAATCTGCTGCAGCGGGTCGCTCGGCCCGGTCTTGGCCTGTCTACCGGACGGCGCTATCACCTCACCTCGCTGGGGTTGCTGGGTTTCACCATGCTCGCCAGCCGTACGCTGCAGGAGGCCTTCGAGACCTTCGGGCGCTTCCAGAGCCTCGCGCTGACCCTTTGTCCGGTCAGCAGCGAGCTGGAGGCGCGCGGGCTGTGGCTGCTGTTCGATGACCGCGTGCTGCCCGAGGACGCCCGCGCCTTCGTGGTGGAACGGGGTATCGCCGGGTGCTGGCAACTGTCCGGCGAATTGCTGCAACGACCGCTGCAACCATTGGCCATCGAGCTGCGCTGTGCCGCGCCGGCGGATGACGGAGCGTTCCGCGAGATGTTCGGCATCGCGCCCAGCTTCGATGCTCCGCGCAACGCAATGCTGTTTGCCGCGGAGGATTTGCGGGTGCCGTTGCCCCAGGCGCAGATCAGCGCCCGCGACAGCGGCGAGCAACTGTGCGAACGCCTGTGCGGCGAACTGGCCCTGACCCTGGCCGCCACAGCCACTGCGCGGCAGGTGCAGCAATTGCTGCTGCGCGACTCCGCGACCCTGCTGGGCGCCGCGCAGGTGGCTGAGCGGCTGGGCCTTTCCGAGCGCACGCTGCAACGGCGTCTGGCGGAGGAAGGGCAGAGTCTTCAGGTGCTCAACGATGGCATCAAGCAGCGTCTTGCCGAACGTCTTTTACGCGAGTCGCCGATGGACCTGCAGGGCATCGCGCAGTGCCTGGGGTATGCCGAGGCGGCGAGTTTTTCCCGTGCTTTCCGGCGTTGGACGGGGCAGTCGCCGGGACGCTGGAAACGTCAGTCCGGAACCCTGCCGACGTGCTGAAGTCGAACCGCCCGCGAAGCCTATGGAATGGGCAGGAATGCCGAGATAGAGCCTCGCAAGCTGGCGGTTAGCCATCCCGCGAGGATTAATTTCGCGCGCGTCCCATCCGTTGCCCTGAAGAGGCGCATCGCCTTTTCCCGCGATGCGCCCATGACAAGAAGGAGAACGTCATGCCCTCAGCAACCTGTCCGCGCACGGGCCCTGGAACGGACGCCGAAACGCATTCCACCGCACTGCATTGGCCGGCGTGAGCCGCCATCCACCGCTTGCACCGGCGGCCGCGCAAGCGGCGCGACCGTGTGCCCCTGGCCGGGCTTCCGGCCGTTACCCGAGGATTGAGGGATTCGATGAGCAAGACCTTCCGAACGGCCGCCGCGCTGGGTTGCCTGCTGGCCGCTGGAGTACCCGCGCAGGCCGGCGCCAGCGAACTGCAGGCGCAGATCCGCTGGACCCGCTACGGCATTCCGCACATCCAGGCGAAGGATGAACTGGGCCTGGGCTACGGCATCGGCTATGCCTACGCTCGTGACAACGCCTGCCTGCTGGCTGAGGAAATCGTCACTGCGCGTGGCGAGCGTTCGCGCTATTTCGGCGCGGATGGCAAGTCGTCCGCCGGTATCGGCAACCTGCCTTCGGACTTCTTCTACACCTGGCTCAACGACAGCGAATCCCTGCACCGCATGCACGGCGCGCAGCCGCAGCCGATCCGCGATCTGCTGGACGGCTACGCCGCGGGTTACAACCGCTGGCTGTGGGAAACCCAGGCGACCGCTACGCAATGCGCGGGCAAGGCGTGGTTGCGGCCGATCGAGGCCGACGATCTGCTGCGTCTGACCCGTCGCCTGCTGGTGCAGTCCGGCGCCGGGCAGTTCGCCGAAGCGATGCTGGCCGCCACACCTCCCGGGCAAGCGACGACCTCGGTGGTGAGCGACGACGAGGTACTGGCCTCGATGGAGCGCCGCGCGACCTTCCACCAGGACCACGGCAGCAACGCAGTGGCAGTGGGCAGCGAGCGTTCGGCGGAGGGCGGCGGGCTGTTGCTGGGCAATCCGCACTTTCCCTGGTCCGGCGCGCTGCGTTTCTACCAGATGCACCTGAGCATTCCCGGCCAACTCGACGTGATGGGCGCCGCGCTGCCGGGCATGCCGCTGGTGAACATCGGCTTCAGCCGTGACCTGGCCTGGAGCCACACCGTGGATACCTCCAGCCACTTTACCCTGTATCGCCTCGAGCTCGATCCGCAGGACAGCCACCGCTACCGCGTCGACGGTCAGTCGCGCCCGCTGCGCGAGGTCACGCTACGGGTGCGGGTACGCGAGGCTGACGGACGCATGAGCACGCGCAGCCATACGCTGTACGAATCCGAATATGGTCCGCTGCTCAGCGTCCCCGGCAAGTTTCCCTGGAGCGCCGGGGAAGCCTTCGCCCTGCGCGACGCCAACCTGAACAACGACCGGGTGCTGCAGCAGTGGTACGCCATCGACCACGCACGTAGCCTCGACGAACTGCGTGGCAGCATCGAACGCCTGCAGGGCATCCCGTGGGTGAATACCCTGGCCACCGACGCCGGTGGCCAGGTGCTCTACCTCAACCAGTCGGTGGTGCCTTATCTCAGCGCGCAGCAACTGGCTGACTGCACTGTCGCCGGATTCCAGAAACAGGGGCTGCCGGTACTGCAGGGCAGTCGCCGGGCCTGCGATTGGGCGAGTGCGCCGGGTGCCCGTCCGGGCCTGACGCCGCCGACGCAGATGCCCGCGCTGCTGCGCGAGGACTTCGTGCAGAACTCCAACGACAGCGCCTGGTTGAGCAACCCTCAGGCGCCGCTGACCGGTTTCTCGCCGCTGGTCAGCCGCGACTCGATCCCGGTCGGTGCCCGCACCCGCTTCGCCCTGACGCGTCTGAAGGGCGACGACAAGATCAGCCCGGACGACCTGCGGAAAATGGTCACCGACAACCGCGTGTACCTCGCCGACCTGCTGCTGGACGACCTGCTGCAACTCTGCCATCCGGTACCCGACGGTGCCGCCGCGGCCTGCTCGGCGCTGGGCGCCTGGGACCGCCATGTGAACCTCGACAGCAACCCAGGTTTCGCCTACTTCCAGGCCTTCGTCGATCGCTTCGAGAAAATCCCCGACGCCTGGCGCCGGCCTTTCGACCCCGAGCTGCCGCTGGCGACCCCATCGGGTATCGCCCTGGACCAGCCCGAGGTCCGGCGCCAGGCCCGGGAGGCGCTGCTGGCGGCGGCGAAGGAAATCGATGGACGCAACATCCGCGCCGATGAAACCTGGGGCCAACTGCAGGGCGTGGGCGACCTGAACGCACGCCTGGGCATTCCCGGCGGCACCGGGGAGGAGGGCGTATACAACGCGATTCACTCGGAGTGGCAGGGCGATCACTACCGGGTGCTCAGCGGCAGCAGCTACATCCAGCTGGTGAGCTTCACCGACGACGGCCCGCAGGCACGGGGGCTGCTGGCCTTCTCGCAATCCAGCGAGCCCGGCTCGCCGCACTACCGCGACCAGACCGAACTGTTCGCCAGGCAGCAGTGGCCGGAGCTGCCGTTCACCGAGGAACAGATCGAGGCCGATCCCGCGCTGAAGGTGTTGGACCTGCGGGAACCTTGAGTGATGGGGGGCCTGCTCTTCCGGGATGGCCCGCTCCAACCCCTGAACACCGTAAGGCGTACAACCGTTCGCGGTTGTACGCCGGCGCATGCGGTGCCTGCCCGGCTTATGGTCGGGCCCGGTGTGTGCGATGAAGAACACGCGGTGGATAGCGTCGAATGTTATCCACCCTACATCTGCACAGTACGGATCCTACGATTCCTTGATGGGGTCCTTCGTGTTCAGTCCCCCCTTTGTTCGGCGGCTTTACCCTGCTCGGGAGAAGGTTGGCGGGGGACGGCCAGCTTCACGGATCACCGTCCTGTATCAGTTCTGATGCCTTCCCAGGAGCACTTGATTACCTCGCTGGGGGAAAGTCGTTAGCGCAGGTATGCCTCGGGTTACGCGCCGCGCTGCGAAGTTCATCCGATAAGGCAGCAAGTACGGAAATTTCACTCACATCTGTCGTCATTTGTGTCGGTTCAGGAATGACAGAATTACAGGCTCTGCTGGCCTGGCGGTCAGTTTCCTCGTTCTGACAATGCTTGATGATTTCGCAAAAAACTCTTCGTCCTTATCTGCTGATCGCTGGGTTGGGGATTGCTGTCGGGTCACTGCTCCGGCCGGCCCAGCTTGGCCCCCCGGAAAGCAATCTGGAAACTGATTGGAGCCTGCCTGAGCCTCCGCAAAAACCATTTGGCTCCACCGTCGCTACAGACATTTCTTCCCTCTCATGGTGGGGAGAGAAGCACGAGTCGCTGGCAATGCAGGGCAGCCATGAGGCCTCAACCGTCGTCAAGCGCAAGGTGGCCTGGTGCTTCAAAGGCGTGGTCTTGATGGCTAACAAGCGCTATGCGCTGGTAGCGGAGGACGCCAACGCCCAACCCAAGCGATATCTGCCAGGAGAGTCCCTGCCGGGTGGCGAGCGCTTGGAGATGATTGACGCTCAAGGAATTCGTTTTTCTCTCCCTGACGAAGGGGGCGATCAGGAAAGGAAACTCTATGTACCAGCCGAATAAAGTCCTTCTACCGTTCGTGCGGCGCGCACTTCTGGCGGCGCTCTGTGGGGGCGCAATAGGAGGATGTACGACCGAACCGATGAAAATTCCAGAATCACTGCGTACCGGGGCCTCGGCGGAGGAAGCCGAAGCGGTGCCTGGAAACGCAAGTTCTCCCGGCACAGGCAATGGTGGTTCAAGAGAAGCCCAGGGGCCCGCGTTCGGGACAACGCCCCGGGCGGGCGGGAGTGCTCAGGCCGGGGTAGTGGACAAGCTGGACCGTGTGAAGCTGGATGATGGAAAGGCCAATGTCACCGTCAACGTTGAGGACGTGACGTTGGCTGCCTTCATCAATGAGGTATTCGGAAACATCTTGGGGCTTTCCTTTGAAATCGATAACAACCTGAAGAACAAAGCGGACCGTGTGACTTTGCGGCTCGAACAGCCTCAGACCTCGCAGATGGTTTACAACGTGGCCTCGCAGGTAATGGCGAACTATGGTGTGGAAATCGTCAAGCAAGGCGATGTGCTGCGCTTCCAGATCAAGCAGATCGGCCTGAGCCCGGACGAGCCGCCGATTCTCATCAGTGGTGATGCACGTCCTGATGTGCCTATTGCGTATCGGCCGGTGTTCCAGTTTGTCCAGTTACACAATGTCGATGCCAAGGATGTGATCCCTTGGCTCAGCAGTGCGTATGAAAAATCGGGCCTTACAGCCACCGCTGATGGTGCTCGTGGTGGGCTGATGCTGAAAGGGATGTCATCCATCGTCACTCAGGCAGCCAAAGCTGTCGAGTTATTGGATCAACCTTTCATGCGGGGGCAGTACAGCCTGCGTATCGACCCGGCCTTTGTTTCGTCGGAGACACTTGCCAAGCAACTCAAGACCTTGCTGGTGGCCCAGGGCTACAGCGTCGGATTGGGAGAGGCGTCCGGCAGTATCGTGTTGGTACCGCTGGAAAGTTCGAACGGCCTGATTGTCTTTGCCAATCAACAGTCTTTGCTCCGCCTGGTTCGGGAGTGGGCTGAGCAGGCAGATCGTGCGCCCGCAATCAGCGCAGTCGAGGACGGATCGGGAAGCGCTAAGGAGGGGCTGTTCTTCTATGAAGTGCGTAACACTCGGGCCACTGATCTGGCGAAGTCTCTGCGTTCGCTGATGTCTGGCTTGGGTGGTGGGGGCGCTTATGGTTTGACGCCTGATCTGAGCAACAGTGCCTCCAAGCGTGCTGCAGTCGATAGTGCCGTGCCCAATCGCCCTGGCTCAGGTGACATGGGCAGCACTAGAAACGCTGGAGTTTCGCCCTTGTTGCAGTTGGCGGGCACCCAGGCGCTCTTGGGGGGGGCAGGAAATAGCGGCCTGATGGACAGCCTCGCATCAAGCATGATGGGGGGAGGCACGTTGGTCGAAGATGAGAATCGCAATGCCATTCTTTTCCGGGGGCCTGGGCGTACATGGCAACAGTTGCAGCCGATGCTTAAACAGTTGGATAGGCCGGCGCGGCAGGTTCTGATTGAAGTAACCATAGCCAGTGTGGATCTCGTTGATAATAGAAGCTTCGGAATCGACTGGTCTTTTGGTACGGGCGATTTCAGTGATCTGAAAGAAATTGGCAAGAAAATTGAACTAGGCCCAAAGGGTGAGTTCAGCTATCTGATTAATACTGCGGGTGGTGCGCATGCGCTGTTAAGCGCGGTTGCGCAAAACAATCGTGCCAGAATATTGGCTACTCCCAGGGTCCTGGTAAAAAGTGGTCAGCAAGCCAATATAAATGTGGGCTCAGATATCCCCGTCACGACAACGCGTCAGAACGATGGAAGCAGTACAGACGGTACTTCAAACATTATTCAGGGGATATCTTATCGGTCTACAGGTGTGATATTGAACGTTTCGCCCGTTGTCTATTCTAATAATAGAGTGGATCTGACTGTTAGTCAGGAGGTTAGCTCTTCCGGAGCCGGCGGAAGTAGTGGTGGCTCATCGGATGGATCTGATAGCTTGACTCCCACCATAACCAGGACATCTATGGAGACGGCGCTGACGCTACAGAGTGGTGGTTCGATCTTCATGGGCGGATTGATTCGAGAGAATGGAGATGACGGAAAATCCGGTATTCCTTGGTTAAAGGATGTTCCAGTGCTTGGATATCTCTTTGGGAAGAGTAGCGTGAACAAGTCGAGGAGTGAGGTTGTGATGCTTATACAGCCCTACATTATCGAGGGGGCTGATGAGGCCAGGGATGTCACTGAGAGGCTCAGGCAGATGATTGAGCCTGAGCTGTCATGTCACAAGAGTCCGGGGGCTTGTGGCTGATGGTGTACTTGGGTTTTTTATGTCTCTGATAGTTTGATCTAGGTCAATGTTTAAAAAATGCCCTGTGCCGTTGGTATGGGGCATTTTTTTTTGATTATTTATGGCGTCTGTAGGAAGTTCTTTAAATGCCAGGGAAGAATCTGAAGGATTTATTCCTGAGTGCTTGAGGAAATTTCTTTGTTTCTGGTTTTGCCCGCTAATGCTCTCTGCTTCTGTTGTTGAAACTCCCTTGTGGTTGTATAAAACCTTCGGAAATCGTAATCCCGAGAGGGGCGGTTTTTGCTGTAGTAAGCCAAGCTATATATGGGGCTGGGCAGCTAAAGGTATTCGACAACGAGCTCGGTAAAGTCTCAGCAGTTGGCCAACTGCTGAGGATCACGAGCGGTAGTGAGTGAATATGCAGAGAGCTGGTGGTCGCTCCCTACTATCGGACGTCGAACGTTCCATACCTCAGGCTTGCTGAGGGCAAGAAAATAAATGACTAGTCGATGATATTAGGAGTTATCTATATGTTGAAGAAAACGCTGCTGGGTGCTGCGATTGCATCTGTCATGTTTGCTAATTTTGCGAATGCTGGCGTAGTCAAAATAATCGTTGGTCAGAGTTCAAATCCATCTGTGACCGAGAACTCTCCGGGTGATGTGGATCAGTATGCGCCTAGTCAGGCGAACTATGTTCCTGGTGTGAGTGTCGAGACTGGTGCGAACTATTCCAGCCGCGCTGCGAACATCACCATTGCCCAAGAAATATTCGGCAACCTCTCCGAGTCCACCCAGTTTGACCTGCCGGATCTGGACTATGCGATCGACCCAGCCAAGGCAGCAAAGGCTGCACAAGGGCACACCATCAAGCTGACGCTCGACCGTACAGTCGCTCAGTTCGCCAATCAGATCTCTCCTAATCAGATTCAGATCGGTACCTTGGCTCCGGGAGCAGGATTCGCGATTACCTCCGGTGTTGGTGTGAACACCTTGAGCCTTACTCTGGATGCTGCAGGTGCCGCCGAAATCGCAGCTGCGACTGCAACAGCTCCCGAGCACGGTGTCGTTCACTTCCTGTTCCGCACCAATGGCAGTGTCTCTTCTGCTCCTGCCAAAGTCGACCATCTGCGCGCACCACTGCAAGGCGATGCCACTTTCGTTGGCCAATCGTTCAATCCGCAAGTCTCGCTGCTGAACGATCCACTGAATGAGCGCCGATTCCAAGTAACGGTATCCGCCCAGCTGGATACCACTACAGGTGCCAATGCACTGAGCTCTGCCAATAACGATTCTGCCGCTCCATTCATGGTCTTCACATCCTTGCCGGCAGTTTACTGGGATGTAATGAACACCAATCAATGGGGGTCTTATCAGGTTCTCAATTCTCTGGATCTGGCAAATCAGGATAAAACATTCGATCTGAATGTCACCGCCCAAGCCGGTGCCAGCGATCCAGCGAACTATGGTTCCAACTACCAGCGGCTTGGATCCGTCCGCATGGGTGTGAACACTGATGTGCTCAACGAGGATGGTCGGAACGTATTCGGCTTCAACGGCAGTGACAAGCTCGAGAGCTATATTGCAGGTAATTTCTCGGGTCTTTCGTCCATTGGACTGGTTAACGGAAGTTGCTCGGACTACGCAAGCGGTGCACTCGCCGCTGTCTATTCCTGGAACTCTGCAGAAATTGCTAAGAGCTCAGGAGTGGATGGTGTTTCAAAGTTGGCGATCGCCCTTAAGAACGAAGATGTCAACCAGACCTACAACATCTGCGCCGTCGCTAGTGGTACTGCCGCAATGATGGCTCAGCAGAACTTCAACGTTGGTCCTCTGACCGTTGATTTCGGTAACGTACGCTATGTGGATCGTGTGATCAATGGTGCTCAGATCGACCACTTCTGGAAAAGCAGTTGCGTTGCTAGCCTGTTCAACCTGCCGCCAGCCAACAACCAGGATGCGTTCTTCATCCGCTTGACCAACACCAGTGATGATGGTCGCAATGGCAAGGTGCGTGGTGTTCTGTACGACCAGAATGGCAAGCGTTATCCGGCAACTGGCAGTGCATATATTACCGACAGTGTTGGCAAGAGCGTGCTGAAAGCCCACGAGACGGGTGTGTATAGCATCAAGGAAGTTGCTACTGCCTTCGGTGTTAACGGCAATGACTGGAATGGTGCCGGCGGCCGAGCCCGCCTGGTCATGGAAGGCGAGTTCCCAACCTGTGAGGCATTGGGCCTGATCCGCGCTCCGGACGGTAGCCTGAACAACATGACTGGCACTACGCAGGGTAACTTCAACGGTGACTCTGGTCCTTCTACCGTCACCAATCACAAGGCAGGCAACAACCGCAACTAACTAGACTTATTAGCTGCGTGGGAGGAGGCAGCTAGGATGCTGCCTCTTTCTTTGTTTTTGGTTTGAATGGTTGGTTGTGCGAAATTTCCATAAAGGCTTTGTGTAGATGAAATTTCATCGTATGGCCATCGTGTCGAATCAAGCATTCTCTATTGTCAACTTCCGCGGGGATCTCATTCGCGACCTGGTTTTGCGCGGAGTTGAGGTTTTTGCGTTTGCGCCAGACTACGATGAGCGAACGGAGTATCAGATTCGTGCGCTTGGCGCCACGCCTGTAATAGTTGGAATGGATCGAGTAGGGCTTAGCCCTATCTCCGCAATAAGAACGATTTGGGAATTGGTTGTGCGTCTGAAAGAGCTAAGAATAGATGCAGTGCTCAGCTACTTTACTAAGCCTGTTATCTATGGTGGGTTGGCTGCAAGGTTTTCGCGGGTTAGTTGTGTTTATTCCCTCATCGAGGGCGCAGGGTATGTTTATTCTGAGAGCGCTGTGTCCTTTCCTCGTGCACTTCTGAAGGTCTTGGTCAGCTGTTTGTATCGCCTCAGCCTCGGTTCATCGTCGCGGGTCTTTCTGCTGAATACGGACGACTACCGATTGTTCGTAGGTAGGGGTTTGGTCGATGGCCGAAAAGTTACCATGCTGCCGGGAATTGGTCTGGATCTCCAACGGTTCACCGAGCAGAAACCAGTTATCGAACCGGTGATCTTTTCTTTCGTGGGACGCCTATTGCGTGAGAAGGGGGTAGCGGACTTCGTCACTGCCGCCAAACTAGTCAAAGCTAAATACTCCTCGGTTGAGTTCGTGGTGGTTGGCGACGTGGATGCTAATCCAGGTTCGATATTCCGGGAGGAAGTCAGCCAGTGGGTGAGTGAGGGGACGATCCGTTGGGTAGGGAAAGTTCCCGATGTGCGGGAGTGGCTGGCCAACTCCAGTGTATTGGTTTACCCGTCTTATTATCGTGAAGGCTTGCCTAGGGCCATTCAGGAGGCTATGGCCGTCGGCCGGCCAATCATTACTACTGATTCCGTCGGGTGCCGCGAAAGCATCGAGGATGAGGTCAATGGATTCTTAGTTCCGGTAAGAAGTCCGCAGCATATTGCTGAGTCGATGGAGAGGTTCATCAACAATCCACAGCTGATTGCAAAGATGGGACGGGAAAGTCGAAGAATTGCTGAGGCAAAGTTTGACGTTCGGATGATCAATGAAAAGATGATTTCTTGCTTCTCATGAGTATTGCTGCACATGGCTGATGATTCGACTTCGGTCATTCGTACCGACCGACTGGGGAAGATGTTCCATATATTCGAAAGACCTGGACTGCGCTTTCTGCATGCATTACTGGGCGAGCGCTTTGGTTTTCATCGAGAGTTCTGGGCGCTACGGGATATTTCTTTCGATCTGGCACGTGGTGAGGTATTGGGGGTCATAGGGCGCAATGGCAGTGGCAAATCGACTCTGCTGCAAATGCTCGCCGGTACCGTCTCGCCGTCTGTTGGCACTGTCACTCGTCTGGGCCGTATTGCAGCATTGTTGGAACTGGGTACCGGTTTCGATCCAGAGGAAACCGGCCGTCGGAACATCGAGTTCACTGCCCGGTTGCTTGGCTTGAGCAGCGAAGAGCTTGCATTGCGTCAGGAGTCGATCATCGAATTTGCTGAAGTCGGCGAGTTCATTGATCAGCCGGTAAAAACCTATTCCAGTGGCATGGTGGTGCGCCTTGCTTTCGCAATCACTGCCCATGTTGATGCCGATATAGTCATCGTCGATGAGGCATTGGCAGTTGGGGATGCCCAGTTTCAGTTCAAGTGCTTGAACCGCCTGGATCAACTTCTTGAGCGAGGGGTGACGGTCGTACTGGTTTCTCATGACTTGCAACTGATAAAGGCCTACTGCAACCGGGTGATCTATTTGAAAGGCGGGCTTGTCCAGTTCGACGGAGACTGCGAAACCGGTTGTGAGCTTTATCTACGAGACACGACGCCAGCTACCAGAGCCGTTTCGGCAGGGTCTCTGGAGAGCCGCCAGGATATCTTAGCATTCGGCAACGGGCATGGCCGCATCCAGTCTGCGGTTCTTGTTGGTGATGGTGCGGAGCGTGGCTACTTCGTCAGTGGTGAGCGTGTCAGTTTGGATGTGAGTCTCCAACTATTCGAACCCGTGCGTTGTCCCAGAATCACTCTGGTTCTGCGCGATGCTCGCGGCTACAACCTGTATGCCGTCAACAATAGCCAGTTGGGACTCACGCTGGTTGTAGATAGCAGCGGCCTGATTCGCGTGCGCTTCAGCTTTGTCGCGGACTTACAGGATGGTGATTATGCATTGACCTTGCGTCTCGACGATGCGTTGTCGGAAAAGGTCCAAGTATTGTTGGACAAGCGAGTGGGCGTTCTCTCCTTTCGGGTGGAAAGTCCGCGGAAGCGCTTTGACGCAGTGGTGAATCTGCACGGTTCGGCCGAGGTGTTACCGGCATGAACCCAAGCGCTCATCACGAACATCGGCATGGAGTAATCACTCTCGTCTTTGTTATCCACGGCGGTGTGCTGGAGGCTAAGTCGGCGATTTTGGCGGCTTCGTTGCGGGCCAGGCTCGGCTTTGACCACAGGCTACGCATCATCGCGGCAGTGGCCACGCCGGATCATCTTTGGGGCGCGTTGAGCCCGTCGACGGAACAGCTTCTCACGCGTCTGGAGATCGAATGCTTGCCGATCGAGAATCCCTTCGGCTCTGGCTATCCCATTGGAAACAAGTTCGCTGCGTTGGCACTCGGCGGTCCCGATGGCCACTGCTTGTTCCTCGACAGCGATATGTACTGTCGAGCTGCACCGGACTTCGTCTATCTGCAACGGCATGAGGCTGCCCTGAAGCCTGCCGATCTTGCGCTGGTACCCACTTCCGCGGGCTATTGGGGACGTTTGTATTCACTGGTGGGGCTGGAGTTGCCTGAGACTCGGGTACTGGCCAGTCTATCGGGCGATCTGATGCCCCCCTATTTCAATGCCGGTTTCATTTGGATACGTGGGGCGACGGAGTTCGCGCAGCAATGGCAGCGAATTGCTCACGAGATCGAAGCCGCTACCGACATTGGGGATAAGTGGCCTTGGCTGGATCAACTGGCCTTGCCGCTGGCCCTGGCCCACTTGCAGCTGCGCACGGAAGTATTGGGCGAAGGCTACAACTATCCTCTGCATCGCAAGCCCTTGGAGGCAGGCAACGATCCTTGCTTCTGTCACTACCATGACCCCGAGGTTCTGGCTCGGGAGCCGGCGTTGCTGCGAGACCTGCACGCGCTGCAATCGCATTGGCCTGAGCTGACTCGGACTCTTGAACTCTATCCGGACTGGCGTCAGGTCTGCAGTGACATGAAGGCAGTGCTGCGCACTACCATGCCTGCACAAGAGGTTGATCGTGAGAATACGGATCTCGTCATAACCGGGTTGCCCAGAAGTGGTACCAGTTTCCTATGCCGGCTGCTTTCCGAACACCCGCAGACGGTGATCATCAATGAACCAGCGCAGATATTCCAGCGTTTGAAGGAACCTGAACCCTGGGGGATTCCTTGCTTCTATGCAGAGCTGCGGCGAGAAATTCTGGCCGGAAGGCCGGTGCTGAATAAACACATCAACGGCCGTCTGATCGACGATACAGCCCGTCAGCAGGACGTTGCGCTGCCTTACCAGGTTTCCTCGCCTGCGTACGGGTTTACCTTGGGAACCAAGAATACCTTGGCCTACTTGGTCCGCCTGCCAGCTCTACTGCGGGTGATGCCAAAGGCTAAGGTCGTCGCTCTGGTCCGCCACCCCTATGACTGCCTCATCTCCTGGGCGTCGACATTCGAGCATTTACGCAATGCTGATCTGCTGTCCCAGCCGCTGGGTAATCCTGACGATCCTGCACTCAGCGAACGAAATCGCTCAGCACTTAGAGAGATTGCCAATGTTGGCAATCTGGCGCTGCGGCGAGCGCTCTGGTGGCGTTTCCTGGTCGTCCAGTTACTGGATGCTGGCCCACGGGTACGCTGGATGCGCTACGAAGATTTGGTCTCTGCACCTGAGAAGATGACAGCTCTGTTGTTGACTCAAGACTCATTGCCAGCCCTGACCCCCATCACGTGGCGGAAAGAGCTGCCGCCTCATGAGCGTGATTTGGTCGCCAGCGTGTTGCGCGATGTAGCCGAGCGTCTGCAATACATTCTGTGAGTAGGGTATCCATGACTCGTAATGAAGAAGCCCCTGTGGAAAGTTGCGATGAACTCGCGATGCCACCTGGAGAAAATGGCCAGGTCTCAGTGGTGATGACCTTCCATGCAGAAGGTGGCGTCGCACATTGGGCTCTGTTGGGCTTCGAGCGAATGCGCGTTGTTGCAGAAAAGGCGGGGCTGCAGGTGCAACTGGTCGCGGTCCTGGATCGAGCGGATGAACACACCCGACAAGTGGTGATATCGCATCCGACGTTGCGCGAAGGTGATCGAGTGTTGAAATCGTTGCACGGCGATCCTGGCCTCGCGAGAAATCACGGTATTGAGCACGCGTCCGGTGAGTGGATAGGCATTCTGGACGGCGATGACTATTGCACTGCGAATTGGATAGTCGAGTCGGTTCGAGTGTTGCTCAGCCAGCGTCAGGTTGTGGTGCATACCGACTATCTGTTGACCTTCGGTGGCAGTTGGGAACTGACGCGACAGACCGATCAACTGACCGGCGCCGGCAGCCAGGAGACTTGCTTCAAACACCATCTATGGGCATCCACGGTATTCGCCCGACGAGATCTGTTCGACCAGTGTCCCTATCGTCAGGCCAACATGGAATACAACGGCTTCGGCTATGAAGACTGGGACTGGAGTCTGTGTGTGCTGGCTGCGGGATATAAGCACACGACTGCTCCCGGGACTGCGCTCTTCTATCGACGCAAGGCTGTGGGCTCGCGTCAGAATCTGGGGGTGCAGCAGAAGGTTGTGGTACGCCCCGGTCCCTTCTTTGCAGCCCCTTTGTGGGGCGGTAGGCAATAGTATGAAGTTGAGAGTCGATGGCATGCTCGCCCGTAGCGCATGGCACGGGTATTTTCTGCTGGCGCGAGTGTTGCGTCGGTGTCTGAATGAACATCAGATGCGGCGATTTGTCCGACTCTGCCGTCGGATACGTCGCCACTATTTCCTGGATGCACCGATTGGTACGCAGCCTGTGCAGAGTGGGGCATCCGGTACAGCTTCGTCCGTGCTGCCTACATGGATTGTCGATGAGTTTCGCGAACTGGCGGCTATCGAGCCGGCTCTGTATCCAGCCCCGGAGTTGCTGACTCGCTATCATGCCTGGCAGCCCGTCGAGGATACCTATGCCGCCCACCTGTATCGACAACTGGTGAGCGATTTCATCGAGATCCGGCCACAGATCATCTTTCTCATTCCGCACATGATGCGTGGGGGAGCCGATCTAGGTGTTCTTCATCATGTCCAGCTCTGTGATGAGCTGGGATGGAGAACGACCGTGGTAGTGACGCGCGATGTGACTTCTCCCTGGTTGCACCGCTTGCCCAGTAGTGTTCGTGTCGTTGAGTACGGTCGCATGGCCCGAGAGGCATCGGAAGAAGACCGGCGCCTGGTACTGCTGCGACTGCTGCTTCAGTCACCCGCCGCCACCCTGCATCTCATTAATTCGCAGTTGGGTTGGCAACTGTTTGAAAGCTTCGGCAAAGCTCTGGTCAGCAGCGGTAAGGCGTTGTATGCCAGCCTGTATTGTGACGACTTCGATCGCAATGGCATTCGTTGTGGGTACGCCACCGACTACGTGCCGACTACCAGCATGCACTTGGCAGGAATCATCACGGATAACCAGCAATTCAAGGCTGATATCCAGCGACGCGACGGTGTGCCGGCGGAAAATCTTCATACCTTGTATTTTCCCTACGTGGGACGTATCAGCGAGCCCTCTCTAACTGGCGCCAGGGTGCTATGGGCCGGCCGCCTGGCTTCTCAGAAACGTCCTGAACTCCTCTATGCCATCGCTGCGTCGGCTCCGGACATCGTGTTCGATGTCTTCGGTGAAGCTGCGCCGGAATACGATGTCGAGCTGCTGCGGCGCTTGCGGGAGTTGCCGAATGTTCGAATGGCGGGCGCCTTCGATGACTTCTGGAGCATCGCCCAGGCTGGTCATTACGCAGCGTTTCTCTATACCTCGGCCTATGACGGGTTGCCCAATGTCCTGCTGGAGGCAGCGGCAGCCGGGCTTCCCATCGTGACGCCAGACGTGGGCGGAGTTGCCGAGTTGGTGTCCGATGCTCGAGGGTATCTGCTACCGGCAGATGCGGAGGCTCCGCGCTTTATTCAGGCCCTACGGGAAATTCTCGGCGATGCCGAGGGTGCGCGCCTGAGGGCGCTGGGCGCCCAGGTGATGGTGCTGCAACGGCACTCCTGGCAGGTTTTCAAATCCGGAGTTTTGGCCATTCCCGGATATGTTCCGCAGGTTGCCGTTACCACTACTGAAGCCAGATGCCCATGAGGCGTCTTCACTCTGTTGTCCGGCGAGCAGGACGCTCGGTTTTGCTCCGGCTCATGCATCAATACTCTCGAATACCAACACTGGAGGGGACGGTAAAGGTTGAGTGCTGGGACTCCAGTCAGCCGCTTATCAGTGTTGTCGTGCCTTGCCATAACCACGGTCGATTCCTGCTGGACACGTTGCGCAGCCTGCGCTCGCAGACACTGCAGGATTTCGAGGTCATCGTGGTGGATGACGGATCGACGGAGCAAAGCACTCTGCAACTGCTGGCGTTGCTCAAGCAGATGACCGCCATTCGGCTGTTACGCCAGCCCAATGCTGGGCCGGGCGCTGCGCGCAATCTGGGGATTCGACATGCGCGAGGTCGTTATATCTGCTGTCTGGATTCCGATGACTGCCTGGTTGACTCCTATCTGGAGAAGTGCGCCGTAATGCTTGAAAGCGACCTGGGCATACGCCTGGTGCATGGCTGGATAAGGCTCTTTGGCAACGAGAGTGGCATTCGACGCACCTTTGACCTGCACCCCGGCTTGTTGCGCTTCGTCAACCATCTTGGTGTCTCCGCTGTATTTCATCGGGACGATTGGGTGCGGGTGGGCGGTTTCAGTGAGGACCGTGGGTTGCTGTATGAGGATTGGGATTTCTGGATGCGTATAGCCAGCCTGGGTACCAGGGGAAAGGTGCTCAAGGAACCGATGTTGCTTTACCGGAAGCATGGTGAGTCGCGGCTTGGGCTGGCAAATCACCAGGTCAGGAAAGTTAAAAAAATACTGCGTCGAGCCCATCCGCGCTTGTTTCATGATGCCGCTTGGAGGAGCGGGTTGATGGCGGGCTATCGACGCAGACCGACCGGAAACCCGTTTTGCAATCTATCGCATCCCTCACGGTATCGGCGGTATCCGAAAGGAGTGTTTACCCTGTATCTGGGGACGGATAGCCGGGCCGAAGACATCTCGCCGGAGATCCTGGCGGTACGCCTTGGCTGCCATTCTCTGCATGTGTTGTCTGAGACCGAACGGAAACTGCCGTCGTGGATCGATGCCATTGCCGATGTGGTGTACCGCTTACCTGAGCTGATGGAACGGTCGCAGTTTGCTCTGTTCTATGAAAACTACTTGAGGACTCGCCCGGTCGTCGATCAATGGGTATTGCCAGACCGGGGGAAATTGACGCCGGAAATGTCGTTGGGACGAGCGGCTGGGGGGCTGCAGTGAAGCGGCTGGTGATAACTCTCGGTATGCACCGCTCGGGTACGAGTCTGCTTTCCGCTGCGCTGGAGGGGCTGGGCGTTGAATATGGCAATGGGCTGATAGGACCGGCCCCGGATAATCCCAAGGGGTTCTGGGAAGATCGGGTCGTGGTGGAGCTTAACGAGCGCATGTACCAGGCGTTGGGGGTGACGTCCTCGACGCTGGGGGTGGACTGCACGCGGATGGCCGCCGACGCTCGTTGGCGTTTTCAACTGCAGATCGCCCGATGGTTGAAGTCCCGGCTGAGGGGCGAAGGGCTGCTTGGTCTCAAGGATCCGCGTCTGCCACGCTTGATAGATATTTGGTCGCCGGTGCTGGATCGTCTGAAGATCGACTACTGGCTGTTGATTCCCTTGAGAAACCCTCTCAGTGTGGCGGCGTCGCTGACTGCCCGGGATGGTTTCTCGACCGGCAAAGGCCTGTTGCTCTGGTATGAGCACATGGTGAGGGCGTTGCGGTTCACTGGCGGCAAGCGATTCATGGTCGTCGACTATGACCGCTTCCTCGAACAGCCGGAGGCGGCTCTGGGTGAGCTGGCCGCATGGCTGGGACTGCAGCCCGACCCGCGGATGCTGGAGCGATTTCGGGATCAAGTGTTTGATCCCGGGCTGCGTCATGCCACCTACGATCTGGATGCGCTGGAGCAGCATCCGGATAGTTTTCCTGAACTGGTGCGTCTGTATCGGACTCTGCTCGCTTTGAGTGTCGATCAGGCCCATGTTCACGCCCCGGCCTTGTCTTGCGGCATTGAGCGGCTCGTTGGGCGATTCGAAGATCTTTGGCCCATCCTCCGTCAATGTGGCCAGTGGGACATGGAACTATGGACGATCGGCCAGTTTTGCCAACTGCAAGAGACGTATTTGCGTCAGTATAAAGAAGAGTGGCTGAGTCGTGAGACAGACCTGATGGGGTGGATCTCGACGCTTGAATACACCATAGGCCAGGAGCAGGCTGGACGCTCGGAGGCTGAAAGCTGGCTCCGCAACGTTGAGAGCAACAGTCGGGAGCAGGTGGCGTGGATTTCGACGCTTGAAGATGTCATCCGTCAAGAGCAGGCCGGGCGTGCAGAGGCCGAAAACTGGTTCCGCCAGGCCGAGAGTGGCTGGCGGGAGCAATTGCAGAGGTCTACTCAGCGGATCACGGTCCTGGCACAGGACCTGGGTGCCTCTCAGGTGCAGGTGCAGGGCTTGGTACAGGATCTGAATGCGCTGCGGTGTCATGCCGATGGCTTGCAGCTCCACCTGGACCAGGTCCTCAACAGCCGCTCCTGGCGCCTGACAGCCCCATTGCGGCGCGTCATGCAGTGGTGGAGCTTGCGTGCATCGCTCAGCTCCAATTGACGCAGCCGTGGAGCGTTGCTAACATTCCAGACCTTATATCGGGAGGGTTTCGTCCATATCAGGCGGATCGCTCCCTTAAAATCTGAATGTGGAGTGCCCGTTTCGGCGGGTGCAACAGGGGGCCGGCAGGATACCAGTCTTGATCCTGCTGGCTTCTTTTTCATCACTTGACCGTGTTTGCTGGTGACGCGGAATCGGGCTTACAAGCCTTTGACTACAGGTATAAACATGAGCGAAAGCTTCGCAGAACTCTTTGAAGAAAGTCTGAAATCCCTCGACATGCAGCCGGGTGCAATCATCACCGGCATCGTGGTCGACATCGACGGTGACTGGGTTACCGTTCATGCCGGCCTGAAGTCCGAGGGCGTCATCCCGGTCGAGCAGTTCTACAACGAACAGGGCGAGCTGACCATCAATGTGGGTGACGAAGTCCACGTTGCGCTGGACGCGGTAGAAGACGGTTTCGGTGAGACCAAGCTGTCCCGCGAGAAAGCCAAGCGTGCAGAATCCTGGCTGGTTCTGGAAGCTGCCTTCAACGCTGACGAAGTGGTCAAGGGCGTCATCAACGGCAAGGTCAAAGGCGGTTTCACCGTCGACGTCAGCGGTATCCGCGCGTTCCTGCCGGGCTCCCTGGTGGATGTGCGTCCGGTACGCGACACCACTCACCTGGAAGGCAAAGAGCTCGAGTTCAAGGTCATCAAGCTGGACCAGAAGCGCAACAACGTTGTCGTTTCCCGCCGCAGCGTCCTGGAAGCCGAGAACAGCGCCGAGCGCGAAGCTCTGCTGGAATCCCTGCAGGAAGGCCAGCAGGTCAAGGGTATCGTCAAGAACCTCACCGACTACGGTGCGTTCGTTGACCTGGGCGGCGTCGATGGTCTGCTGCACATCACCGACATGGCCTGGAAGCGCATCAAGCATCCGTCCGAGATCGTCAACGTTGGCGACGAGATCGATGTCAAGGTTCTGAAGTTCGACCGCGAGCGCAACCGCGTATCCCTGGGCCTGAAGCAACTGGGCGAAGACCCGTGGGTTGCCATCAAGGCTCGTTACCCGGAAGGCACCCGCGTCATGGCCCGCGTCACCAACCTCACCGACTACGGCTGCTTCGCCGAGCTGGAAGAGGGCGTGGAAGGCCTGGTACACGTCTCCGAAATGGACTGGACCAACAAGAACATCCACCCGTCGAAAGTCGTTCAGGTTGGCGACGAAGTGGAAGTTCAGGTTCTGGACATCGACGAAGAGCGTCGTCGTATCTCCCTGGGCATCAAGCAGTGCAAGTCCAACCCGTGGGAAGACTTCTCCGGCCGCTTCAACAAGGGCGACAAGATCTCCGGCACCATCAAGTCGATCACCGACTTCGGTATCTTCATCGGTCTGGAAGGTGGCATCGACGGTCTGGTTCACCTGTCCGACATCTCCTGGAACGAAGTTGGCGAAGAAGCCGTTCGCCGCTTCAAGAAGGGCGACGAGCTGGAAACCGTCATCCTCTCCGTTGATCCGGAGCGTGAGCGCATCTCCCTGGGCATCAAGCAGCTGGAAGACGATCCGTTCTCCAACTACGCATCGCTCAACGAGAAAGGCACCATCGTTCGCGGTACCGTGAAGGAAGTTGACGCCAAGGGCGCTGTCATCAGCCTGGGTGGCGAAATCGAGGGCATCCTGAAAGCCTCCGAAATCAGCCGTGACCGCGTTGAAGATGCTCGCAACGTTCTGAAAGAAGGCGAAGAAGTCGAAGCCAAGATCATCAGCATCGACCGTAAGAGCCGCGTCATCAGCCTCTCCATCAAGTCCAAGGACGTTGATGACGAGAAGGATGCGATGAAAGAACTGCGTAGCAAGCAAGACGCAGAAAGCACTGGCCCGACCACCATTGGTGACCTGATCCGTGCTCAGATGGAGAACCAGGGCTAATCCCTGTTTCCTCATCCAAGGAAAAGGGCGACTTCGGTCGCCCTTTTTCGTTTCTGCCTTTCGCTGGCGGCGGGCGCGCAGCGCTTTCTCCGATGTGAGACAGGCGCTATGGTGCTTGCCCCGTTCCGGTCGCGCCACTCATGCCATACCTGCTTTTCGTTACCGTCCTCTGGGCGTTCTCCTTCAGCCTGATCGGTGAGTATCTCGCCGGGCAGGTCGATAGCTATTTCGCGGTGCTGACCCGTGTCGTGCTGGCCGGCCTGGTGTTCCTGCCGCTGACTCGCTGGCGCGGTGTGCATCCTCGCTTCGTCGCGGGGGTGATGTTGGTGGGAGCGTTGCAGTTTGGCATCACCTACGTCTGCCTGTACCAGAGCTTCCGTGTGCTCACGGTGCCGGAGGTGCTGCTATTCACCGTGCTGACGCCGTTGCATGTGGCGCTGATCGACGATGCCTTGAATCGTCGCTTCAACGTCTGGGCGCTGCTGGCCGCAGCCGTGGCGGTGCTGGGTGCCGGGATCATCCGTTACGACGGCGTCAGCGGCGACTACGTCGAAGGCTTCCTGCTGCTGCAACTGGCCAACGCCACCTTCGCGGCCGGCCAGGTGATGTACAAGCATCTGGTGCAGCGCTATCCCTCGGATATCCCGCAATTCCGCCGTTTCGGTTATTTCTTCGTCGGCGCGCTGCTGATTGCGCTGCCGGGCTGGTTGCTGTTCGGCAATCCGCAGAAGCTGCCGACTACCGACGTGCAATGGGGCGTGCTGGTGTGGATGGGGCTGTTGGCTACCGCGCTGGGGCAGTTCTGGTGGAACAAGGGCGGCACCTTGGTCGATGCTGGCACCCTGGCGGTGATGAACAATCTGCATGTGCCGGTGGGATTGCTGATCAATCTGCTGATCTGGAATGAGGCGGCGGACCTGCCGCGCCTGGCTTTGGGCGGGGCGGTGATCGTTGCGTCGCTGGGCGTCAATCGCCTGGGATTGCGTCGCCAGCGGGAGCTTCACGCATGAATATCTCCGGACGTGGTGTGGCGCTATCCCTGGCGTCGTCCGTACTGTTCGTGACCCTGCCGGGCTATATCCATTCGCTGGAGCCGCTGACCAGCATCCAGGTGATCGCTCACCGGGTGGTCTGGTCGATTCCGATGGTGCTGTTGCTGGTGTGGTTCACCCGCCAGGGCGGAGTGCTGCGTGAGTCGGGTCGGCGTCTGCTGCGAGAGCCGTGGCTGCTGGCTTGTTTCCCGCTGACGGCGGCGATGATGCTGGTGCAGTGGGGGGTGTTCATCTGGGCTCCTATGGTCGGGCGCACCCTGGAGCTGTCCCTGGGGTATTTCCTGCTGCCGCTGACGATGGTGCTCTGTGGTCGGGTGTTCTACGGCGAACGCCTGACGCCATTGCAGGCCGTTGCCGTCGCCTTCGCGGTGGCCGGCGTGCTGCACGAACTGTGGCTGACCCGGGCGTTTTCCTGGTTCACCCTGATCACCGCGCTGGGTTACCCGCCGTATTTCATGTTGCGCCGCAGGATGGGTGTGGATGCATTGTCCGGCTTCGTCTTCGAGATGGCCGTGCTGCTGCCGTTCGCCTTCCTGGCGCTGTGGCTGACCGGCAGCGGACAGGTGCTGGAGGAAACGCCACGGCTATGGGCGTTATTGCCGGTGCTGGGGCTGATCAGCGCTCTGGCTTTTGGCGCCATGATGGCGGCCAGCCGGCTGTTGCCGATGGGGCTGTTCGGGATTCTCAGCTACGTGGAGCCGGTGCTGTTGTTCGCCATTGCCGTGCTGTTCCTCGGCGAGGCGTTTCAGTCGGCGCAGATCTGGACCTACGGGCCGATCTGGATCGCGGTGCTGCTGACGGGCTGGGATAGCGCGCGTCTGCTGCGCCGTCAGGCGCGTCGCGATGCCTTCAAGGTGAAGGGCTGAGGTGGGAAGCGCTCTCCCGCAAGGGGAGAGCGTAGGCCGTCAGTCGAAGTGATGGTTGTCCATGTCGGCCTTGGCCAGGGTTTCCGGCAGGATGCGGCGGGCGGCGGTGTAGTGGCGTTTCCAGTAGTCGCCATTGAGGTCGGAGACGCGAACCTTCTGGCCACGGCGTGGAGCATGGACGAACTGGTTGTCGCCAACGTAGATGCCGACGTGGTCGACAGTGCGGCGGTTGTGGATGCGGAAGAACACCAGGTCGCCTGGCTGCAGGTCGCCGCGGGCCACCTTCGGGTTGCCGCGCATGCTGTAGATTTCGCGCGCGGTGCGCGGCAGGTCGACTTCATCGATGTTCTGGAAGACGTAGTTGACCAATCCGCTGCAGTCGAAGCCGCGCTTGGGCGAGGTGCCGCCCCAGCGGTAGGGGGTTCCGATCATGCTGAAGGCGCGCTGGGTAACCTGGTGCGCCTCGCTCTTGGCAGGTTTTTCAGCCTTGGGCGTCATGGTCAGCAGGGCGCTGCCCTGGACCGGGACGCGCAGGTCGACCGGCGCGGGGTGGTAGGTGCGCGTGATCTTGGAGGAGGCAGTTGCCTCGGTGGCGGCCAAGAGGGTCGCCAAGCCTATGGAAAGGCATGTCAAAATGTTACGTCGCATTCGGCATGTCTTCTTGCTGGTTGATGTCACCCAGACTCCGCTGGATCGCCGTTGTTCTGCGGCGTGGTTTCCTTTGTCCGCTCAAAAATTCCACGCATTCTGAACGAGTTTTCATGACAGTTCTTACCGCCTGTCGATTCTGGCGGTCGTCATGTGACTTGCCGGAGGTTCCGTGACATGTATCCAGACCCTTTGGTCACGCCTGGGCCTTATAGCGGGAAGCCCTATGGCATGGGGGTTTCGGCTATGACGGAGGGCGCCCTGCCGCTGATGGCGCAAAGCCAGACGTGGCGCGGTGTCGCGGATAAAAACCCGACGAAATGCAGGCTTTTGCAGCGGTCCGGGATCAGGCCAGGTGCCGGAGAAGGGCAGGCAGTACCTGTTCGCGCAGCAGTGGCGCGAGGCTGTGCGGGGTGTTGCCGGTGGTGTCCAGCCAGGCCAGCTCTTCCAGCTCCGCCGCCGGGCTGACCGGGTGAGGCAGGGCTGCCACGTAGACCTGTGCGTCGACTCGGGTCTCGGGCTCATTGGCGGCGTCGGCCTGGAAGCGACCCAGCGGGGCAAGTGCGTTTTCCGTCAGGCGCAGGTTGAGCTCTTCATCCAGTTCCCGCAGCAGGGCCTGCACCGACGTTTCGCCGGGCTCGTGCTTGCCTCCCGGCAGCATGAAGGCCTGGGTGCCGCGCTTGCGCACCAGCAGCAGTCGGCCGCTGTCGTCGAGCAGGCAGGCGGCGGCGATGTTGATCGTGACGAGGGTCATGGCGAGGGACTTTCCTTGAGGACTTGGTAACGCAGTTGCACGATGCCGCTGGGGAAGCTGCGCTGTTCCAGCAGTTGCAGGCGCTGTTCGAGCCCGATGCTGAACAGTGGAATGCCGGCTCCGAGCAGGTGGGGGATGATGCTGACGATCAGTTCGTCGAGCAAGCCCGCGGCGAGAAAGTTCCCCGCCAGGCTGCCCCCGCCGACCAGCCAGATGCGCTCGCAGCCTTTGGCTTGCAGGGCGTCCAGGGCCTCGCTCGGCGGACAGTGGACCAGTTCGATCCGAGGGCCCGCCAGGGGCATGTGGTTGGCGCGGGTCATGACCAGCGTCGGCTTGTCCGGATAGGGCCAGTCACCCTGCTCCAGGCAATGCAGGTAGCTGGCGCGCCCCATCAACAGGCCGTCGATACTGGCGTAGAAGGCGCCGTAGCCGTGGTCGTCAGTCGCGCTGTCGTAGCCTTGCAGCCAGTCCACGCTGCCATCGGGGCGGGCGATGTATCCGTCCAGGCTGGCGGCCACGAAATAGATGAGTGTCGCTTGCACCTGTTTCTCCGTTGCAGGGGGCACGATCAGAGCATGGCACGACGGCTGCGGGGTGCTGGTGCGTCTGTCCGATTCCTACCTACGTTGGGCGGTGCATCAGCCGGCAAGTTCCTCCAGGGTTCGGCCACGGGTTTCGATGCCGAAGGCCCAGACCACGCCGGCAGCCAGCAGGAAACACAGTGCGCCGAGGGTGAACACGCCACCCTGGCCGGCCACTGGCAGGATCAGGCCGCTGAGGGTGGGGCCGAGCAGCGAGCCGACGCGACCGACCGCCGAAGCGAAGCCCGAGCCGGTGGCGCGCGCCGAGGTGGGATAGAGCTCCGGCGTGTAGGTGTAGAGCACCGCCCACATGCCGAACAGGAAGAACTGCATGGCCAGGCCGAAGCCGATCAGCAGGCCCAGGCTGCCGCCGAATACCGCCGTCTGTCCGTAGGCGTAAGCCATGACGCCGCCGCCCAGGAGCATCAGCACGCAACTGGGTTTGCGGCCCCAGCGCTCGACCAGCCAGGCCGCACAGAGGAAGCCGGGAATGCCGGCCAGGGAAATCAGCACGGTGTAGTACACCGACTGGGTGACGGCGAACCCGGACTGCTGCATCAGCGCGCTGAGCCAGGAGGTCAGTCCGTAGAAGCCGAGCAGGGCAAGGAACCACAGGCTCCAGACCGTCAGGGTGCGGTGCCGGTAGGTGGGCGACCAGAGTTCGGCGAAGGCGCGGAAGAAGCCCGGCGCGCTCGGTTCCGGGCGGGCCAGCGGGCGTGGTTCGGGCAGGTTGGTCAGCTTCAGCGAGGCCATCACCCGTGCCTCGATGCGCTCCAGTGAGCGCTCGGCCTTGTCCTGCAGCCCGGCCTGTTCCAGCCAGCGCGGCGACTCGGGGATCATGAAACGGATCGCCAGAACGAACAGCGCCGGGAAGGCCAGCAGCAGGAACAGGCTGCGCCAGCCGGCCAGCGGCAGGACGAAGTAGGACAGGCAGCCGGCGGCAAGGAAGCCCAGCGGCCAGAAACCGTCCATCAGGGCGATGTACTTGCCGCGTTTCTGCGCCGGGATCATTTCCGAGAGCAACGACTGGGCGATGGGGAACTCCATGCCCATGCCGATCCCCAGCAGCACACGGTAGAGGGTCAACTGCTGCACGTCGGCGGCGGTGGAGCAGAGGTAGCTGGCGATGCCCCAGAGCACGATGCTCCACTGGAACACCGGCTTGCGCCCGAAACGGTCGGCGAGCAGTCCGGACAGCGCCGCGCCGATCACCATGCCGACGAAACTGGAGCTGGCCAGCAACCCGGCCTGGGCGCTGGAGAGGCCGAACTCGGCTTTGATCGAGCCGAGCAGGAAGGTCATCATCGCCAGGTCCACGGAGTCGAAGAAGAACGCCAGGGCGATGATCACGAAGATCAGCCGGTGATAGGGGCTCAGCGGTAGGCGCTCCAGGCGCTCGGCGGCGGTCGGGCGGTGCATCATCGCGGCATTCCTTGTTCGGCGTTCCTGGACAGGGTTGCGGCCAGTCTGGGAGCGGCTTCCACCGGTGGCTGTCCCGCACGCGACGTGGGCCATGCCGATTGCGACCGGCGAATAAAACCCGCGCATCGGTTACGCTATGCAGCTATTTGGTCTTTTCGTGATATCGAGGTCTGCCTTGTTCTCCCAATTCGCCCTGCACGAACGCCTGCTCAAGGCGCTCGATTCGTTGTCCTTCTCCGAGCCGACCCCGGTCCAGGCCGCGGCCATCCCGAAGGCCCTGGAGGGACGCGACCTGCGGGTGACGGCGCAGACCGGCAGCGGCAAGACCGCCGCCTTCGTGCTGCCGTTGCTGCATCGCCTGCTCACCGAGGACAAGCCCAGGAGCGGCGCCCGCGCGCTGATCCTGCTGCCGACCCGCGAACTGGCCCAGCAGACCCTCAAGGAAGTCGAGCGCTTCGCCCAGTTCACCTTCATCAAGGCCTGCCTGATCACCGGCGGCGAAGACTTCAAGGTGCAGGGCGCGCGCCTGCGCAAGAACCCGGAAATCATCATCGGCACCCCGGGCCGCCTGAACGAGCAGTTCAACGCTGGCAACCTGCCGCTGGGTGACGTGGAAGTGCTGGTGCTCGACGAAGCCGACCGCATGCTCGACATGGGCTTCTCCGAGGACGTGCTCAAGCTCGCCGCGCAGTGCCCGGCCGAGCGCCAGACCCTGCTGTTCTCCGCCACCAGCGGCAGCGGCCTGCATGCGATGGTCGAGCAGGTCCTGCGCGAGCCGGAGACCCTGCAGCTCAACCGTGTCAGCGAGTTGAACGAGGATGTCAGCCAGCAGGTGATCCTGACCGACCACGTCGGCCACAAGGAAGAGTTGCTGCAGTGGCTGCTGACCAACGAGGCCTATGAGAAGGCCATCGTCTTCACCAACACCCGCGTTGCCGCCGACCGCCTCACCGGCCGCCTGATCGCTGCCGGCCACAAGGTCTTCGTCCTGCACGGCGAGAAGGACCAGAAGGACCGCAAGCTGGCCATCGAGCGCCTGAAGCAGGGCGCGGTGAAGGTGCTGGTCGCCACCGACGTGGCCGCCCGTGGCCTGGACGTCGACGGCCTGGATTTGGTGATCAACTTCGACATCCCGCGTCGTGGCGACGAATACGTGCACCGCATCGGCCGCACCGGCCGCGCGGGTGCCTCGGGGACTGCGATCTCGCTGGTCGGTCATGGCGACTGGAACCTGATGTCGAGCATCGAGCGCTACCTCAAGCTGCGTTTCGAGCTGCGTGTCATCAAGGAGCTGAAGGGCACCTACAAGGGGCCGAAGAAGGTCAAGGCGTCGGGCAAGGCCGCCGGCACCAAGAAGAAAAAGGACGATGCGAAGAAGACCGGCGGCAAGGCGCCGGCGAAGAAGAAGCCGGCCGCCAAGCCCAAGGCTGGCCCGTCCAGGGTGGTGAGCCAGGATGGCATGGCGCCCCTGAAGCGCAAGAAGCCGGCGGCGGAGTAAGGCGTTCTTCTTGGGATTGGGGGCTCTTCATCCCCAGTCCTCGGCTTTGGCATCCTGCATCCATGCAGTCGCCTCCCCGAGGGAGAGTGCTGTTCAGCTCCCAGGTTTGCCAGTCGCTCCCTGCGATGCGTCCGGCAGACCTCCTTCCTGCCCACTGTCCTGGAGGGCTCCCTCTCCCGTCGGGAGAGGGAGGGATTCTTAAGGCCCGCGTATTACCCCAGCGTCTCCGGTGGCGCCTCGTAGCTCCCTGACTCGTAGCTCACTCCGTGGTGAATCACCGGAGGCGCATCGCCCGCATGCAGGCTGGTGACGTTATCGATGATGGTCTTGTCCTCGATGGTCATGCGATCGAGCATCCGCAGGTGGCTGATCCAGTTGTCCACCAGGAGCAGCTCCTGCCAGATTTCCGGGTTGCTCACGTCACGGTACAACGCCCAGCGTTCCGCGCCGTTGCGCAGGCGCAGGCGGCGCAACGGCTTGGCGGCGCGGACGAAGTCACGGGTGCGCTCGGCCGGGATGCGGTACTCGATGGACACCAGCACCGAACCCCGTTCGGGGTTGAATACGAAGGTTGGCTGGCCCGGCATGCCGCCCGGTGCGCGGGCGATGTTGGCGGCGTCCAGTTCCGGCAGGCGCGAGTTGTAGAGCAGCGCTACCGAGACCAGCAGCAGGCAGCCGGCGGCGACCAGCGCCCCCTGTACGCCCAGGGTTTCGGCGAAATGGCCCCAGAGGAACGAGCCCGCCGCGAGGCCGCCGTACAGAGCGGTCTGGTACAGCGCCAGGGCGCGGGCCTTGACCCAGTCGGGCACGAGGATCTGCACCGCGGAGTTGTAGGTGGCCACGGCTGCGATCCAGCAACTGCCGCCGAGAATCAGCGCCGGGAAGATCACCCAGAGATTGTCGACCCATCCCAGAGTCAGCATCACCAGCCCCAGCACGGCGGCGGAAAAGCTGATCAGCCGGCTGCTGCCGAGCAACTGGCGGGCCTTGCTGACCATCGTGCTGGCAACGATGGCCCCCAGGCCCAGCGCGCCGAGCATGTAGCCGTACACCGAGGCGTTGCCGTCCGGGTTACGGTGCGCCAGTAGCGGCAGCAGCGCCCAGATGGCGCTGGCGGACAGGCCGAAGGCGAAGGAACGCATCATCACCAGGCGCGTAACGCTGGAATACTGGGTGAAGCGCAGCGCGGCGATCACGCCTTCGAAGATGTGCTCCGGCGGCAGGGTGCGCTGGGGCACGTCGCGGCGCCAGTGCCAGATCGCCCAGATCAGCGCCGCGTAGCACAGGCAGTTGAACAGGAACACCCAGGACGGCCCGGTGGCCGACAGCAGCAACCCGCCGATGGCCGGGCCGACGGCGCGGGCGACGTTGTAGTTGACGCTGTTGAGCAGTACCGCGTCGCCCACCATGCGCGGCGGCACCTGTTCGTTCACCGCCGCCTGCCAGGCCGGGATAGTGATGGAGCTGCCCAGCGACAACCAGAGGATCGACACGATCAGCATCAGCGGGTCGAGGTAGGCGAGGAAGGCCAGCACCGTCACCAGGGCGGCGCCGGAAAGTTCGACAGAAAGCCCCACCAGCATGATCTTGCGGCGGTCGTGGTTGTCGGCGAGCACGCCGGACATGATCGACAGCAGCACCAGCGGCAGCGCTGAGGCGACCTGGATCATCGCCACCATCAACGGGCTGGCATGAGCCTCGGTGACCACCCAGGCGGCCGCTACCGACTGCGCCCAGGTGCCCAGGTTGGCGAACAGGTTGCAGATCCAGATGATGCGGAACGCGGCGATGCTGAAGGGGGCGAGGACGCCACTGCGGGGTTCGGCTGGATCGGGCTTGAGGGGGAGGTCGTGCTTGGGTGAAACGGACTGCAGCATGGGAACGCCCTTATACCGATAGGCCGGCGGCGGAACCGTGCCGGCGACTTTCCATGCCGGGCAAGTGTAGTGGCTGGTACGGTTCGTGCCATTGATGATGGTCAGCCGTGGCGTTATCCGTGACTCGCACTGGCCAGCTTCGACAGTGCCGTAGCGGTTTCGGGTTGTTAGGCTGCGTGCGAAATTTCCTTTTGTATTGCCGAATAAAAGAGCGAAGAGCCGATGAAGCGACTTTCCACCTGCCTGCTGGCCGGCCTGCTGGCCCTGCCGCAAAGCCTCTGGGCCTGGTCCAATCACACCCTGGGCAGCTATATCGCCCTGCAGCAGTTGCCGGCGCTCGCCCAGGCGCCGGAGGTCGAGGTTGAGCCGCTGGAAAGCTTCCTCAGCCAGCAGCGCGCCGGCCTGGTGAAGCTGCTCGACGAGCAGGAAACCTACGCCCGCGAACACTTTCGCGAGTACCCGCCGCGCCCGGATGACCTGCGTCTGACCGAGGATGGCCGCGAGGACCTGGGCAAGGCCTTCCTCATGGCGCTGCGCCTGAACCCGGAGATCAAGCTGGCCACCGCCGTGCAGCCGCCGCCGGGCGGTGAGCTGCCAGGCCATGCCGCGCTCAGGCCGGCCGATGTGCTGGTGTTCCGTAATCTGTCGGGCTGGAATCAATGGCGTTTCGTGCAACTGCAGGCGGGCGAGAAGATTCCGGCGCTGGACGTGCTGGCCAGCGCCGCCGACGAGCCGGACTTCGGTCACGACATCAACCTGTTCAGCGACAACCCGGGTGAGGCTGGCCAGCGCTACGGCTTCGGCACCCAGCCGTTCGGTGACCCGCGCTACGAGTTCAGCTCCCAGGCGCCATTCCACATGGGCTTCTACCACGAGGACGCGATCATCTTCGCCGGCGCGCCGTATCTGCAGCGCAACTGGCCGGAGTGGCGCGCCTACCAGTTCTACGGCCTGGCGCGCTTCGCGTTCGACAAGGGGCACCCGTACTGGGGCTATCGCTTCCTTGGTTGGGCGATGCACTACATCCAGGACATGACCCAGCCCTACCACTCGACGCCGCTGCCGGGCGAGACCACCGCCAGTATGTTGTGGACGGCGGGCAAGTCGATGGCCGGCTTCGATGCCGACAAGCAGGCGGCGATCCAGCGCGTGGCGGACCGGCATACGGGTGTGGAGCGTTATCAGGTGGACTGGCTGCGCGAGACGCTGCGCCAGGGCGGGCAGTCGTCGTTGCTGGCGGCCTATGCCGATGTCGGCGCGGACGGTACTTATCCACCGTATTCGACGGACTATCTGCGCGAGGTAGTGGCGAGCGAGTCCCATGCCCATGCGGCGGCGTTCGATGCGGCCATCGGGCACTGGCTGGAAAACGAGAAGGCGCCGGCGGGGGACTTCAGCGCGGGGAACTCACCGGCGCCATTCCGCCACGATGAGGCGTTGGATGAGCAGATTCTGCAATTGATCCGGCACTTCGGCGCGCACAGTCGCAATATCGCGAAGGCGGCCCTGCAGCCGTAGGCAGGTAGAGACGGAGCACTCCCGGCGGGGCGGCGTGGTGCCCCGACGGGAATGCCTTGGAACCGCTCCTGAGCTGGTGGGTGGCTGATCAGGAGCCGGTTCCAAGCCTGTCAGCCGCCGGAGCAGCCGTTGCCCCACACCTGGTATTCGACGGTGTGGCGCTGACCCTGGGAGTCTTCGTAGGTCATGCGCGCCGGTACGATGCCGCACTGGTTGGAGACGTCGGTGGTCGAGATCACATGGGCAACGTCCAGTTTCATGTCGTAGGTGTACTGCTCCACGGCCGCGCTTTGCGCCTGGTCGGCGGCGTTCGCCTGCTCGGCGAGGGCGAGCGAGGAGAAGCCCAGCATGGCCAGGATGACTACAGCTTTCATGAATTTACCTGCCTTGTTCCCGGTGTCCGGACATGACGGGTCCGTGACGCTGAGCCGAGGGCTCCGTCGGGAAGCGTTGGGGATGATGATGGGTCTTGGGTGGTGTTGCGGCGCGCGCTGTAACAGCACGGAAATAATAGGATTTACCTGGTCTGAGTCATATATCCAGGCGCCAACAAGACTTCGTACTCAGAGGCAACAATCCAGGATTGACGCGGGTTGCAGGGCAGGTTCTGCGGTGGGTGGTCGCAGCTTGGCCCGGGGTCGCGATGTGGCTGTCGGGTGCGTAGAGGCGGACCCCGTCCGCGATGTGCTCCGGCGCGATGCGAGCCTATCGAGGACGGAGTCCACTCCTACGAGCAATCTGAAATATTGTGCCGTGCGGTTCGCGAGCAAGCTCGCTCCTACGAAGAGCACACCGATGCACGCCTGTAGGAGCGAGCTTGCTCGCGAAACCCGCGTAACTCAATCGCGCAACGGCGACTGCGGATCGAGCAGCGAGGTGCGGATGAAGTGCAGGTAGCTGCACACCCGGCGCAGGGGCGAGGAGTCGAATTGCGGCGGCCGACGATCATCCGTCGAGCGAGTCGCGTGGATGGCATGCTCCACCGCCGCCAGCGCCCGTTGGCGGTTGCCCTCGCTGGGTTGGATGAACAGGCGGATCAGTGCGCGGCCCAGGGCGCGGACCGCCCGCCGCCAGGGCATGCGCTCGGCGTACCAGGGCTCCTTGGGTAGCGCTTCCTGCTCGCGGCGCAGCTCGATGATCGACAGGCCGATCTCCTGCACCTGGAAGGTCCAGCGCAGCAGTCGGCGCTGCACATCCGGGCGGCCTGTGGATAAGCCATAGGCCTGGTTGAGCAGGTCGCGGGTGCCGCTCTCGAAACCGGATGACAGCCCCTTCAGCGGATCGCTGATCACCCGTACCACGCGCAGGCGCAGTTCGGCTTCCAGGCGCTCCCACAACCACGGACGATTGGGCGGCAGGATAACGGTCGCCGCCACCACTGCCATGCCCATCGACAGGAGCATCGCCAGGTACTCGTTGATGAAGGTGTAGGCGTCGTAGCGCGCCAGGTTCGCCGGCAGCGAGGCGATGCAGAACCACACCAGCAGGCCGACCCCGTAGCCGCTCCACTTGGGCCGGGTGATCAGGAAGGCGCCGAGGGCGAACACCGGCGCGAGCACGAAGCACAGCAGCGGGAAGCCGTCGATATGCGGCAGCACGCGGAAGGTGAGGATGAAGCCGAGCGTGGCGCCGAGCAGGGTGCCGAGGGTCAGTTGCAACGACAGGCGCTTGGGGTTGGGCGAGGCGGAGGAGAGGGCGGCAATCAGCACCGAGGTGAGTGCAAAAGTGGCGCCGCTGAGCCAGGAGGTTTCGATCCAGAATACCCCGCCGACGATCACCAGCAGCGCGCAGCGGAAGCCCGCGACCGCTGCGGCGAGGGCGTTGGCCTTGGGCGTGAAGCGCTCCTTCCACTGCTCGCGCTCGTGTTTGTGCGCGGCGAGCGAAGCGTGGGTCTGGGCATAGTTGTGCATGTCGTCGGCGAAGCGGTAGAGCAGTTCGGCGGCGGTCTCGAAATCCAGTTGGTCGGCCTCCCGCGGGCAGGTGTGGCCGAGCGTGGCGCGGGCTTCGCGGATGCGCGGCATCAGGTGGTGCTTGCACAGTTCCAGCTGCACGCTCAGGCGCTCGGCGTCCGCTTCGCCGAGCGGCCGGCCGTGCCAGCTGGCGAGCAGCTCGCTGACGTCGATCAGGCACGGCATCAGCACTTCCAGCACGTTGCTGGCCTGGCGCTGGCGCAGGCGATCGAGCAGGCGCTGCAGGGCGTGGAAGCGCGTGGTCAGTTGCATGAACTCGCTGTTCAGGCGCGCCAGGCGGCCGCTGCGCAGGCGCATATGCGGGTCTTCGAAGGCGGTGACGTTGCGCAGGCTTTCCAGGCCCACCACTTCGGCGGCGATGCGCGCGCTGGCCTGTTCGAAACGCTCGCGCTCCAGGGTGCCGTTGAGACCCGCGCTGGCGAGGCCGGCGAAGTCGCCGAAACGGGTGTTCAGCGCATTGCGCAGGGCGGCGGTGCTGGTCTGTGGCAGAACGATGGCGCTGACTACGCCGGTGCAGAGAATCCCCAGGGTGATCTCGATCATCCGCCACAGCGCCTGCATGAAGGCGCCTTCGGGGTGCAGGGTGGCGGGGATGCCGATCATCACCGCCGTGTAGCCGGCGAGCAGGCAGGCATAGGCGCGAAAATCCCGGTAGCGCGCGGCGCCGGCGGTGCACAGGCCGACCCAGATCGCCACGCAGAGCAGGAACAGCACGCGCTCCTGGGCGAACAGGGCGATGAAGGTGACCATTACCGTGAGCCCGGCGAGGGTACCGAGGATGCGGTAGAAACTCTTCGCCAGCACCTGGCCGCTCTGCGGCTGCAGCACGATGAAGGCGCTCACCAGCACGGTGTTGGGCTGCGGCAGCTCCAGGCGGTAGGCCAGCCACAAGGCGGTGAAGGCGGTGATCAGCGTCTTGAGGATGAACATCCAGGTGACGCCGTCGGTGTGCGCCCAGTCGGACAGGGCGAAGCGCAGCGCGGCGGCCTTGGGCAGGCGCACGGAGAGACTGCTCATCGGTCTTATCTCGGCAGGCGGTAGTCGGGCTGGATCGGGTTTTCGGAACCCTGTAGTTCGAAGGCGGAGCGAAGGGGTGGAAGCACGTTGCACGAAAGGCGGAGCACGGGTGCGAATCCTGGGGTGTCGCGGCGGGCCGCGTTGGGGACGGCGATTCTAGAAGTGCGCCGGGGGGCAGGATAAGCTGACGGTTGGATGAATTATTGTTGCCTGAAAAGACAATAATCCCGTCGTGACAGGTGTGCGACAATTCGCCGCCCGTCATGAATCTGTAACAAGGCGTTGCTCGGTCGAGTGTCGTTGCCGAGGCCGCCCGCCGTGGCGTGGACAGGCTCTTACGGAGAAATGATGGACCTGCTGCACAACATGCGTGCTTTCGTCTGTGTCGCCGAGACCGGCAGCTTTACCGCCGCCGCCCAGCGCATGGACCTCACCACCGCCTATGTCTCGCGGACGGTGGCCAAACTCGAAGCGCACCTGCACACCCGCCTGCTGCACCGCACTACCCGCCGCATCGCCCTGACCGAAGCCGGCCAGCGTTACCTGCAGCGTTGCCAGCAGATCCTCGGCTATATCGAGGAGGCCGAGGCCGAGGCCGGCGACGCCCACGCGCGGCCCCACGGCAAGGTGAAGGTGCATGCCATGACCGGCATCGGCCAGCATTATCTGATCCGCGCGATCTCGCAGTACTGCGAGATCTACCCCGAGGTCAGCTTCGACCTGACCCTGGCCAACCGCATCACCGACATCCTCGACGAGGGCTATGACATCTCCGTGGTCATCGCCCAGGAGTTGCCGGATTCGGGCTTCGTCTCCAAGCGCATCGGCAAGACCTACAGCGTGCTCTGCGCGTCGCCCGAGTACGTGGCCCGTCATGGCTTCCCGAACAAGCCGGCGGAGCTCGCCGAGCATCGCTGCCTGCGTCTGGTGAATTCGGTGATGTCCCTGGACAAGTGGCTGTTCGACGGCCCGGACGGACAGGAACTGGTCGGCATCAACCATACTCATTTCCAGGTCAACACCGCCGACGCCATGACCGAGGCGGTGCGCGCCGGCATGGGGATCGGTGCGCTGCCGGTGTACTCCGCCGTGCAGGGCCTGAAGGACGGCAGCCTGGTGCGCGCGCTGCCGGGCTACAGCCTGTTCCACCTCAACGTCTATGCGCTGTATCCGTCGCGCCAGTACCTCGACGCGAAGATCCGCACCTGGGTGGAGTTCCTTCGCGATTGCGTGCCCGGGATGCTCGAGGAGCATGAGCGGATGATGGTCGAGCACGGGCGTCCGACCTTGGTCTAACGCCCGTGCGGCGCCGGCAGAAGCCGCGCTGATGGGGCCCATCAGTATGGGGCTCCAATGGTAAGACGATGGTCGTATGGTTAGGGGAGGGTGGCGCCGTTACAACTGACGGCAACAAAAACAACACTCCTGACCGAGGTAAGTACGCCATGACAGCGGCATCCGTGTATCCCGTGCGTCCCGAAGTGGCCGCCAATACTCTGACCGACGAGGCCACCTACAAGAAGCTGTACCAACAGTCGGTGGTCAACCCCGACGGCTTCTGGCGCGAGCAGGCCCAGCGGATCGACTGGATCAAGCCGTTCACCAAGGTCAAGCAGACGTCCTTCGACGACCACCACGTCGACATCAAGTGGTTCGCCGACGGCACCCTGAACCTCTCCTACAACTGCCTCGACCGCCACCTGGCCGAGCGCGGCGACCAGCTCGCCATCATCTGGGAAGGCGACGATCCTTCCGAGCACAAGGAAATCACCTACCGCGAGCTGCACGAGCAGGTCTGCAAGTTCGCCAACGCCCTGCGTGGCCAGGACGTGCACCGTGGCGACGTGGTGACCATCTACATGCCGATGATCCCGGAGGCCGTTGTCGCCATGCTGGCCTGCGCCCGCATCGGCGCGATCCACTCCGTGGTGTTCGGCGGCTTCTCCCCCGAGGCCCTGGCCGGCCGCATCATCGACTGCCGCTCCAAGGTCGTCATCACCGCCGACGAAGGTCTGCGCGGCGGCAAGAAAACCCCGCTCAAGGCCAACGTCGACGACGCGCTGACCAACCCGGAAACCAGCAGCGTGCAGAAGATCATCGTCTGCAAGCGCACCGGCTCCCCGATCAAGTGGAACCAGCACCGCGACGTGTGGTTCGAGGACCTGATGAAGGTCGCAGGCTCCACCTGTGCGCCGAAGGAAATGGGTGCCGAGGACCCGCTGTTCATCCTCTACACCTCCGGCTCCACCGGCAAACCCAAGGGCGTGCTGCACACCACCGGCGGCTACCTGGTCTACGCCTCGCTGACCCATGAGCGCGTGTTCGACTACCGTCCGGGCGAAGTCTTCTGGTGCACCGCCGACATCGGCTGGGTCACCGGTCACACCTACGTCGTCTACGGCCCGCTGGCCAATGGCGCGACCACCGTACTGTTCGAGGGTGTGCCGAACTATCCGGACATCACCCGTGTCGCCAGGATCGTCGACAAGCACAAGGTCAACATCCTCTACACCGCGCCGACCGCCATCCGCGCCATGATGGCCGAGGGCAAGGCCGCGGTCGAAGGCGCCGATGGCTCCAGCCTGCGTCTGCTGGGCTCGGTTGGCGAGCCGATCAACCCGGAAGCCTGGCAGTGGTACTACGAGACCGTCGGCCAGTCGCGCTGCCCGATCGTCGACACCTGGTGGCAGACCGAGACCGGCGCGTGCCTGATGACCCCGCTGCCGGGCGCTCACGGCCTGAAGCCGGGCTCTGCCGCCAAGCCGTTCTTCGGCGTGGTGCCGGCGCTGGTGGACAACCTGGGCAACATCCTGGAAGGAGCTACCGAGGGCAACCTGGTGATCCTCGATTCCTGGCCGGGCCAGGCGCGTACCCTGTACGGTGACCACGATCGCTACGTGGACACCTACTTCAAGACCTTCAAGGGCATGTACTTCACCGGTGACGGTGCCCGTCGCGACGAAGATGGGTACTACTGGATCACCGGTCGCGTGGATGACGTGCTCAACGTCTCCGGCCACCGCATGGGCACCGCCGAGATCGAGAGTGCCCTGGTCGCCCACCCGAAAGTGGCCGAGGCCGCGGTGGTCGGCGTGCCGCACGACATCAAGGGGCAGGGTATCTACGTCTACGTCACCCTGAATGCCGGTGTGGACAACAACGAGCAGCTGCGCCAGGAGCTGAAGGCCTGGGTGCGCAAGGAAATCGGCCCGATCGCCACTCCGGACGTGATCCAGTGGGCGCCCGGCCTGCCGAAGACCCGCTCGGGCAAGATCATGCGCCGCATTCTGCGCAAGATCGCCACGGCCGAGTACGATTCGCTGGGGGATATCTCCACCCTGGCCGATCCGGGTGTAGTGCAGCATCTGGTCGAGACGCACCAGTCCATGTGCGCCGCCTGATCCAAGGCTCGATGAAAAACGCCCCGCTTGCCGGGGCGTTTTTCATTTCTGTGTCCCGTCCTGAATAAGGTTTACACCTTCGCCCTTATTTTCAG